>CAZIGW010000082.1:0-4653 GCA_964538565.1 uncultured Hyphomicrobiales bacterium | reverse complement strand
CGATGCGCGGCGGCGGGGGGACGGAATATCGAATTGCTTCAGCCATCACATGCGCTCCGGATGCGATTGATGTGCCGGCGGCGGCACGTAGTCCGGCCGCTGCCACTTGTCCTCGACGTGCGGGCCGCCGTTCGGCGTCGGGTGACCGTACCGATAGTTGTGATACGGCAGCGGCGGCGCGCCGCGCTTCGGCAGCACTTCCATCTTGACCGCGGTCTCCTTGTATCCGGGTGTATTCACATCCGGGTCGTGATGCTCGCCGGTGAGCGCATTGGCCGCGGGCTTCGAATGGTGAATGGGCAGGTACAGGGTCTTTCCGTGCACGCGATCCGTGACGACCGCACGCACCTCCACCGAATCGCGCCGCGAGCTCACACGCAACCACGTGCCATCCTCGATGCCGCGCTCGGCCGCGAGCTCCGGGCTCACCTCGACGAACCAGTCCGGCACCTCGTGCCGGATGCGCGGCCCCTGCCCGGTCTGGTTGGTGGACTGGAAGTGCTCGAGCATACGGCCGTTGTCGAGCGAAAGGTCGTACTCGCTATCGGGCGCCTCCGCGGGCTGCTTCCACTCGAGCGGAAACAGCGTCGCGCGGCCGTCCGCGGAGTGAAAGCGCTCCGTGTAGAGCAGCGGCGTGTCCGTGCCGTCCTCCTTCACCGGCCACTGCAGGGAGTGCCAGCCGGCGAGACGCTCATAGCTCACACCGCGAAACATCTCGGCAATTCCGGCAACCTCGGCCATGATCTGCGAGGGGTGCGTGTAACCCCAGTCGTGCCCCATGCGGCGCGCCAGATCGGTGAGGATCTGCCAGTCCGGCCGAGTGCCGCTGAGCGGCTTCATCACTTCGTAGAAGCGCTGGATGCGGCGCTCGGTGCTCGTGAAGGTGCCCTCCTTCTCCACACTCGCGCTCGCGGGCAACACGACGTCCGCGAACTCGGCGGTGCGGCTCAGAAAGATGTCCTGCACGACAAAGAACTCGAGCTTCGTGAGCGCATCCTGGGTATGCGCTGCGTGCGCGTCGGAGATCGCGGTCTCCTCGCCGATGACGTACATCGCCTTCAGCTTCCCCTCGCCCGCGTGCAGCACCATGTCGAAATTGTCGAGCCCGATCTTGTTCGACAGCCGCTCGGGCGGTACGCCCCAGGCGCGCGCCCACTTGGCGCGGATCTTCTCGTCGTCGACGTGCTCGTAGCCGGGATACACGTTCTTCAAGCAGCCGAAGTCGCTCGCACCCTGCACGTTGTTGTGGCCGCGCATGGGATAGCCGCCGGTCCCCGGACGGCCGTAGTTGCCGGTGACCAGGAGCAAGTTCGAAAGCGCCGTGCTGATATCCGCTCCATGCGAGTGCTGCGTGATCCCCATGGCCCAGAGAAGACACACGCGCTCGGCCTTGCCGATCATCTCGCCTGCCGCGATGAGCTGCTCGCGCGGCACGCCCGTCACCTCTGCCGCGAATTCGAGCGTGAACGGCTCGAGCGACTTGCGATACGCGTCGACCCCGTTCACGCGCCGCGCAAGGAAATCCGTGTCGGCATAGCCGTGCTCGAACATGTAGCGCGCCAGCGCCGAGGCCCACACGAGATCGGTGCTCGGCTTCGGGCACAGGAACAGATCGGCGCGCGCCGCCAGCTCGTGCTTGCGCACATCGACGACGAGCAGCTTCTGTCCGCGCAGCTTGTGCGCCGCCTTGATGCGTGACGCGATGACGGGATGATTTTCGGCCGTGTTGGTGCCCACCAGCACGACGAGGTCCGCCTGCTCGATATCAACGATGCCGCCCGAGTCGCCGCCATAGCCCACCGTGCGGAAGAGACCCATCGTCGCGGGGTTCTGGCAGTAGCGCGACGAGTTGTCGACACTGTTCGTGCCGATGACGAGCCGCGCGATCTTCTGGGTGAGATACGCTTCCTCGTTGCTCGCCTTGCTCGAGCCGATGAAGCCGATGCTCTCCGCTCCGTGCCGATCGCGAATCTCGAGCAGCCGCCGCGCCACGAGGTCGAGCGCCTCGTCCCAGCTCGCTTCGCGAAAGCGCCGCTTCTCGCGGATGAGCGGCGTCGTGAGGCGCTGCGGGCTGTTCACGAAGTCCCATGCGAACTTGCCCTTGATGCACGTGGAAATGCCGTTCGCCGGCGCGTCCGCGACGGGCTGCACCTTCAGAATCTGGCGATCGCGCGTCCACATCTCGAATGCGCAGCCCACTCCGCAGTAGGTGCACACCGTCTTCGTGCGCTTGATCTCGGGCTGGCGCCAATGCGCGTCGAGCTGCGAGATCATCGTGATGGGCGGTGCGCCGATCGTGGTCTCGAGCGACTTCACCAGATCGATGAGCGCGCGCTTCAGCGAGGGCGGCATCGACGTGAACGGGCCCGCATCCGGCTGCATCGTCTTTTCCATGAGCGCGTTGCATGGACACACGGTCACGCAGTGCCCGCAGTGCACGCACGAGGACTCGTCGATCGGCTTGCCGCCGTCCCACAGCACGCGCGGATGCTCGGCGGTGTAATCGATGCTGAGCGTCTCGTTCACCTCAACGTTCTGGCACGCCTCGACGCAGCGACCACAGAGGATGCACTGATCGGGATCGTACGTGTAGAAGGGACTCGAGAAGTCCTTCTCGTACGGCTTGCGCTGGAACGGATAGCGCTGCACCGGCAGATTCATTTGCGCGAATGTGTTGTGGAGCGTGCAGTCTCCGGTGTTGTTCTCGCATACGGTGCAGTACAGCTCGTGCTTCGCGAGCAGTCGGTCCATCCCCTCCTCGCGCGCGCGGCGCGCCCGCTCGGTGGCGCTCCTCAGCTCGAGACCGTCGGCGGAGCGCAGCGTGCAGCCGCGTTTGAGCTCGCCGCCCACTTCCACCCAGCACGCGTCGCATGTCTGCAAGGGGCGCAGCGAGCGGTGATAGCAGACGTGCGGCAAGTCGATTCCGTTGGCGTGCAGGAAATCGATGAGCGGACGGTCCGCCGGCCCCGACACGCGCTGACCATCGTAGATCACGGTGCAAAGCGGAACGGCTTCATTCGGCATGGTGGCTCCTCAGGAGCGGCCCGCCTGGGGCGAGCTCGACGGTGGGCTCGTGCGCGTGACCCGTCCACGCTCGAGCTCGATGGAAGATTGCAAGCCGCAACAATCATTCCGTCACCGCGCGAGGCCGCGATTCGATCCGTTTCACTCGAACTGAACGGACTGACGCTCGCACACGGGCACGACGTATGCGGCGGGCTTCGTCCGAGCCTCCGCACGAGACACGCCACACATGTTCAACCGCATGAACGTCGTCGTCGTGACCGGCGCCAGTGCCGGCGTCGGTCGCGCGGCCGCGCGCGAGTTCGCAGCCAACGGGGCCGACGTGGCCTTGCTCGCGCGTAACGGCGAAGCGCTCGAGGCGGCCGCCGCGGAAATCCGCGAGCTCGGCCGGCGCGCGCTCCCCATTCCGCTCGATGTCTCCGACAGCAATGCCGTCGAAGCCGCGGCGGCACGCGTCGAAACGGAGCTCGGCCCGATCGACGTGTGGGTCAACAACGCGATGGTCACCGTCGTCTCGCCGGTGTCGCTCGTGCAGCCCAAGGAGGTGGAGCGCGTCACGGCAGTCACTTACCTGGGCACGGTGAATGGCACGCTCGCGGCCCTGCATCGCATGCTTCCGCGCGATCGCGGCGTCATCGTTCAAGTGGGCTCCGCACTCGCATATCGCGCGATACCGCTGCAGGCGCCCTACTGCGGAGCCAAATTCGCCATTCGCGGCTTCACGGATTCCCTGCGATGCGAGCTGCTCCACCGCAAGAGCCGCGTGCGCGTGACGATGGTGCAAATGCCGGCGCTGAATACGCCGCAGTTCGACTGGTGTCTCACGCGCATGCCGCGCGAGCCGCGTCCCGTGGCGCCTGTTTTTCAGCCGGAGGTCGCCGCGCGCGCCATCGTGTGGGCCGCAAAGCATCGCCGCCGCGAAGTGAACGTCGGCGTTTCGACCTCGCTTGCCGTGTGGGCCAACCGGTTCTTCGCGCCGGTGCTCGATCGTTACCTCGCCCGCACCGGCTTCGACTCGCAGCTCGACCACAGTCCCGTCACGCCTGCGCGCCCCGACAACCTCTGGCGCTCGCCTCCTGGAGATCACGGCGCGCACGGTCGCTTCGACCCGGAAGCTCGGGCGCGCAGCCGCGCGCTCTGGGTCGTGACGCACCGTCGAGCTATCGGTATCGGAGCCGGACTCATCGGCGTGGGCGCGCTGTTGTACGCGCATCGGCGCGCGCCGCCGCAAGCCTGACTCGCGGCCGCCGCGGTACACGGCTTGCTGCCAGCCCACCGCGCGTCCGCCGATCGAGATTGAGCACGCGCGCGGCGACCCTCTCACATGGCGCAGGTATTTCATCCCCGGCAGCTATTGCTGCTGAAAGGAGTGGCGCTTGGCGCGCTACTGGCGGCAGTCGCCGCGGCGTTCCTGTACCGGGTCGCCACCCAGGCTCCCGTCGCGCGCAATGTGCCGGTCGAGCAGCCGATCCCGTTCAGTCACAAGCATCACGTCGGTGACGATGGCCTCGATTGCCGCTACTGCCATTCTTCCGTCGAAACGTCCGCGTTTGCTGGCATTCCATCGGTCGCGACCTGCCGCACCTGCCACTCGCAACTCTTCACCGATGCGCCGGTGCTCGCGCCGCT
>CAZIGW010000081.1:0-3236 GCA_964538565.1 uncultured Hyphomicrobiales bacterium | reverse complement strand
CTCGACGCCATCGCCCGCCTCGACAATCGGGGCACGCAAGCGCGCGGGCCGATCCAGTTCCTGTCGTCGGCGACGGTCAACAACCTGCTCGGCCAGCACGAGGCGCTGACCGTCACCTACGCGGGCGCCACCCAGCTCAACGAGCTGCAGTACGTCGCCGGCAACTATCGGCAGGTGCTCAACACCGAGGGGCTCACGTTCTTCGTCAACGGCAGCGACAGTTGGGGCAAGCCCGGCACGGTCGCGCTCGAGACCCTCGAGTTCAAGACCCTCGGCACCGTGGTGGAGACGGGCCTTTCCTATCCGGTCATCCGCTCGCGCGAGCGCAACCTCACGCTCGGCGGCCTGTTCTTCGCCAGCGACAGCCACAGCGACGTGCTGCAGTCGCCGTTCAACGAGGACCGGTTGCGCGGCGTGCGCGTGCGCGCCGACGGCGACATGGCCGATCCGCTGGGCGGCATCAACCAGTACGGGCTCATCTACAGCCAGGGCTTCGACGGGCTCGGCAGCACGCAGAACGGCAATCTGCTCGCCTCGCGCGCCGCCGGCCGCGTCGACTTCAGCAAGCTCGAAGCCAACGCCAACCACCTTCAGCCGCTCGGGCACAACTTCTCGGCCTTCCTCGCCGCCTACGGCCAGTACGCGTTCACCCCGCTGCTCTCGCCCGAGCAGTGCGGCTACGGCGGACGCTTCTTCGGCCGCGCCTTCGATCCCTCGCAGATCCTCGGCGACAGCTGCTTCGAGGGGATCGGCGAATTGCGCTACGACGTGCCGCTCGGGCTGCCGCTGGTTTCCGCCTTCCAGCTCTACGGCTTCGGCGACTACGGCCAGCTCTGGACGCGCGACGCCGCGGTCGGCACGACGGCGAACGTGACGGCGGCCTCGGCCGGCGCCGGCGTCCGGCTCGGCTGGCTCGGCTATCTCAACGCCGATCTGCAGGTCGCGAAGGCAGTGGAGGGCCCGCGCGACGACTGGCGTTTCTTCTTCGCGGCGGTGGCCAAGTATTAGAGCATGGTCCCGAAAAGTGGGCACCGGTTTTCGGGCAAGACCATGCTCAAACAGATGGAATAAGCATGGTCCCGAAAAGTGGGCACCGGTTTTCGGGCAAGACCATGCTCAAACAGATGGAATAAGCATGGTCCCCGAAAAGTGGGCACCGGTTTTCGGGCAAGACCATGCTCAAGCAAATGAAGCAGAGCGGGACCATGTGGAGAGCCGTTCCGCAACCGGGTTGATGGATTAGGATCTGACCATGCAGCGCGTGCGCATCCTGCTCTTGGCGACCTCGGCCCTGGCGCCGATGGCGTTTGGCGTGGCGAACGCCAATCCGCTCGGCTCGACGGTCGTGGGCGGCAGCGCCAGCGTGAGCGGTGAGGGGACGTCGAGCGTCACCGTCACGCAGTCGACCGAGAAGGCGATCATCAACTGGAACACCTTCAACATCGGCGGCGGCGAGACCACGCGCTTCGTGCAGCCGGGCGCCTCCTCGGTGACGCTCAACCGCGTGACCGGCGGGCTCGGCCCTTCGCAGATCTACGGCACCGTCACCGCCAACGGCCGCGTCTTTCTCGTCAATCCCGACGGCATCCTGTTCGGCTCGACTGCGACGATCGACACCGCAGGCTTCCTGGCGACGACGAACGACATCAAGAACGAAGACTTCATGGCCGGGCGCTATCTGTTCAACATCCCCGGCCGGCTCGACGCCTCGATCGTCAACCTCGGCACCATCACGGCGCAGAGCGGGGGCTTCGCCGCGCTGGTCGCGCCCGGCGTGCGCAACAGCGGCACCATCACGGCGACACTCGGCAAGGTCGGGCTCGCGTCCGGCAACGGCTTCACCCTCGACTTCTACGGCGACAAGCTGATCACGCTTTCGGTCGGCGACGAGGTCGCGGCCTCGGTGAAGGATGTCGCCACCGGGCAGACGCTCGACGCGCTCGTGAAGAACGACGGCGCCATCAAGGCGGACGGCGGCCGCGTCGAGCTCACGGCGGCGGCGGCCCGCCAGGTGGTCGATTCCGTCATCAACACCAGCGGGCTGATCGAGGCCAATTCGATCGGCCAGCAGAACGGCATGATCGTGCTCGGCGCGGCGACCGGCGCATCCAAGCCCGCCGGCGCGCCGCAGCAGAAGGTGAAGGTCTCGGGCACGCTTTCGGCGGCCGGCAGGACGCCGGGCACGAAGGGCGGCACCATCCAGGTGACCGGCGAGGCGCTCGCCTTCGCGGGCGCGACGCTCGACGCCTCGGGCGACGCAGGCGGCGGCAAGGTGCTGATCGGCGGCGACGTGTCGGGCGGCCATCCGGCGGCGGCGGTTGCGTCGCTGCCCCATGAGGGGCTCGAAGGCACCGCCATTCCGAACGCCACCAGCGTGACGATCGACGCGCCGACGACGATCGACGCCTCGGCGAAGACGAGCGGCGACGGCGGCAAGGTCGTGGTGTGGTCGGACGGCACGACGACGTTCGGCGGCCACATCTTCGCGCGCGGCGGCGCGACCTCGGGCGACGGCGGCTTCGCGGAGGTATCGGGCAAGAACGTCCTGAATTTCACCGGGCTGGTCGATCTCAGCGCCAGCAACGGCAAGACCGGCACGCTGCTGCTGGATCCGGAAAATGTGACGATCAGTTCGGCGCCGACAACAAATGGCACAGAGAGTAACGGCATCTTCACGCCGACTGGCGATGATTCAACTCTCGACGTCACGACGCTGGAAGGTTTGTTGGCAAGCTCCAACGTGCTGATCACAACCGGCAATTCAGGAAATCAGGTCGGCGACATTACTGTGGCGTCGGCCATCAATTGGAGCACGAGTAATTCGCTGACGCTCAGCGCTGCCCACAATATCGAGGTGAACGCCGGCATCAACAATACCGGTGGCGCAGCAGTGAACCTGCGCGCCGACAACACCGGCACGGGCCTTGGAACCGTGACGTTTGAAGGAGGCTGGATCTCGACCGCCGGTCCGGTGTCGATTTTCTACAATCCTTCTCCCGGCGGCGGCATCCCCAAATATCAGAAGCCGACCGAATATTCGTCCTACGCGGACAACGGTAACGATGGCCCGGCGCAGTTGACCGCCTACATGCTGGTCAACAATGTCACCGACCTGCAAGCGATCCGGGACAATCTGAACGGCAATTATGCGCTCGGACGCGATATCTGGATCAAGCCTAGTGAAATCGCAAATTTGAACGATGGTCGGGGGTTCCGGCCGATAGGCGACGCGGAAT
>CAZIGW010000080.1:0-7766 GCA_964538565.1 uncultured Hyphomicrobiales bacterium | reverse complement strand
ATCGACGAGGCGCGCACGCCGCTGATCATCTCCGGTCCGCTCGATGATCGCAGCGATTTCTACAACACGATCGACAGCTACATCCCGGCGCTCGACAAGGGCGACTACGAGGTCGACGAGAAGCAGCGCGCCGTGACGCTGACGGAAGCCGGCATGGAGAAGATGGAGCAGATGCTGCAGCAGGCGGATCTGCTCAAGGGCGAGTCGCTCTACGACATCGAGAACGTCTCAACCGTCCATCACGTCAACCAGGCGCTGCGCGCGCACAAGCTGTTCCAGCGCGACAAGGACTACATCGTCCGCAACGGCGAGGTCGTCATCATCGACGAATTCACCGGACGCATGATGCCGGGACGGCGCTATTCGGAAGGCCTGCACCAGGCGCTCGAGGCCAAGGAGCGCCAGCCGATCCAGCCGGAAAACCAGACGCTCGCCTCGATCACGTTCCAGAACTACTTCCGCATGTACGAGAAGCTCGCCGGCATGACCGGCACGGCGGCGACCGAGGCCGACGAGTTCCTCGACATCTACAATCTCGAGGTGCTCGAGATCCCGACCAACATGCCGGTGATGCGTCTCGACGAGGACGACGAGGTCTACCGCACGGCGGCGGAAAAATACCGGGCGATCCTCGCGCTCATCCACGACTGCAAGGAACGCGGCCAGCCGGTGCTCGTCGGCACGACGTCGATCGAGAAGTCGGAGAGCCTCGCCGAAATGCTGCGCCAGGCCGGATGGGAGCAGCACGACTTCTCCGACCCCAACGCGTTCGCGGCGCTCTACTCGGGCGACGAAGGCGCCTCGAAGGCCAAGGTCTTCGCCATCCTCAACGCGCGCTATCACGAGCAGGAAGCCTACATCGTGGCGCAGGCCGGCGTTCCGGGCGCGGTCACGATCGCGACCAACATGGCGGGCCGCGGCACCGACATCCAGCTCGGCGGCAACGTCGACATGCGCGTGCGCCAGGAGCTCAAGGATGTTCCCGAAGGCCCCGAGCGCGACCGGAGGGTGGCGGAGATCAAGGCGCAGGTCGCGCGCCTGAAGGAGAAGGCGCTCGCCGCCGGCGGTCTCTTCGTGCTCGGAACCGAACGGCATGAGAGCCGCCGGATCGACAACCAGTTGCGCGGCCGCTCCGGCCGCCAGGGCGACCCGGGCCGTTCGAAGTTCTTCCTCTCCCTCGAAGACGACCTGATGCGCATCTTCGGGTCGGACAAGCTGGACGGCATGCTCCAGCGCCTGGGGCTCAAGGAGGACGAGGCGATCGTCCACCCTTGGATCAACAAGGCGCTGGAGAAGGCGCAGCAGAAAGTCGAGGCGCGCAACTTCGACATCCGCAAGAACATCCTCAAGTTCGACAACGTGATGAACGATCAGCGCAAGGTGATCTTCGATCAGCGTGTCGAATGGATGAAGGACGAGTCGGCGGCGGAGATCATCGCCGACATGCGCCACACCGTGATCGACGACCTCGTCGCCAAGCACGTGCCGGAAAACGCCTATCCGGAGCAATGGGACACCAAGGGCCTCAAGGAAGAACTGCAGCGCGTGCTGGGCCTCGACATCCCGGTCGACGAGTGGGCGAAGGAAGAAGGCATCGCCGACGAGGAGATCTTCGCGCGCGTGGAGCGCCGCGCCGACGAGCACATGGCCGCGAAGGTCGCCCAGTGGGGCGCCGACGTGATCCGCTACGTCGAGAAATCGATCCTGCTTCAGACGCTCGATCATCTCTGGCGCGAGCATCTGCTCATGCTCGACCATCTGCGCCAGGTGATCGGCCTGCGCGGATACGGGCAGCGCGATCCGCTCAACGAATACAAGGCGGAAGCGTTCAACCTGTTCGAGGCGATGAGCCAGAACCTGCGCGAGGCGGTGACCGCGCAGCTCATGCGCGTCGAGATCCTGCCGGCGCCGCCGCCCGAGGAGCAGCCCGGCCCGTCATTGCCCTACATGGAGGCGCACAAGATCGATCCCTCGACCGGTGAGGACGAGATGGCGCTTGCCGGCGCGGGCCTGCTGACGGCGACCGGAGCGGCTGCCGCGCCCGCGGTCCAGCGCGATCCCGCCAATCCGGCGAGTTGGGGCAAGGTCGGCCGCAACGAGCCGTGCCCGTGCGGATCGGGCAAGAAATACAAGCACTGCCACGGCCGCTACGCCTGAGCCGGACGGTACGGCCTGCGCGGAGCGCCCGATGGCGCGTCCATCGGGAACGCCAGTACCAGTAGACGATAAAAATGGCCGGGCAAGCCCGGCCATTTTCATGTCGCGTGGGTCGGCGCGGAATTGCCGCGCCGCCCGTTCAGCGGTGATGCCGGCGATGATGGCGGTGGCGAACGTGCGGACGGACGGGCGCCGGTTCCGCAGCCGCATAGCTCGGAGGAATGCCGAGCACGCCTTCGACGCCGCCGATGACGCCACCGACGGCGGTTCCGACGACCGCGCCGACCGGACCCGCGATGCGGCCGCCCTCATAGAAGCCGTGAGCGGCGCCGCCCGGAACACCCTGGGCCTGTGCGGTCATCGGGAGAACGAGCGCAGCAAGACATGCGCCCCCAATCAGCAATCGCTTGTTCATTACCTTCGCTTTCTCTCGTTGGTTGCAGGCAGTTTCGATCAGTCACGCTCCGGGCGCCGGCTCGTTCGGCAGGGGACCCTTGTCCCGGTCAGCGGAACGCACTCCAGCGGCTGTCGAAGCTCGCCGATGGTAGCATGGGCTGGGCCCCGTGCATCAGGGGTTCGTTGCCCGCCGGGGCGGTATTTGCAGCAGGCTTAACGGCCTCGTCTGCCGCCTCGGCGACCTGGGGTTGGGCCTGCTGCGTCTGCGGGGCGGCAGGCGGCTCGGTCTGCTGCGGGGCGGCCGTGCGGGGCTGCGGGGCCGGCCGGCTCGCCGCCGGGCTGTCGGCGTGAGGCGCCGTCGCCGTGTGCAACGGTCGGGCCTTCGGGGCGGGCGGGGCAGACTTCGATTCGTCCGAACTCCCCAGGCCGATCCATTTCGACACCCGGTCGATTGGATTGCCGGAATCGGATCGCGAGGGCACGGAGCGTGCGGTCGGCGCGGAGTCGGCCGATGCGGTCGAGAACAGGCCCATCAGCTTGTTGGTCAGCGAAGGCTCGTCGACGTTGGCCGTCGCGGTCGCCGTCGTGCCGACCCTGCGGCGTGGAGCCGTGCGCGGCAGCGGTACGTCGGCGACGGTCACGCTGCCGGTCGTGGCCACGACGTCGGGTGTGCGCGGCGGATTGACGGTCGGCGGCAACGCGGGAAGCGAGGCCAGGACGGGCTGAATGCGACCATTGTCGTCGAAGCGATCCGGCGAGCGCAGCCGCGCCATGAAGACGGGATTCATGCCGCCGTCGGTTCCGGTATGGATGGCGACGGTCTGCGTGCCGCTCGCCACCAGTTCGGCGAACTCGCGCTCGTCACGCTGCTGCTTCTGCGCGACCGCGGCGGCGATGTCCGGACGCACTTCGTACGGCGGGCAGGGGCCGCGCGGCGAGAAGTTGAGCGGCGTGTTCGCGCCTCCGCGCGGCACCGCGTCGAACACGTAGCGCTTTTCGCACACGTCGACCTTGGGCTCGAGGTGCGAGACCTCGAAATGGTCGTAGCCTTCCTTGATCATGCGCCAGAACGGCATGGCCGGATTGTTGCGGTGCCTGGCCATGTTGAGCGCGGTCATCCGGAACGGATAGGCCTGGACCTGGAACGACTTCTGGCCGCCGAAAAACGATTCGCGGCCGAGTGCGTAGATCTCGCCGATCTGCTCGTCGGTCATCGCGTAGCAGCCCGCCGACGAACAGTCGCCGTGCACCATCAGGAACGATCCGGTCCGGTCGTTGGCGCGGTCGTAGGCGTTGGGGAATCCGAGATTGAACGAGAGATAGTAGTTGGAGTTGGGATTCATCTGCCCGGGCGTGATCGTGTAGAAGCCCTCGGGCGCCTGGCGGTCGCCTTGCTTGATCTTCGGTCCGAGTTCGCCCGACCAGCGGCAGATCGGGTAGGTCTTGAGCAGCGCGAAGCGGCCGCTGTCGTCCTGCTTCCAGACCTCGAGCTCCGCCTCTTCCTTGAAGATGCGCACGAGGATCGGCGATTCCTTCGGCATGTGCTTTTCGGCGAGCAGCGACATCATCTCGGGCGAAAGCGGCTTCATCGCCCGCGCCACGGAGGCACCGGACGTGCCGTCGGTGTCGCACGCGGCAAGCGCCGACGCAGCAACAATCGCCGCCAATGCCAAAGAGGCGCGGGCTGCAGGCCACCGCCGTTTCAACGCTGAACTCCCCCGACCGTTGAGATTCCCCATACGTTCGTTGAGCTACCGTTATCGTTAAGATGTGGTCTAAGCAAGGCGAAGTTGTTCCCCGGAACATCCCACCACGCGAATGGTGAACGGCCGGTAAAGCCCCAGAAGGTCGCCGCAAGTGGCTCCTATGTATTTGAAAGATGAAAATAGAATAGAACAGTACTGTTCCCAGTATTTTACGTGAGGATAAGTCGCAGGCCGCCGCCTCGCGCCTTCAGCCGATCGTCCGGCCGATCGCCAGGAACTTCTCCCGCCGCTGCGTGCGCACTGATTCGCGGTCGAGCCCTTGGAGCTCGGCGAAGGCCGCCGCAATGGCCGCGCCGGCTGCCGCGATGGCGGCGGCGGGGTCGCGGTGGGCGCCGCCCATGGGTTCCTTGACGATGGCGTCGATGACGCCGAATCGAATGAGGTCCTGGGCGGTGATCTTCATGCTGGTCGCCGCCTCCTGGGCTTTCGAGGTATCGCGCCAGAGGATCGAGGCCGCCCCTTCCGGAGAAATCACGCTGTAGATCGCGTGCTCGAGCATCAGCACGCGATTGGCGGTGGCGATCGCGATGGCGCCGCCCGAACCCCCTTCGCCGAGGATCACGGCGACGTTCGGCACGCCGAGGGCGAGGCAGGCTTCGGTCGAGCGGGCGATCGCCTCCGCTTGGCCGCGCTCTTCCGCGCCGATGCCCGGATAGGCGCCCGCGGTATCGACCAGCGACAGCACCGGGACGTCGAAGTGGTCGGCGAGTTCCATCAGCCGCACGGCCTTGCGATAGCCCTCCGGCCGCGCCATGCCGAAATTGTGCTTGATCCGGCTCTCGGTGGACGATCCCTTCTCGTGCCCGATCACGCAGATGCTTTCGCCCTGAAAGCGGCCGAACCCGCCGACGATCGCAGCGTCGTCTCCGAACTTGCGATCGCCCGCGAGCGGCGTGAACTCGGTGATCAGCGCCGCGATGTAGTCGAGGCAGTGCGGACGCTCGGGATGGCGGGCGACCTGCGTCTTCTGCCACGGCGTCAGATTGGCGTAGATCTCCTCGAGCGCCGCGTCCGCCTTGGCCTCCAGCCGCGCGATGTCCTCCCCGATGGCCACGGCGTCGCCCGTCTCGGCGAGCGCGCGCAGTTCTTTCACCTTGGCTTCGAGTTCGCCGACGGGTTTTTCAAAGTCGAGGTAGATGCGCATCGAGTCTCGGTCGAGAATTTCGGAAGTGCCCGCCGCCCGGGCGCGGGCGAAACTCGCGCGCAGGGCGGGCCAAGTCAAGCGAAGCCGGCATTTCTCCTTGCCGTCGTCTTGTCATCGCAGGCCGACCCGGCAGGCGGACGCTAGGCTCAACCACGTGTCCGAATGCGACGGCCGCCCGGCGCGGCGGCCCGGCCGGACGCCGCAGACGGCTGAACCGGACAGGCGCGTCAGTCGTTCGCCAGAGGATGCAGGTCGCGCACCAGGCTCTTCAGCCGATCCTCGATCACGTGCGTATAGATCTGCGTGGTCGAGATGTCGGCGTGGCCGAGCAGCGTCTGCACGATGCGCAGGTCCGCGCCGTTCTGCAGGAGGTGGCTGGCGAAGGCGTGACGCAGCACATGCGGGCTGACCCGGTCGGCGGCGATTCCCGCGGCGCCCGCAAGGGTCTTCAACTCGCGGCCGACGTGCTGGCGCGTGAGATGGCCCGATTCGCCGAAGGAGGGAAAGAGCCAGCGGGATTCGCCCCTGCGCTCGATCTGCGCCATGGCGGCGAGATAGTCGCGCATCGCCGTCTTGGCGGCCCCGTTGAGCGGGACCAGCCGCTCCTTGCCGCCCTTGCCGCGCACGATCAGCATGCGTTCGTCGCGCCGCGCCGCGGAGGCGGGCAGCGCGATCAGCTCGGAGACGCGCAGCCCCGTCGCGTACAGCACCTCGAGCAGACAGTTGAGCCGCAGCCAGCGCAGCCGGTCGAGCGGCGTGCGCGAAGGGTCCTGGGCGGCGCGTCGCGCCGCCGCGAGCAGCCGGTCCACCTCGGCCACCGACAGGATCTTCGGCAGCGCGCGGCCGCGCTTCGGGCCCTCGATGACGGCGGCCGGGTCGTCCCCCCGGTGCCCTTCGGCATAGAGGAAGCGGTAAAGCTGGCGGATGGCGGAGAGGCGCCGCGCCACCGACGATGCCTTGAAGCCGCGCTCGTCAAGCGAGGCCAGATAGGCGCGCAGGTCGGCGGTGCGGGCGTTCGCGACCGTCTTGCGCGCGGCGCGCAGGTGGCTCGTCAGATCGTCGAGATCGCGGCGATAGGCGGCGAGCGTGTTGTCGCGCGCGCCGCGTTCCGCACTCAGCATGTCGAAGAACAGGTCCAGCAGCCGCTCGTCGGGAGGATTCGTCTTGCGGGGCATCTCGGCGCGAGACCGTCAGTGATTCTTGAAAAATCGATCCTGCGGGATCGTGACGGTGATCTGGCGCGGCTTGGGCTCGACGAAGGTCGCGAGCGCGAACAGGGCGCCGTAGCCCAGGCCCCCGAGAATCCCCACGATCAGCAAGAAACGAAACAGGCTTGGCATCGATGCCGCTCATCCGCGGGATGGCGTTCCACGCAGACCGCCATTCCGCTCATCCCGTTGTACTCCGCATGATCGTGTCCGAAAGCCACGGCCCACGTCCGATCCTGCGCTGAAACGCGATCGGTCACAGTGGATCCCGGTTTTGCGGTCACAATCAGGCCGACGCAATTTTTGTAAACTCGTCTGCGCCCGCGCTCTCGCCGGCGCAAGGCGTTCCGAGCGCGTCGGCGCGCTGGACCTCGCTTCGCCGGACCATGCGGCGCGCCATGATTCGATTCAAGCACCGAAGCGCGGAAGTACGACCACGTCCGTCCGGCGCTGGCAAGGGTTCCGGTTGTCTCGGCGGGTACTTTGTGGGAATTTGGCGGCGGCTTTCAGGACACCCCATGGTTGATGTCGCGGTCCATAGCGAGGTGGTCGCAGCGCCGCTCGCCGCCATCGTGGCGGCTCTCGGCCGCCGCTCGGTCGTGCTCGTCGGCATGATGGGGGCGGGCAAATCCTCCATCGGGCGCCGGCTGGCGGCCCGGCTCGGCGTGCCGTTCGTCGATGCGGACAGCGAGATCGAAGAGGCCGCGCGCATGACCATCGCGGAGTTCTTCGAGAAGCACGGCGAGCCGGCCTTCCGCGCCGGCGAGGCCCGCGTGATCGCCCGCCTGCTCGAGAACGGGCCGCAGGTGCTGGCGACCGGCGGCGGTGCCTTCATGAACGCGGAGACGCGCGCGCTCGTTCGCGCCAAGGCAATCTCCGTGTGGCTCAAGGCGGACCTCGACGTGTTGCTGCGGCGGATCAGGCGGCGCAGCGACCGCCCGCTGCTCAAGGACGGAGATCCGACGCAGAAGCTGCAGACGCTCATCGCCGAGCGCTATCCGATCTATGCCGAAGCCGACCTGACGGTGATGTCGCGCGACGTGCCGCACGAAACGATCGTCGAGGAAATCCTCGCCGTGCTCGGCGAGCGGCTGG
>CAZIGW010000079.1:0-5521 GCA_964538565.1 uncultured Hyphomicrobiales bacterium | reverse complement strand
CATGTTCTCCTTGAAGACCTTCACGGCGCCCGCCATCTCGCCGATCTCATCGCTGCGGCCGACTCCCGGTATGTCCACCGTCTTGTCGCCGTCGGCGAGGCGGACCATCGAGCGGGTCATGCCCTGCACCGGAGTGGCGATCGACCGTGCGGTCAACAGCGCGATGAGTGCACCGAGCGCCAGTCCGGCGGCGAGCAGCCCCCATTGCACCTCGGTCAGGAACGAAATGCTGTCGCGCACGAAACGAGATTCCTGGTTCAGCATCACGATCTGATTGGATTTCATGCCCCCTGTGCGCGTTCCGTCGGCTGTCTTTGCGCCGTCGAGCAGGTCGAGCAGCTTGAGCGCGCGCGGCGCCGCCTCGGTGACCAGAATGTGCACCGGCATGTTCCACTGCGGCGATTCGCGGATGGCGATCATCTTTTCGCCAAGCGGCACGAGGTCGGCGCGGATTTTGAGGAGATTGTCGAATGCCTGCTGCTGCGATGCCGTCATCATCCGGCTCTTCGCCTTGAGCTCGGCGATCGCCTTTTCCGACGTCTGCCACGCCTGCGTGAACTGCTCCTTGTTCGGCTGTTCGCCGGTTGCCAGATACATGCGCAATTGCGCCGAGGCCGTTGCCAGAAATCCGCGCACGTCGGCCATCGTCTTGAACAGGCGCTTGCGTTCGCTGGAGTCGATCGTGTCTTCCTCGTTGATCATCTTGCTGATCTCGGAGAACATCGCATCGAAACGCGGGCCGGCTTCTGTCCTGAGAAGCTTGGTGGCCGGATAGGCGTCGGGCGTGAACGCGACCTCCTCCGCCTTGCTCTGGGCGGCACGGAATTCCTCGATCAGGGCCTTGGCCTCGCTCCACCGGCGCTTGTTTTCCGGATTGGTGAAGCGCTCCACCATCTTGTCGATCTTGGCCGCCGTGGCGTCCAGTTGCTTCCACATCGCCGCGCGGTCGGCCTTGCTCTGGGCGTTGCCGGTGAGCAGATAGCCGCGCAGGCTGGCGAGCGTCGAATAGAGGTTGCCGACCATTTCCGTACTGTCGATGGCGACCGGCGCGCGCAGGCCGACCATGCGCTCGACCGTCTGCGCAACGCCGCCGACCGCATAGACCGTGTAGGCCACCGACGCGGCCAGCACCGCGCAGACGGCGGCGAATCCGACCAGCAGCCGGCCGCGAATTCGAAGCGATGTCAACCGAGCAAGAAAAGACATGTCTTGATTCCCCGAGAGTGGAATCAAGGCGCGATCACTTCGTGAACGCGATGGATTGTGTTGTCGACGCGCACTCGGTTCGCCTGGCCGCCCTTGGCGCGGCGGCCTTGCCCGAACCCTGCCCCCATCCCCATTCCGGAGTCCCGGATCCCCCGATCCGAAAAGCGCCTCGATCCTTCGTTACTCGCCTGGACGGCGGCGAGCCCTAAGCCGTTTGACCGGACTCGTTTTGCAGTGTGCGGTCTCGCACATAATCAAAAGTTATCGTTAACAAAATCCTAAGGTGCTCGCATCTTGGGCGCAACGATCAGCTTTTAGGCAGAGCCGAACCGGGCGCCGATCAAGTCGCACGCCCGGCCCAGGCCAGCAGGCAATATTGGATCGCATCACGCACGGGCAAGCATGCCGACCGAAG
Organism: uncultured Hyphomicrobiales bacterium; assembly: GCA_964538565.1. Lineage (GTDB taxonomy): Bacteria > Pseudomonadota > Alphaproteobacteria > Rhizobiales > Xanthobacteraceae > CAYVBN01. The sequence goes on along the minus strand of CAZIGW010000079.1, from coordinate 3,900 downwards.
CGCGCTGGATGCCTCGCCATTCGAGCATAACGAGGATCGCGACGGCGGCCGCCTGCATGAGCACGAACGCCGCGCCGAGCGGCGTCGGCGCGATCTCAATCAGGACGGCGATGCTGGCCACGACCCACAGGAGGTTTCCGGCGACGACCGTCCAGCCAAGCATCGGGCGAAAGGGCCTGAGCGAAGCCGCGACCACCATCAGGCCGGCGCTTGGAAACAGCAGAAGGCCCGCAAAGAGCAGGAGCGCCGTCGGCAACCCGAGCACCGGAGCGAGCACGGACGACAAGCCCGCCAGCAGCACGCCCATTGCCGCGCAGGTGACCGCATCGATCAGCAACACGCGCGAGACGAACACGGCAGGAAAGAAAGCAGGCATCGGAACCTCCATGGTGAGCCGGGTCAGAGGCAGAGGCGCCCGGCGATGGCGGCACAATGATCCGAAGCCGCGGAGCAAATCGATTACCTCGCAGGTCATGGAAAGGCGCGCGGTCGGGCGCTAGATTGCTTCATGAACCGCACCGACCGAACACCAACCGCCCGCGCCTCCTTCGGCACCCTGCTCCGCGACTGGCGGCGACGGCGGCGCATCAGCCAGCTCGATCTCGCGCTCGACGCGGAGATTTCATCCCGGCACCTGAGCTTCATCGAGACCGGGCGTTCGCAGCCGAGCCGGGAGATGGTGTTGCGGCTCGCCGACCAGCTTGACGTTCCGCTGAGGGAACGCAACGCGCTGTTGCTGGCCGCGCGTTACGCGCCACTTTACCCGGAGCGGTCGCTCGACGATCCCGCGCTCGGGTCCGTCCGGGCGATGATCGACCGCGTGCTCAAGGGCCACGAGCCGTTTCCCGCCGTGGCGATCGATCGCCACTGGACGTTGATTGCCGCGAACGCGGCCGTCGCGCCGTTGCTGGAAGGCTGCGATGGCGCGCTTCTCGCGCCGCCGGTCAACGTACTCAAGCTCAGCTTGCATCCGGCCGGCCTCAGCCCACGGATCGCGAACCTGCCGCAATGGCGCGAACACCTGCTCTCGCGCTTGCGGCGGCAACTTGCACACAGCGCCGACCCGGTGCTGGCGGCACTGCTGTCGGAACTCTCCACCTATCCGGCGCCGAGCTCGGACCGGCGGACGACGCCGCACGGCGACGAGGTCGAGATCGCGGTCCCACTGCAGATCGCGACCGAGGCCGGGGTGCTGAGCTTCCTTGGCACATCGATGGTGTTCGGAACGCCGCGCGACATCACGCTGTCGGAACTCGCCATCGAGGCATTTCTGCCGGCGGACGCGTTCACGTCGTCGGCGCTGAACGCGCAGCGGACCTAGCGCGGGGCCGTCGGATCGCGCTTCGCAGCCGCTCGATTTCCTGCGATCACAGAAGCGTCGCGAGACGCATCGCCGTCGCCTGCAGCTCCGGCAACAGCCGCACGATCTGCTGGCGCTCGCGCGCCTTGTCGATGCTCGACGTGCTGAGCGAAGCCACGATCCGGCCGGCGCGGTTGCGGATCGGAACCGCGAGCGTCGTCAGGCCGAGCTCGACTTCCTGCTCGTTCACCGCATAGCCGCGCGTGCGGATGGAACGCACCTCACCCATCAGGTCCGCAAGCTCCGTGCGCGTGTGCGGCGTAAGCCTGGGGCGCAACATCTGCCGCAGCAGCGCCTCGGCATCCGCATCGGCGAGCCCCGACAGCAGGATCCGGCCGTTGGCCGAGCAATAGGCCGGCAGCCAGGCGCCGACCGGCAGGCCGGCCGAGAGGCTTCGCTGCACCAGGGCGCGCGCGACGATCACCACATGCACGCCGTCGAGGACCGCGGCCGACATCGAATGCCGGATTCTCTCGCAGGTCGTCTCGATGATCGGCTGCACGACGCGCGTCAGGGCGGCGGAGACGAGATACGCATGCCCGAGACGCAACACACGCGGCGCCAGCTGGAAATACTTGCCGTCGTGCTCGGCGTAGCCGAGACGCTGCAGGGTGCGCAGGCAACGCCGCCCGGCCGCGCGTGACACGCCGGCGATCTCGCACGCCTCCGACAGGCTGAGCCGCGACTGCCGCGCGCCGAATGCCTCGAGGACGGCGAGCCCCTTGGCGAGGCCCGCCATGTATTCCCCGTCAGCCTCCGGCTGGCGCTTGCGGTCGCGTGTCCTCGCCATCGCGGCAGCCTACACCGCCTGTGTTCGGAATGCGAACAAATGTTCGCACTCGTTGACGGCGGCCGGCCGCGAGGATTTAGCTGCGAGCGAAACGCATGCGGCCGACCACGGCAGCCCGGCTGCCATGTCCCATCGCCGCCCTCACAATCAAACGGAAGGACGGAAATGCTCGCGCTCTATCACAACGACATGTCGCTCTGCGCGCAGAAGGTTCGCGTCTGCCTTGCGGAGAAGGGACTGGACTGGGAGGACCGGCACATCGTCCTGCGCTCCGGCGAGCATCAGAAGCCGTGGTACCGCAAGCTCAATCGCCGCGCGGTCGTTCCGACGTTGATCCACGACGACAAGGTGATCACCGAGTCGAACGTCATTCTCGAATATCTCGACGAATCCTTCCCGGCCCCGCCGCTCGCGCCGAGGGATCCCTACGGCCGCGCAAAGATGCGGCTGTGGACCAAGCAGCTCGACGAAGACATCCACGATGCGAGCGCGGCAATCCTGAGCTTCGGCATCGCCTTCCGCCACCAGTATCTCGAACGCGGCGAGCTCGGACGGCAGATGCTCGAGCAGATTCCGAACATCTTCAAGCGCGAGCGGCGGCGCGACGTCATCGAGAAGGGACCGCAGTCGCAGCATTTCATCATCGCGGTGCGGCGGATGGTGCAGATGCTCGACGAGATGGAAGAGTCGCTCTCCGGTCACCAGTGGCTCGCCGGCGACGCCTACAGCCTGGCAGATGTCGCCTTCACGCCGTATCTCGCGCGGCTCGAACACCTCAACATTCTCGCGATGATCGGACACCGGCAGAAGACCCCGAATGGTATGCCCGCTGCAAGGCGCGGCCGAGCTTTCACGAGGCCATCGTGAAGTGGGAAAACCCGAGCTATCTCGAGCTGATGAAGAAGCGTGGCAGCGAGCATTGGCCGCAGGTCGAGAAGATCATCCAGGGCCTGTGAGCCGTCATGGGACAACCAAGCAAGAAAGATCGAGAGAGGAAGATCCGATGAACGGTTGGCGCCTGTGGGGTCTGTGCATTGTGCTTGCAACGCTCGCCGCGGTGCCGGCCGGCGCACAGCAGTACCCTTCCAAGGGCATCACCTTGCGGTGTCGCCGACACGGTCGCACGCCTGGTCGGCCACCGCCTGAGCGAGCGGACCGGCCAGAACGTCGTGGTGGAAAATCGCGGCGGCGCCGGCGGCAACGTGGCGGCCCGGGTCGTGGCATCGGCCGCGCCCGAAGGCTACGTGGTGCTCGTCACCACCACCGCACTCGCCATCAACGAGACCGCGTCCAAGAACAAGGGCTACAAGACGGAGGATCTGCGCACCGTGGCGATCGCCGCGTCGACGCCCGAACTGCTCGCCGTCCACCCGGACAATCCCGCCAGGACGCTGAAGGAATTCATTCACAACGCCAAGGGCAAGTCGATCAACTTCGGCACCGCCGGCGTCGGCACCGGCTCCTACATCGCGGCCGAATACTTCGTCCGCGAAATCGCCAAGATCGACACGGTGCACGTCCCCTACTCCGGCGGCGCGCCGGTCGTGGCCGCTGCGGTCGGCGGCCACATCGATCTCGTCGCCGTGTCGTTGCCCTCGGCGGTCGCGCAGATCAACCAGGGCGCGCTGCGCGGACTTGGCCTTGCGAGTCCCTCGCGCGTCGCATCGGTTCCGGGCGTGCCGACCTACGCGGAGGCAGGCTATCCGGACTTCTACGCGGCGTCGTGGGTCGGCTTCTTCGTGCCCGTCAA
>CAZIGW010000078.1:0-2735 GCA_964538565.1 uncultured Hyphomicrobiales bacterium | reverse complement strand
TGGCTCGCCGCCAATCCGCTCGCCGCCAACAAGCTGCTGGATTTCGTCATCGAGCGCGCCGAGGAGCGTATCCGTCGCCGGCAGGAAAAGGACATCGCGCGCAAGACCGCGGTACGCAAACTGCGGCTGCCCGGCAAGCTTGCCGATTGTACGAGCTCGGCCTCGGAAGGCTCGGAGATTTTCATCGTCGAAGGCGATTCGGCCGGCGGCTCCGCCAAGCAGGCACGCGACCGCAGGACGCAGGCAGTGCTGCCGCTGCGCGGCAAGATCCTGAACGTCGCCTCCGCCGGCAAAGACAAGCTGGCGCAGAACGCGCAGCTTGCGGATCTCGTCCAGGCCCTCGGCGTCGGCACCGGCGCGCACTTTCACGAGAAGGATCTGCGTTACGAAAAAATCATCATCATGACCGATGCCGACGTCGACGGCGCCCACATCGCCTCGCTGCTCATCACGTTCTTTTTCCGCCAGATGAAGGGCCTGATCGAAAGCGGCAGGCTCTATCTCGCGGTGCCGCCGCTTTACCGTCTCTCCCACGGCGGCAAGATCGTCTATGCGCGCGACGACAAGCACAAGGACGAGCTGCTGAAAAAGGAGTTTCACGCCAACGCCAAAGTCGAGGTGTCGCGCTTCAAGGGCCTCGGCGAGATGATGGCGTCGCAACTGAAGGAAACCACCATGGACCCAGCCAAGCGCACGCTGCTGCGCGTCGTGCTCATGGATAAGGACGTAAGACCCGCCGAAAAGACGGTCGAGCGGCTGATGGGCAACAGGCCGGAAGCGCGCTTCGCGTTCATCCAGGAGCACGCGGCCTTCGCGAAGGAAGAATTGCTGGACGTCTGACGATCCGCAGGATCGCGGCGGTGCCGCTTTAGTCGCCGCATTTCCTGAGCAGCGGCGTCTTGACGCCGTAACCGACGGCGACGCCGTCCTTCACCCGCACCGGTTTGTCCTGTGGCTGGTTGAACAGCGTGCGCAGGGTGCGGTCGTGCACGGCCCAGACCAACCGTTGCCGCTCCTCGTTCTCCTTGCCGGGCTGGAAGATCACCTGCACGGCGATACGCGTGTCCGAGAGCTTCTCGGCAGAGAGGATGCTGTACCGGTTGATCGCGTTCTCCTTGCCGAGATCGTGGTCTTCGAGAATGATCCCCGGGCTTGGCATGGTAATGCTGACGCGCGGATTGTCGGGAGATGCATCCCGCCTGCAGTCAACCGCCCAAGTGCCGAACAGGTCGAACTGCCGGAACAGGTCCTCGGTCGAGGGGGACGATGCGCCAGCTGCGGCGGTCGACAGCATCGATGCAAGCCAGAGAGCCGCCAACAACCGCATGATCACACCGACGTAACGCAACGCTGCGCGCCTGAAAACACAATAGCAGAGTCGGGCGCTGCGGCAATCTCGCGAGGCGAGATCCGCAAATCTCGCACGGCAGGTGTGGCCTTATTGCCCGAAACTGAGTTTGGCCGCCTTGACCACGGACGCGAAACTTTCAATATCGGCATCGATGCGCTTTTTGAAAGCGTCGCCGGTCGGCCCGCCCGGGGTCACCGCCATGCGCTTCAGACCGGCCTGCACCGCCGGGTCGGCGAGCGCCTTGCCGATCTCCGCGGTGAGTCTCTTCACGATCGCCTCCGGCGTGCCGGTCGGTACGAAGAAACCGCTCCACAGGTAGGTGTCGACTTCCGGGTAACCGGCTTCCGCCATGCTCGGCACGTCGGGCAATTCGGGCGAGCGCACAGAGCCGGTCACGGCCAGCGCGCGCGTCTTGCCGCCGGTCACCAGCGGAATCGCCGGCGGTCCATCCGAGATGGTGAACAGGCACTGGCCGCTCGCCACGCAAAGGTTCGACTCGTTGCTGCCCTTGAAGGGAATCGCCACCGCCGGCATGCCGGTCTTGAGCTTCAGCGTTTCGGAAGCAATGGTGAACGCGGGCGACGAAGTGCCGTAGTTCGCCTTGTCCGGATGCGCCTTGGCGAAGGCCACCAACTCCTTGACCGTCTTCGGCCCGTCGGGCGGCACCACCAGCACCAGCGGAAACGACGCAATCATGTTGAGCGGGATGAAGCTCTTGGTGGGATGATAAGCGAGATTGCTGTAGATCGCGGCAGCGATCGACATCTGCCCCGTCGCGCCGACCAACACGGTGTAGCCGTCGGGCGCCGCATTGGCGGCGAACTGGCTCGCAATACGACCGCCGGCACCGGGCTTGTTGTCGATGACAATGGTCCAGCCCGTGTTCTCCGACATCTTCTTCGTCACCAGCCGAGCGAAAATGTCGTTGCCGCCGCCCGCCGCAAAACCGACGACCACGTGGATTGGCCGACCGGGGTAATCGCTCTGGGCCTGAGTCGTGTTGATGCCGGCCAAAACCGCGATCGCCGTGCAGGCGAAAAGTCCGCCGAATATTCTCACTGTTGTCCTCCCAGCACCGCCGATTGCCGGCTTGTCGATAAAGGCTACACCGCCCCGAGCCGGTGGCCAATACGGGACGTCGGCAAACCGCGGCGAGCGGCGCCCCGCGCCGTCGCGATTTCCCATGTCGGCTTTTCCGGAGCCTGCCGACGGCCGCGCCGTGGATGCCCTAGTCGAGCCTGAGCCCGACGTACTGCTCAGCGAGCGATTTGGATGCGGCCTGCGAGCCAGTGACGTAGTCGAGATCGGACAACTGGCGGCGGCGGTCGAAGGCGGACTCGTCGGGGAATCGGTGCATCAGCTGAGTCATCCACCAGGAGAAGCG
>CAZIGW010000077.1:0-15989 GCA_964538565.1 uncultured Hyphomicrobiales bacterium | reverse complement strand
GAACAGCCGAGCGCGGAATTCGCGCCGCGGCAGCCCGCGCGCGAATCCGCCAACGAACCGGAACAGCCGGAGGTGCCGGAGCCGCCGCGTCGACGTTCGACCGTGCGCGAGCCCGCGCCGGTGTTCGGGGAAGGCGGCGCCCCGCCGTCCCCACAGCCGGCCGCTCCCGAAGAGCCGCGGGAATCGACCTCGGCCGCTCCGGACAAGCACGAAGAGCGTGCGCCGACCGAGGAGGAAGACACCAATCAGCCGCGTCGCTCCGGCTGGTGGTCGCGCAGGATCGCCGGCGAAAGGAGCTGAAACCTCGCGCCCGGGAGTACGTCGACACGCCGTCTCCCGGCGCGGACGGGGGAGAACCTCATGCAGAGCTCGTGGCGCGACGAGGAGGCCGAGGCGCTGGCCAGCCGCTACGCCGCCGAGGGCGTGGACCGCGACCTCGCGCTGCGCGTCTACACGACGCGCCTGCTCGGCCGCGATCCCAGGCTCGTGCTGCACGGCGGCGGCAACACCTCGGTGAAGACGCGCACGCGCGACCTCCTCGGCGAGGAGGTCGAGGTTCTGTGCGTCAAAGGCTCCGGCTGGGACATGGCGAACATCGAGCCGGCGGGACTGCCGGCCGTACGGATCGAGCCGTTGCGCCGCCTGCGCGCCCGCGATGCGCTCTCGGACGAGGACATGGTGCGCATCCAGCGGGCGAACCTGATCGACCCGATGGCGCCGAATCCCTCGGTCGAGACGCTGCTGCACGCGTTCGTGCCGGCGAAATTCGTCGACCACACCCACTCGATCGCGGTGCTGAGCCTCTCCGACCAGCCGGACGGCGAGAAGATCTGCGCCGAGGTCTACGACGGGCGCATGGGTTTCGTCCCCTACATCATGCCGGGCTTCGCGCTCGCCAAGAAGGCCGCCGAAGTGTTCGACGCCGATCCCTCGGTGCGCGGGCTCATCCTGCACAAGCACGGCATCTTCACCTTCGGGGCGAGCGCACGCGAGGCTTACGAGCGCATGATCGAGATGGTGTCGGCGGCCGAAGCGCGGCTCGGTCGCGGCCGCAAGGCGGTGTTCGTCACCGGCCAGATGCCGCAGAAGATCGCGCCACTCGCCGTTGTGGCGCCGATCGTGCGCGGCGCGTGCAGCCTGAAGGAGAAGGAGGAAGGCGCCTACCGCCGCCTCGTGCTCGCTTTTCGCGGCGGACCGGCCGTGCTCGATTTCGTCAACGGCGCCGAGGTGGGGCGCTACGCGCGCGCCGGCGTGGTGACGCCCGACCACACCATCCGCACCAAGAACTGGCCTCTGATCGTGCCGCCGCCCGCCGAGGAGCGGACGGAAGAATTCAGGCGCGCGGTCGCCGACGCAGTCGCCGCCTTCATCGCGAACTACAAGGAATACTTCGCCCGCAACAACGCGCGCTGCGGCGGAACCAAGACCATGCTCGATCCGCTGCCGCGAGTCGTGCTGGTGCCCGGTCTCGGCCTGTTCGGCCTCGGCCGCTCGAAGAAGGACGCCGACGTGGCTGCCGATCTTGCCGAAGCCGCGGTCGCGACCATCACGGACGCAGAAGCGATCGGCCGCTTCGAATCGATTTCCGAAGCCGACATGTTCGATTGCGAATACTGGTCGCTCGAGCAGGCGAAACTCGGCAGGCAGGCCGAGAAGCCGCTCGCCGGCCAGATCGCGGCGATCACCGGAGCGGCCGGCGCGATCGGCGCGGCGACTGCGCGCGCCTTCGCGGCGGCGGGCGCCGAGGTGGCGTTGCTCGACGTCGATGTGGCCGCCGCCCGCCGGAAGGCGGCGGCGATCGGCGGCTCCGCCATCGCCGTCGACTGCGACGTGACGAATGCCGCCTCGGTCCGCGCCGCCTTCGACACCGTGGTCGAGGCCTTCGGCGGGCTCGATATCCTCGTCTCGAACGCTGGCGCCGCCTGGCAGGGGCGTATCGGCGAGGTCGACGAGGAGATCCTGCGCGCGAGCTTCGAGCTCAACTTCTACGGCCATCAGCGCGCCGCGCAGGCGGCGGTGCGGATCATGCGGGCGCAGGGAACCGGCGGCTGCCTGCTCTTCAACGTCTCCAAGCAGGCGGTGAACCCGGGACCGGATTTCGGCCCCTATGGGCTGCCCAAGGCCGCGACGCTGTTTCTCGTGCGCCAGTATGCGCTCGACTACGGAGCCGAAGGCATCCGCGCCAACGCGGTCAACGCCGACCGCATCCGTTCGGGCCTCCTGACCGACGATATGATCGCGGCGCGCGCCAAGGCGCGCGGCCTCGACGAGCGCGACTACATGAGCGGCAATCTTCTCCGCCGCGAGGTCACCGCCGAGGACGTCGCCCAGGCGTTCCTGCACCAGGCGCTCGAGCTCAAGACCACGGGTGGCGTCACCACGGTCGACGGCGGCAACATCGCGGCGGCGCTGCGCTGACCCGCAGCCACAAAGGCCGCGGCTCTCGCGCGAATCATCCCAAGGTCAGCTTCACTTCACTTCACTTCACTTCACTTCACTTCACGCCCCGCCACACCAGCACCGACGAACCGCCGCGGCTCGGGCCCGGACTGCGGGTCGAAACCATCCCGTCCTGCCCGGCAGCATCGCATCGTGCGCCGGATTGCGGGTTTGCTCGAAGGCCCGCGGCGAGCCGGTATCCCAATCGCCGGAAAATGCACTAGTGTGTCCGAACCTGCTCAGCACGAGGTTTGCATGACGCGTGCGTTGCCCGTCAGTTTGCCGCCCGATCCCAACACGCGCGCGCCGCACTGGAGCGTTCCGGCCGGCGCCTGCGACACGCACGCCCATCTGTTCGGGCCGCCGGACATTTTCCCCTACGCAGAGAATCGCCGCTACACGCCGCCGGCCGCGCCGATCGAACATTATCGCAACATGCAGAGGATTACCGGGCTGAGTCGCGTGGTCTTCGTCACCCCGACCGCGCACGGCTACGACAACCGGGTCATTCTGGACGGGATCGCGAAACTGGGAGATTCGGCGCGCGGCATCGCCAACATCGACGCCTCGTTCGATGCGTCCTCGCTGCAGGCCATGGCCGAAGCCGGGATGCGCGGCGCGCGCTTTCATCTGATGAAGGACCGGCCCGGCAGCGTGGAGCATCTGAGCGAGCATCTGCCGGTCCTGCTGAAGCTCGGCTGGATTCTCGACCTTCATGTCGACCCTGCGGAGTTCGTCGAGCACGAGACGTTCATCCGCTCCTTGCCGACACCGACCATCATCGACCACATGGCGCGCGTGCGCGGCCAGGATGGTCTCGACCAGCCGGCGTTCCGGATTCTGCTCGATCTCCTCGAGGACGACCGCTTCTGGGTGAAGCTGTGCAGTTTCGACAAGATCACCTCGGTGCCGAAGGCGCATGTCGAGGGAAGCCTGCCGTACATGGACATGGTCCCGTTCGCGCAGGCGGTGATCCAAGCGGCGCCGGACCGCGTCATCTGGGGCACCGACTGGCCGCACGGCAACACCTTCACGCCGGGCCGCACGCCCAACGAGGGCGATCTCCTCGATCTTCTCGCCGTCATCGCGCCGGATGACTCGCTGAGGAAACGCATCCTCGTCGACAACCCCGCCCACCTGTTCGGCTTCTAGAGCTACCAGAAGCGGTTTCGGCCGCGACGGAGCACCGTCGCGGTCGCGTTTCGCTAGCCGCGCTTCAGCCAGTCGCCGATCCGCTCGACCGCCTCCCCCATGTCGGCAAGCGATCCCGCGTAGCAGAAGCGGACGAAGTGGCGGCCGTCGACCGGATCGAAATCGACCCCGGGCGTCGCCGCGACGCCCGCCTCGTTCAGCAGGCGCCACGTGAATTCGAGGCTGTCGTTGGTGAAGCGCGACACGTCGGCATAGAGATAGAACGCGCCGTCGACCGGCAGGAACGTGTCGAGACCCGCGCGCGGCAGACGCTCGATCAAGAGCCGCCGGTTCTCTTCGTAGCCGTGCCGGACGGCCTCCATCTCTTCGCGGCCGTCGAACGCCGCCGCCGCCGCGATCTGCGAGAGGGCCGGCACCGAGATCGCGAGGTTCTGCTGCAGCCGCTCGATCGGCCGCACCAGCGGCTCGGGCACCACCATCCAGCCGACGCGCCAGCCGGTCATGCAGAAATACTTGGAGAACGAATTGATGATCACCGCGCGATCCGACAGGCGCGCGGCGGTCTCGGCCGCGAATGCGTAGTCGAGCCCGTGATAGATCTCGTCGGAGATCACCCGCACGCCGGCCTCCTCCGCCGCGGCGACAAGATCGGCGAGCGCCTGCGCGCTCATCATGGTGCCGGTCGGATTGGCCGGGCTGGCGACGAGCACGCCCTTGAGCGGGCTCGCTCGGTGGGCGGCGAGCAGCGCCTCGCCGGTGACCGCCCAGCGCGTCGCGGCGTTCGTCTCGATCGCCACCGGCTCGCAGCCGAGCGCCTTGAGGATGTTGCGGTACGGCGGGTATCCGGGAACCGCGACGGCGACGCGGTCGCCCGGCTCGAACATCGCCATGAAGGCGAGCATGAAGCCCATCGACGAGCCGGTGGTGACGACGATCCGTTCGGGCGCGACCCTCGACCTTGTGGCGCTCGGCGTAATAGGCGGCAATGCGCCGGCGCAGCGGCATGATGCCGAGCGCTTCCGTATAGGCGATCCGGCCGCCGAGCGCGGCGCGCGCGGCCGCGAGCGCGGTCGAGGGGGCCGGCGCGGCCGGCTGGCCCACCTCCATGTGGACCACGCGCCCGCCCCGTTCCTCGATGCGCGCCGCCGCCGCCACCACGTCCATCGCCATGAACGGGGGGACGTCGCTGCGGGCGGAGGGCCGCGTCAGCAGCAGGCGCTTGGCCGCGTCCAGCATTCTGTGTCGATCCTGTGGCTCAAGACCCTGTTCCTGCGAGGTAAATTCGACCCGTCGCGAGCGCCGAACCGCCCTCCTGCTGCCGCATTTTTCGGCTTTGTGCGCTTTGCTTTTCGCAACGGGACGTGAACACCAGGATGTTGACCGCGCCGGGTCGCGTCCCTAGCTTGCGCCTCCGGGGCGACCGAAGACCCGATTCCCGATGACCGCAGTCGAGAGACCTATCAGGCAGCGTCACGCGACGCCAGCATCACGCGCCATTGCGTTCTTGACCGCCGGCGCGCTGCTCGCGACCAGCGGTCCGCTGCACGCGCAGGAAAATCCGGCGCGCGGACTGCCGGTCATCCGCGACTCCGAGATCGAGCAGCTCCTGCGCGACTACACGCGGCCGATCCTGCGCGCCGCCGGCCTCGCCCAGCAGAACGTCCGCGTCGTCATCATCAACGACCGCGCCTTCAATGCCTTCGTGGTCGACGGCAAGCGCATCTTCATCAACGCCGGCGCGCTGATGGAATCGCAAACGCCCAACCAGGTGATCGGCGTGCTCGCGCACGAAACCGGCCACATCGCCGGCGGCCATCTGCTCAAGCTGCGCCAGGAGCTCGCCAGCGCGCAGACCGCATCGATCATCGCGCTCCTGCTCGGCATCGGCGCGGTGGCGGCCGGCGCCCGCGCCGGCTCGAACGTGGGCGGTAACGTCGGAGCCGCGGCCATCACGGCACCGCAGGCCATCCTGCAACGCTCGCTGCTCGCCTATCAGCGGCAGCAGGAGGAGCAGGCCGACCGGGCGGGCGTGAAATTCCTGACCATGACCGGCCAGTCGCCGAAGGGCATGTACGACACGTTCAAGCGCTTTGCCGACCAGGCGCTGTTCCAGGCCCAATATGCCGATCCCTATCTCCAATCGCACCCGATGCCGGCCGAGCGCATCGCGGCGCTCGAGGTGATCGGCAAGCAGAGCCCGTACTGGGACAAGAAGGATTCGTCGGAGCTGCAGCTGCGCCACGACCTGATGCGCGCCAAGCTCTACGGCTTCATCGACCGGCCCGATGCCGTCTACCGTCGCTATCCGCCGAGCGACACGAGCCTGCCGGCCCGCTATGCGCGCGCCATCACCACGTACCGCCACGGCGATCCGCGCAGCGCGCTCGCGCAGATCGACAGCCTGATCCAGGCGCAGCCGCACAACCCCTATTTCTACGAGCTCAAGGGTCAGGCGCTGCTCGAAGGCGGCCATCCCGCGGAGGCGATCGCGCCGCTGCGGCATGCGATTTCGCTCGCGCCCAATCCCACCCTGATGCAGGTGATGCTCGGCCAGGCCCTGATCGCCGCCAACGATCCCCGCCTCGCCGAGGAGGCGATCACCAATCTGCGCGCCGCGCTCCTGCGCGACCCGGAGATCCCCGACGGCTACGACCAGCTCGCGATGGCGTACGGGCGAAAGGGCGACATCGCCCAGGCCGACCTTGCCTCGGCCCAGGCCGCCTTCACGCGCGGCGATTTCAAGACCGCCCGGCAACTTGCGACGCGCGCCAAGACGCGCTTTGCTGTCGGCACGCCGGGCTGGGTGAAGGCCGACGATATCTCCAGTTTCAAGGCTCCGGTCGGGGCCCATCACTGATGCGACGGATGCACTTCAGCCGAAAGGACCCCGCTATGAGTCTCCACCTGCGCTCCCTCGCCGCCGCGATGGCGACCGCGGCCGTCGTTCTGTCGGCTGGCGCCGCGTCCGCGCAAGGCTTCTCGGACAGCCAGCGCACCGAGATCGAGAGCATCGTACGGTCTTACCTCCTCGCCCATCCGGAGGTGCTGCAGGAGGCGATCGCCGAGCTCGAGAAGCGGCAGACGGCGGCCGAGGCCGAGAAGGCGAAAGATGCCGTCAAGAAATATTCGCAGGCGCTGTTCAACTCGAGCCGGCAGGTGGTCGTCGGCAACGCGCACGGCGACGTCACGCTGGTCGAGTTCTTCGACTACAACTGCGGCTACTGCAAGCGGGCCCTCTCCGACCTCATGGATCTGATGAAGGAGGACAACAAGCTCAAGGTCGTGCTCAAGGAATTTCCGGTGCTCGGACCAGGGTCGGTCGAGGCGGCGCAGGTCGCCGTCGCGGTCCGCATGCAGGACAAGAGCGGCAAGAAATATCTTGAGTTCCACCAGAAGCTGCTGGGCGGCCGCGGTCCCGCCGACAAGGCGCATGCGCTCGCGGCGGCCAAGGAGGTCGGTCTCGACATGACGCAGCTTCAGAAAGACATGGCGAGCCCGGAGGTCCATGCGACGATCGACGAGAGCATGAAGCTCGCCGAGGCGCTCGGGCTCAACGGCACGCCGAGCTACGTGGTCGGAGACCAGGTCGTGGTCGGCGCCGTCGGTCTGCCGGCCCTGAAGGAAAAGGTCAGCACCGCGCGCTGCGGCAAGGCCAACTGCTGAGGCGGCCGGCGCGGCCGGTCCGCCGCGGCCCGTCCCGCCCGCTGAAATCCGAGACCCGCGCAGCGCCCAGCGGGGATTGGGGACAAAGACTTCCCCTTCGTGTCCGGTCCCCCTATAAACGCGGGCGCCGGATCGCGCCGTGGCATCATTTCGTGGCCCGTCTCCGGCCGCCACGGGATCTCCAAGGCCATGCCGAAGACGATCTACGTCCTCAATGGACCGAATCTGAATCTGCTCGGAACGCGCGAGCCGGAGACCTATGGCCGCGCCTCCCTGGCGGACGTCGAGAAACTGTGCCGCGCGACCGCCGAACGCCATGGCCTCGCCGTCGAATTCCGCCAGAGCAATCACGAAGGACAGATCGTCGATTGGATCCAGGAGGCGCGCGCCCAGAAGGCGCACGGCATCGTCCTCAATCCGGCCGGCTACACGACGACCTCCGTCGCCATCCTGGACGCGATCCTCGCCTGCCAACTGCCGGTCGTCGAAGTGCACATCACCAACATCCACGCGCGCGAGAGCTTCCGGCAGGATTCCTACGTCTCCAAAGTAGCCAAGGCGGTGATCTGCGGCTTCGGCATCGACGGCTATGCGCTGGCGATCACCGGGCTCGCCACCATGCCCCAACGGTGAGGAGCTGACGACGTGGCGCGCATTCCCAAGATGCCGTTCAAGTCGCGGAGCAAGTCCGCGATCCCCGAAGACCTTATCCGCGCGCTTGCCAAACTGCTCGAAGAAACGGCCCTCACCGAAATCGAGATCGAACAGGAAGGCGTCCGCCTGCGGGTCGCCCGCACGGCGAGCGCGCAGGCGTTCGTGGGCCCGGCCGCGCCGCCCGCCGCCATGCCGGTCGCCGCGCCCGTGGCCGTTCCGGTGCCGGAGGGGGCGATCGATCCGCTCAAGCATCCGGGCGTCGTCACCTCGCCGATGGTCGGCACCGCCTACCGGGCGCCGGAGCCCGGCGCCAAGCCGTTCGTCGACATCGGCACGCGCGTGAACGCCGGCGACACGCTCCTCATCGTCGAGGCCATGAAGACGATGAACCAGATCCCGGCGCCGCGCGCCGGCGTCGTCACGCAGATCCTCGTCGAGGACGGCCAGCCCGTCGAGTTCGGCGAGCCCCTGATGATCGTCGAATAGCACGCCCGCCGTGCCGGACCCGATGCGATGTTCGACAAGATCCTGATCGCGAACCGAGGCGAGATCGCGCTGCGGGTGCTGCGCGCCTGCAAGGAGCTCGGCATCGCGACGGTCGCGGTTCATTCGACCGCCGACGCCGACGCCATGCACGTCCGTCTCGCCGACGAGAGCGTGTGCATCGGTCCGCCGCCCGCCAAAGACAGCTATCTCAACGTGCCGGCCCTGCTCGCCGCCTGCGAGATCACCGGCGCCGACGCGGTGCATCCCGGCTACGGCTTCCTGTCGGAGAACGCGCGCTTCGCCGAGATCCTCGCCGAGCACGGCGTGCATTTCATCGGACCGAAGCCCGAGCACATCCGCCTGATGGGCGACAAGATCGAGGCCAAGCGCACCGCCAAGCGCCTCGGCATTCCGGTGGTCCCGGGCTCGGACGGCGGCGTCACCTCCGACCGCGAGGCGGCCGCGATCGCGCGCGACATCGGCTTCCCGGTGCTGGTGAAGGCGGCGGCCGGCGGCGGCGGCCGCGGCATGAAGGTGGCGCACTCGGCGGAGGACCTCGAGACGGCGCTCGCCACCGCGCGTTCGGAAGCCAAGGCGGCGTTCGGCGATGACGCGGTCTATCTCGAGAAATATCTCGCCGAACCGCGCCACATCGAAATCCAGGTACTGGGCGACGGACGCGGACACGCCATTCATCTCGGCGAGCGCGACTGCTCGCTGCAGCGTCGGCATCAGAAGGTGCTCGAGGAGAGCCCCTCCCCGGCGCTCAACGTCGCCGGCCGCGACGAGATCGGCGAGACGGTGGCGAGGGCGATGCGCGAGATCAACTATCTCGGCGTGGGCACCGTGGAATTTCTCTACGAGGACGGGAATTTCTATTTCATCGAGATGAACACCCGCATCCAGGTCGAGCATCCGGTGACCGAGATGATCACCGACATCGACCTCATCCTCGAGCAGATCCGCGTCGCGACCGGCGGGGAGCTGACGATCGAGCAGAAGGACGTCAAGTTCCACGGCCACGCCATCGAGTGCCGCATCAACGCCGAAAATCCGGTCTCGTTTCGCCCCTCACCGGGAAAGATCGTGCACTATCACCCGCCCGGCGGCATGGGCGTGCGGATCGATTCAGCCGTGTACCAGGGCTATGCGATTCCGCCCTACTACGATTCCCTGCTCGGCAAGCTGATCGTACACGGCAAGAGCCGGCCCGAGTGCCTGATGCGGCTCAAGCGCGCGCTCGACGAATTCGTGGTCGACGGCGTGGAGACGACGCTGCCGCTGTTTCGCGCGCTCGTGCGCGACAGCGCCATCATCGACGGCAACTACCACATTCACTGGCTTGAGCAGTTCCTCGCCCAGGGCGGGATGGACTGATCGCGCGGCACGCGCCCGCGATCAGGCGGCCGTGAACCGCGCCGTACACCCCACGGGCTCGGCGATCAGGCGCTTGAGCAATTCGCAAACGCTATCCGGGTCGTACGGCTTGGGAACGAAATGACCGCCCGGCACCGGGTGAAGCTCGTCCATCGTTTTCCAGCGCCCCGACGTGTAGACGACGGGAATTCCCGGCCGCAGCTGCCGCGCCACGCGCGCAAGCGCCGAGCCGTCGACCTCGCCGCCGAGGTCGATGTCCGTGAACAGCGCGTCGAGCGGCGCGCTCGACTGGAGATGCAGCAGCGCCTCGTGGGCGCTCGTGGCCGTGCGGACCTTGAATCCGCGGTCGGTGAGCCAGTCGGCCGCCATCGCGCCGATCAGCGGCTCGTCCTCGACCAGAAGGATGCTCGGTCCCTTGCCCTTGATCCGGTCCATCGCTGCACGTCTCGTTGGCGAATCGGCCGGCGAATCGGCCGCCTCCAAGGGGTAACGCAGCCGAGCCGATTTGTTCGCAAGCTTGCGAAAAATTGAAGCCAATGTGTTTTCTGGTCCGTTAACAACGCGGGGCGGGCCTTCCGGGCGGGCTTCCCGGCCGTCCGCCTGCGGCCGCCCGGCTCGCCGTTCGGGACAATTTTCGGATATGGTCGATCCATGGCCAGCCGCGAAACCGCCTTTGTCGAGATCACCCCGGAAGTGCTGCTCAAGGCCTACGCCTGCGGGATCTTCCCCATGGCGGAAAGCGCCGACGACCCGACGCTCTACTGGATCGAGCCGGAAATGCGCGGGATCATCCCGCTCGAGGGTTTCCACATCCCGTCGCGGCTCGCCCGGACGGTGCGCGCCGAACGCTTCACGGTGATCTCCGACCGCGATTTCGAGGGCGTCATCGACGGATGCGCCGAGCCCAAGCCCGGCCGCGGCCGCACCTGGATCAACGCCCGCATCCGCAACCTCTATCGCGGACTCTACGACATCGGCCACTGCCACACCGTCGAGGTCTACGACGGCGACGTGCTGGTCGGCGGCCTCTATGGTGTCAGCCTCGGCCGCGCGTTCTTCGGCGAGAGCATGTTTCATCACGCGCGCGACGCCTCGAAGGTCGCGCTGGTGCACCTTGTCGCGCGGCTGAAAGCCGGCGGCTATCGACTGCTCGACACGCAGTTCGTCACCGAGCATCTCAAGACGTTCGGCGCCATCGAAGTCCCGCGGCGGCAATATCACCGCCTGCTCTCCGCCGCGCTCGTCGGCGAAGCGGATTTCGCGGCGCTGCCGCTCGACCGGCCGATCCCCGGCGCGGACGCGGTCGCACGGGCCGGGTCGTAGCCCGGCAAAGCCCTCGATCGGGAAGAAGCGGGCGGCGCGATCAGCGCCGCAACACCGGCCGCTGCGGAGCGGGCGCGCGCGGGGTGGAACGCGAGTTCGCGGCGCGCGGCGTGGCCGGCGGCTTCGCGCTTGCGTCCGCCGTCGCCGGCGCGCCCGCCACGTTGGTCGAGCCGCCTTTGCAGTCGGTCAGCCACACGTCGTAGATCGGATGCTCCACGGCGTGCAGGCCGGGGCTCGCGGCGAACATCCATCCTTCGAAGATTCGCTTGATCTCGCCCTGCAGCGTCACTTCGTCGACCTCGACGAAGGCATCGGTGCGCGCCGGCTCGGTGGGCGGGCGCGAGTAGCACGCGCGCGGCGTCACCTGCAGGGCGCCGAACTGAACCGTCTCGTTGAGCGCGACATCGAAGGAAATGATGCGCCCGGTGATCTTGTCGAGACCGGAGAACACCGCCGTCGGATTGGCGATCTTGATGCTCGGCGCTTCGGTGACGACCTCGTCGCCCGGCTGCGGCGAAGTGTCCGCCGGCTGCGGCGTCCCGCGCGGCTGGCGCTGGCCGGGCGGCAGGCCGGGAGGCGCGGGCCCCGTCTGCACGGGCGGAGCACCCGGCGGCAGCGCCCCCTGCTGTACCGGGGCGCGCGTATCGGGCGGTGCCGTGCCGGGCGGCGGCGGCAGGGGCTGGGTGCGAATGTCGGAGGACGACGGCCCGCTCAGCGGCGGCGGTGCAGGCTCCTGATCGGCCTCCTCGGGCGGCAGCGGCGGCGGCAGCGCCTGCGGCGGCGGTGCGGGGTACGGCCGCGACGGCGCGCGCGAGGGGACATCCGCCGGCGGCCGCGGCGGGGAACCGAAGATGGTCCCGAACTGCGCCGCGGCAGGCACCGCGAACAGCAGGCCAACCGCGGCGGTCACCAGACCAAGGGGCTTCAAAGGGACCTCGCGCCACGTCTCCGGCGGGACATCTCGTCCGGGAAAAGACCTCGTCCGGCGGGAGCGTTCACCGCCTGGACCCCTCTGCGGCGGAATCGATCCGGTGAAGATCCAAGATCCGTCCATCGCGGCCGGGCGGCGTCCCCCCGCCCGGGTCGAGTCCCGTTAACACGCGGATTGCGGCGGGGAAAGGGCGAGGGCCGCGACCGTCCCGCGCGCCGTCCGCCCGCCGTTGACGCCGCGTTCGCGGCGACTCAGCCGGACCGCGGCGTCCAGGCCTGGTAGTCGCCGGTCGCCCGCGGACGGCGGCCCTGCGCGAGGGTCGAGCCCGGCGGCCGATAGGCGCCGGGCGTGCCGGTGAGATTCGGCCGGTGCGGCTTCCACCACGGCCGCGGCGTGACCTTCTCCTGCGTCGGCGGCACGTCGACCGTGTGGTGCAGCCAGCCGTGCCACGCCGGTCCGACCGTCGAGGGCTCGGCATAGCCGTTGTAGATCACCCACCGGCGCTCGAATCCGAGCGCCGGATCGATCGCTCCGCCCTTGGTGCGGTAGTAGCGATTGCCGAACTCGTCCTCGCCGACGAATTCGCCATAGAGCGCCGTCCAGACCTGGGTGCCGAAGGTCAGGCCGTTCCACCAGGTGAACAAGCGCAACAGGAAGGTCTTCATGGGCGGATCTGCGTCCTGGACGGGATCAGGAGTCCGGCGGTTCATGCCAGTTCGACCGCCCCCTGTCCAGCCGCGCGGCGCACGGGCACCCGCCTGGGTGAACACGACCGAGTGCAGCGCAAACGGCCCGATCACCGGGAAGCCTCGCGCGCCGGACTCGGCGGCGTGCACCTTGTCCGGCCGCGCGCTCCCTCCGCGGCTCGGGCAGATGCCGCGCCGTGCGGACGTATTTGCCTACCGTGTGGGGACCCGCAGATTGGGCGCACGCGTTAGCGCAAAGACCGACCGGGTGTGATTCATGGACATCGGCGGAATCGTCTCGCGCGGATCGCAGATCGTGAGCGGGGTGCCGGGGTGGACGCTCGGAATCGTGCTGCTCGTCGTCGTCGCGCTCGCCGCCCTGCTGGCGCACACGATCGCGGTTGCCGTCATCCGGCACGCCTTGTCGCGACGGCACGCCTACACGCTCTCGCTGTTGCGGCGCACGATCGCGCCGAGCCGGCTCGCGCTCGTGACCGCCGCCATGGCGCTCGCCTTGCCGTCGGCGCCGTTCGACCCGCAGACGGCGGCCTGGCTGTCGCGCATTTTCGGCCTCGTCTTTCTCGGCCTGCTCGGATGGATCGCGTTCGTCGCCGTCGACATCGGCGCCGACCTCTATGTCGCGCGTTTCGAACTGACCTCGGAAGACAACCTGCTTGCGCGCAAGCACATCACCCAGGTGCGCATCCTGCGCCGCGCGATCGACACCCTGGTGGTCGTCATCACGATCGCCGCGATGCTGATGAGCTTCGACGCCGTGCGGCAATACGGGCTCAGCCTGTTCGCCTCCGCGGGCGTGGCCGGCATCGTCGCCGGCCTCGCGGCGCGGCCGCTGCTCAGCAACCTGATCGCCGGCGTGCAGCTCGCAATGGCGCAGCCGATCCGGCTCGAGGACGCCGTCGTGATCGAGAACGAGTTCGGCAACATCGAGGAGATCACGTCGACCTACGTGGTGGTGAGGCTCTGGGACTGGCGGCGCATGATCGTGCCGCTCAGCTACTTCATCGAAAAGCCGTTCCAGAACTGGACCCGGGAGAGCTCGGCGCTGATCGGCACCGTCCTGCTCCACGTCGACTACACGGTCCCGGTGGTGCGGGTGCGCGAGAAGCTCGAGGAGATCGTGCGCGCGTCGCGGCTGTGGGACGGCAAGGTCGTCAACCTGCAGGTGACCGACGCCACCGAACGGACCGTGGAGTTGCGCGCGCTCGTGAGCGCGGCGAACTCGGGCGCCGCGTGGGATCTGCGGTGCGAGGTGCGCGAAAAGCTCGTCGCCTTCCTGCAGGCGGAATATCCGCAGGCGCTGCCGCGCGCGCGGGCGGCCGTCACGCTCGATTCGGAAACGCCGGACGCCCGCGCCGTCAGCCGGCGGGACGGCAGGGCTGCGGCCCGCTGAGCCGCCACGATTCGCACTTTCCGACCCGCGGCCGCGCCGGCGCGCAGCGCGGCAAATTGTGGCAACGCCCGCGCTGCGGATAACTGCATGGCTGGCTTTCGAGAATCGCGGCCGCCACGGTATCGGGAGGCGGGCGAGCTGGCGCCATCACCATTGCCGGAGGGGTGGATCGAGGCCGCGGGCCCCGGTCGCGGATGGGTAAGGAAACACCGCGTCCGGCCGATGCAAATGCGGCCATGACATGGCGGCGACGGTCATATGAACAGCTTATGTCGCATACGGGCTTCCGATTTCGGCCGCGATATCCGATACTTCCGGCATCGAACGATTCCTCCCCACAATTCACACAATCGACACCAGATTTAGGGGTTGATTCAGTTTTTCCTACTAAGTGTTGACGCGCGCAACGGAGTTGTCTTAGCCTTTCGGTCCTGCGGCGCGGCTCGTATCGCGTCTCGCCGAACGATCCCAGAAGGCTCGCAACACCCGACCGCCGGGCCCATATGGCTTGTGAGGCGGGCAGGAGTTTCGTGTCCTTCCCCACCGAGCCGAGGATCGGGCGGAGCGCCGTAAACCAAGAAGCCGGGACCGCGCGAGCGGCACCTGAGACCGCGTACAAGGCGTCAGACAGAGAAACGAGCGATCAGGGGTGTGGCGCGGGCTGGGACAGAACCTGCGTCGCCGGAGGGGTGTCCGCGCGCTATGCTCGACGAGCGGCGTCGCGGTGCCCGGACAAGAAAAGGGGCAATCGATGCGGATCGAGCGGCGATATACGAAAGACGGCCAGTCCCCCTATGCGGACATCGCGTTCCGCCTGACGACGAGCGAGATCCGCAACCCTGACGGCTCGGTCGTGTTCCATGCCGACGACGTCGAGGTGCCGGAGTTCTGGTCGCAGGTCGCCTCCGACGTGCTGGCGCAGAAGTATTTCCGCAAGGCCGGCGTGCCGGCGATCCTGAAGAAGGTCGAGGAGGAGACCGTCCCGTCCTGGCTGTGGCGCTCGGTCGCCGACGAAGAGGCGCTCAAGGAGCTGCCGGAGACGGAGCGCACCACCGGCGAGCACTCCGCGCGCCAGGTGTTCGATCGTCTCGCCGGCACCTGGACCTATTGGGGCTGGAAGGGCGGCTACTTCGATTCCGAGGCCGACGCGCGCGCCTTCTTCGACGAGCTGCGCTACATGCTGGCGATGCAGATGGTGGCGCCCAACTCGCCGCAGTGGTTCAACACCGGCCTGCACTGGGCCTACGGCATCGACGGGCCGAGCCAGGGCCACTTCTACGTCGATTTCAAGACCGGCAAGGTCACCAAGTCGAAGTCGGCCTACGAGCACCCGCAGCCGCACGCCTGCTTCATCCAGTCGATCGACGACGACCTCGTCAACGAGGGCGGCATCATGGACCTGTGGGTGCGCGAGGCGCGCCTGTTCAAATACGGCTCCGGCACCGGCTCCAACTTCTCGCGCCTGCGCGGGGAAGGCGAGCGGCTCTCGGGCGGGGGCCGTTCGTCGGGCCTGATGAGCTTCCTCAAGATCGGCGACCGCGCGGCCGGCGCCATCAAGTCGGGCGGCACCACGCGCCGCGCCGCCAAGATGGTGATCGTCGACGTCGACCACCCCGATATCGAGACCTACATCGACTGGAAGGTGGTGGAGGAGCAGAAGGTCGCGAGTCTCGTCACCGGCTCGAAGATCAACCAGAAGCACCTCAAGGCCATCATGAAGGCCTGCGTGAACTGCCAGGGCTCGGGCGACGACTGCTTCGACCCCGAGAAGAACCCGGTCCTGCGGCGCGAGATCAAGGCGGCGCGCCGGAACTACGTGCCCGACAGCTACATCAAGCGGGTGATGCAGTTCTCCAAGCAGGGCTAC
>CAZIGW010000076.1:0-5723 GCA_964538565.1 uncultured Hyphomicrobiales bacterium | reverse complement strand
CATCATCGCCCTGGAGGAACGGCCGCTCAAAGGGCCGACGCCGCCGTTGCAGGGCGCGGTGGCGCCGAGCGGGCCGGGAACGCCGATCCCGGAGGAGGGCCTGCCGGGGCCGCGTTGAGCGGCGCGGGTCGTCGCGATACGCGTCCGCGAAATATAAAAAACCCCGGCCGTGTGGCGGGGGTTTTTCGACGGCGCCGTTCGATCGTTCAGCGCGTGAAGATCGCCGGGGCGTTCTGGCGCAGCTGCAGCCGCACGTTCGGATCCGGGTCCGCGCCGACGTACTGGCCGTCGACGATCACCGCGTCGTTGCTCAGCGACGGCATCGCCTGCGCGCGTACGTTCTCGAGACGCTGCACGGCGCGATGCGAGTTGTAGGTCGGCTGGGCGAGGACCGGCGAGGCGGCCATCAGGGCCAGCGCGGTGCCGAGAATAAGCTTCTTCATCGTCGTCTCTCCATTCGTCTTGTCGCGGCGATCGTTGCCGCATTTCTGTCGCAGCGATCATTGCCGCCGCGAGCTGTGAGATAGGTTCCGGATCGCGCGGCGCTTGCTCGAAATTGCTGCAATCGCGGCGGTATCGCGACGCCACTTCGCCGATCGTCGTGCAGGTCACGCATGCGTGAGCGACATGCGGTAACGCATTTTTCACGCGGCCTTGAGTTGCGCGCGAGCGGGCGAATGTCGATATCTCCGCGAACCCGGCGGAACGCGAGTCGCGCGTTGAACAGAAGTCCGGTTGGCAGGGCGGAAGCGAACAGGGGGAAAGCCAAGGGACTTTTCGCATGCAGTCTTCCGCTTCGCCCGCGCGGCAAGCCGCTCCTCTCCTTTCGTATGATGCCAATTCCTCCGCCGTCGAATCCGGCGCGTCCCGCCGCGGCGGCGGGACGCCGCGACTGTTCGACGGCGCTTTCATCTGGCACGTCGCGACGCCGCCGGGCGACGCGGCGTTGCTGTGCCGCGTCACGCCGCAAGGCGAGACGACGGTCGGCGTCTGGCCCGGCCGTGAGCTCGGCAACGGTCTCGCGACGCGCAGCGTTGCGCGCGGCGGGCTCAGCGGCTGGCAGCGGCGCACCGTCAGCGATTTCATCGAAGCGCATCTCGGCGAAGCGCTGCGGCTGACCGATCTGGCGCAGCAAGCGCGTCTGAGCCCGTTCCATTTCGCCCGCGCCTTCAAGCAGAGCTTCGGCCTGCCGCCGCACCGCTATCACGTCGCCCGTCGCATCGCGCGCGCCAAGGACCTGCTCGCCGATCCGTCGAACTCGGTGACCGACATCGCCCGCACGCTCGGTTTCGCCGAGACGAGCTCGTTCTCCTCGACCTTCCGTCGCGTGACCGGCGCGTCGCCGAGCGATTTCCGCCGCGGCCGTCCATGACAGGAACCGCGCCGCCGCGGCTCGGATTGTCCCACGCGTCCGTATGAAGACGGGGACGAACCATGGCGGTGTCCGAAGCCCGGCGGGGCGCGGCCGAACTGACGGGACCAGCGGCGGTGATCGCCGTCGCGACGATGATCGGCACGCTGTTCGCCGGCAGTACGGTGCTGACGCCGCTCTACGTCATCTACAAGCAGCAGATCGGCTTCTCGCAGATCATGCTGACGCTGATCTATGCCGCCTATGTCTGCGGCAATCTGGCGGCGCTGTTCGTATTCGGCGGCATGTCCGACCGCATCGGCCGTCGCCGCGTCGCGCTCGCGGCGCTCGTCGTGGCGATGGTCAGCGCAGCGGTGTTCATGGCTGCCGCCGGCATCGTTGCGCTGTTCATCGGCCGCATCCTCAGCGGTCTCGGTATCGGCGTCGGCGTGGGCGCCGGCACGTCGTGGCTGGTTGAGTTGATCGGCGGCGACGACAAGCGGCGGGCCAGCACGATCACGGCCAGCACCAATTTCGTCGGGCTCGGCCTCGGTGCGGTGGAGGCGGGGCTGCTGGCCGAGTATGCGCCATGGCCGCTCGAGCTGCCGTTCATCGTGTACATGATCGGGCTCGCGGACACCGTCGTACTGGTCGCGCGGACGCACGATACGGTGAGGCGTGCGGCCGGCCGATGGTGGGTGCGGCCGCGGCCGCGCCTGTCCGTACCGGAGTCGATTCGCGCGCAGTTCGTCGCGCCCGCCGTCACCGGCTTCGGCGCGATGGCGCTCGTGGGCTTTTTTGCGGCGCTGACACCGTCGGTTCTCGTCGCAGACTTGCACGAAACCAGTCATGCCGTCGGCGGTGCGGTGTTCGGCGAGCTTGCCGCGGTGGTGGCGGCGAGCATCGTGCTCACGCAGGGCCTGTCGAGCAGCACCGCGATGCTGTCGGCGCTGGCGCTGATGGGGCCGAGCGTGGCGGTGCTGGTGCTGGCGCAGATCCTGGCGTCGAGGCCGTTGATGCTCGCGGCGGCGGCGCTTTGCGGCGTCGCCGCCGGCCTCGGCTATCGCGGCAGCCTGCAGGAGGTGAACGAGATCGCGCCGGCCGAGCGACGCGCCGAAGTGGTGTCCGCTTATTTCGTCTGCGGCTTCACCGGCAATGCCGTGCCGGTGATCGGCGTCGGCGTGGGCGCCACCTTCGCCGGTGCGACCACGGCGAGCCTCGTTTTTGCCGCGACCATCGCCGGCTTCGCCGTCGTCGCCTTTCTGTTCGGCCTCAGGTACCGGCGCTGATCGGCTGGCCGCCGGCGCCGGCGAGCGCCTGCCGCACGGCATCGGCGAGCGCGCTGATCTGATAGGGCTTGCGCAGGATCGGGAAGGCGTGCGTCTGCGTGAGCACGCGGGCGTAGCCGGTGGTGAGCAGCACCGGCAGGTCGGGGCGCTTCCGTTCGAGGGTCCTGGCGAGTTCGAGCCCGTCGAGGTCGCCCGGCAGCATGACGTCGGTGAAGACGAGGTCGACCGCCGCACCGGCGGCGATCCGGTCGAGCGCGGCGCGGGCCGAGTCGACGGTGACGACGCGGTAGCCGAGCTGTTCGAGCAGCGCGCCCGCGACCGACCGCACGTCGGGATTGTCCTCGATGACGAGCACGGTCTCGCCGTTGCCGGGGGCGTTCGGGCCGGGCCGCTCGGCCGGGGCAGGCGCCCCCGTTGCGGTGCAACGCGGCAGATGCATCGTCACGCAGGTGCCGCGGCCGACCTCGCTGGCCACCGTGATGGTGCCGCCGGACTGTCGCGCGAAGCCGTAGGCCTGCGACAGCCCCAGTCCGGTGCCTTTGCCGTCGCCCTTGGTGGTGAAGAACGGCTCGAAGATCTTGTCGAGGAGATCGGCCGGCATGCCGCTGCCGGTATCGGTCACGCTGATGGCGACGAATTCGCCGGCGAGATGCTCGGCGCTCTCGTGACCGTGCAGCGTACGGTTGGCACCCGACACGGTGATGGTGCCGCCGCCTGGCATCGCGTCGCGCGCATTGACCGCGAGGTTGACCAGGGCCAATTCGAATTCGGAGATGTCGACCGAGATCGGCCAGATATCGGCCGGGATGTCGAGATGCAGGTCGATGTTGCCGCGGGTTGAACTCGCCAGCACATCCTGGAACGCCGCGATGGTCGCGCCGGGATCGATGGTCTTCGGATTGAGCGGCTGACGGCGGGCGAACGTGAGCAACTGGCGTGTCAGGCTCTCGCCGCGCGTCGCCGCGATCTGGATCGCCTCGAGCGCGCGCACGTCCTTCGGATCGGTTGCGCGCCGCCGCAGCATCTGCGCCTGTCCGCTGACGATCATCAACAGATTGTTGAAGTCGTGGGCGACGCCGCCGGTCAATTGACCGAGCGCCTCGAGCTTCTGTGACTGTGCGAGCTGCTGCTGCGCGCGCTCGAGCGCGGCCTGCGCCTCGCGGCGCTCGGTAACGTCGCGCGTGACCTTGGCGAAACCGATCAGCTTGCCGTCATCGCTGCGCATCGCATCGATGACGACGTTGGCCCAGAACACCGAGCCGTCCTTGCGTACGCGCAGGCCCTCGGCCTCGAATTTGCCGGTCGTCGCGGCGGTCGCCAGCGCGCGCCGCGGCACGCCGGCGGCGCGATCCTCCGGCGTGTAAAATTGCGAAAAGTGTCGCCCGATGATGTCCTCGGCCTTGTAGCCCTTGATGCGTTCGGCGCCCGCGTTCCAGGTCGAGACGATGCCGTTTTGATCGAGCATGAAGATCGCATAGTCGACCACGCCGGCGACCAGCGCGCGGAGCTGCTGTTCGCTCTCGCGCAGCGCGTCGACCGACTGTTTTTCCTTCGTGATGTCGCGACCGGTGACGTAGATGAGGCCGCTGTCGGCGGTGAGGGTCCAGCCGATCCAGCGCCACGAACCGTCACGATGGCGGAGCCGGGTTTCGAGGCGCAGATTTTGTGCACCGCGCGCCAGCTTCCGCCGCGTCGCCAGCGCGGCTTCGGCGTCGTCCGGGTGATGCAACTCGCCGATACTCAGCGCCTTGATTTTGTCTTCGCTCCAGCCGAGCAAGCGGCTCCAGGCCGGGTTCACACTGACCAGGCGGCCTTCGAAGGTGCAGACCCCGAGCAGGTCCTCGGACAAATGCCAGATTCGATCGCGCTCGCGCGTCCGCTGCGCGACTTCGCTTTCGAGTTGGTGCGTGAGGCGCTGCAGGCGCCGTTCGGCCTGAACACGTTCGGTGGTCTCGAACACGGTGACGAGCAGACCGCCGATCCCGTGCGGCGCCTGCGGCTCTGGAATCGGGCTGTAGCTGATGGTGAAGCGCGCTTCCTCGGCGATGCCGTCGCGCGCGATCAGCCAAGGGTAGTCCACTGCAAAGAAACCGTCGCGCTCGCCGCGCAGGATCGACTCGCTCAGCGGTCCCAGCCGATCCCAAACCTCCGGCCATGTTTGTCTGGTCGGCCGGCCGAAAGCCGCCGGATGCTTGCTCCCGAGCAGCAGCGCGTAGGCGTCATTGTAGATCATGATCAAGTCCGGCCCCCAGCGCACCGCCATTGGGAAACCGGAGAGCAGGATCAGTTCGACCGCGAGCGCGAAGCTGCTCGGCCAATCCTGTCGCGGGCCGAGGCAGGTCTGTGTCCAGTCGAATCGCTCGAACCGGGCGCGCATCTCACCCGATACGCCGAAGTCATGTTTCTCCGCTTGTTCGCTTTGTTTGCGCCGCTGGCGCATCCCTCAGACCCCGCTGGACGACCGTATATAACGCACCGACGCCGCCGGGGTTCCGGGAGGGAGAAAAATTTTCTGCGCCCGGTGATCCCGCCGCAGGCGAGCCGCGAGTTTCCTCTACCGCCGGGCGAGCATCACTGCTTTCGGATAACGTGCCGATGCGCAGCTTGTTCAAGGCCCGCTGCAACGAACCCGGCGCGTTTGGTGTCCGCAGCCGGAGACTGGCTCATCGACTGCCTCGCAGGCGGGAAGGGCGATCGTTGCCACCCGTCGAGACTCTTTCCGCTCACGACAAAAGCCAAAAGCCCCGGCCTGGAAGGCCGGGGCTTTGGCTCGTGCTCAACAACGCGTCGGCCTGGAGGGGCGCCTTAGCGGTCGAACATGCCTTCCGTCCGGCGCGTCTGCAGCCGCACATTCGCATCCGGATCCTGGCCGCGATAGTCGTCATCGATCACCGCGGCGCGGGCACTCAGGCCGTTCTGATGCCGCACCTCGCTCGCCGGAATGACGGCGTAGCCGCCGGTATCCCAGGCGCCCGTCTTGTTGCGAACGTCGTAGCTGTAATTCGGGCTGGCGGGCGAGGCCTGTGCCAAAGCGGCCGCCGGGGCCAGGACGGCGAAACCGGCACCCACCGAAGTCGCCAGAA
>CAZIGW010000075.1:0-8431 GCA_964538565.1 uncultured Hyphomicrobiales bacterium | reverse complement strand
CCCACATTCGGACCGGCGAAGCAATTGACGGGTGGGGAGATGTTTACCCACTTGGGGAATAGGAGACTCCATTGTCGAAAATAGCGGAACGGCAGCGGTTCATTCGGTACTGGCAAGACTTGACCGGCGAAGCTGAAATCGACCTTCACAAGGTCGCGCAACTCGCCTTGAAGATGGGTTGGGAAGTCCCGCCGCCAGTCTCCGATGAGGAGCGGCTCGCCAAGTTGTTTAAGGACGCGGCCCGGCAGGACATCCGTCGCGACCGCAGCACAGGACGCCCCTATCGTGGCTATCACGCCGTTCCAAAGCAGAGCGCGGATGGGCAACTCGTCTTCTCATACATCGACATCGACGACCCGAAGACGAAGCCCGAGAATTTCAGGAAAGCTTGCGTGATGCGCAGGGAGCAGACGGTCGACGATATGTTCCAGTTGTTTCTGGATCAGACGCACTGGAACAACAGCCGGCCGCCCGAACAACAAGTCGAAATTCTCCCCGCCGATCTGGGCTTCGATATCGAGTTGCGGTTGGCCATGGATGACGAGAAGGACAACGCGGCCTAGTCCTTCTTCCATCGGGCATGAGCGGCGGCCGAAGCTATTTGCGACCGCTGTTCCGGTGTAAGCGCCATGGCTCGCGCCGGGCCACCCTTTGAACCTCCGGCCCGAGCACGGCGCACCTTCGGTGCGTCCTCAGGCTGCTGCCCATCTTCTCCCGAAGTCATGTCCACCACCAGCTTGGCCAGTTGGTTTAGGTCTCGAGGGCGTTTGGGGTGCTTCTGGGCCATGGTCTCAATATGGCCCTGAATCCCGCCTGATTCCAGCGCCGGTCAATCCCTTCATTTTTTAAACTGACCTACTACCCGGCTGCGTCAGGCCGGCGTCAGGGCCGCCCCGGCGCAGCCCAAAGGGAGTACCGCGCGGCGGGGAGCGATGGTACGATCCCGCGAGCCGCCAACAGAGAGAACGCCGGTCGGTGTCGTCGACACGAGTCCCGGCAGACCAACGGCGGCAGATGCAGGGGAGGACGTGGATGAAGTGGACTGTCCGTGCGTTGGCTTTCGTGGCCGCGATCCTGGCGGCCGGCGCCAGCCAGGCGCAGAACGCGCCGGCCGTCGCGGCTTCCGGTTACCCCGAGCGGTCCGTGAAAGTGATCGTGCCGTTCGCGCCCGGCGGTCCGACGGACGTGATGGCGCGGCTCCTGGCGCAGAAGCTCACGGAGCGTCTCGGCAAGCAGTTCTTCGTCGAGAACCAGGCGGGCGCCGGCGGCAACATCGGCATGGCCAATGCCGCGAAGGCGGCGCCGGACGGTTACACGATCCTCGTGGTGTCCTCGAGCTTCGTGGTGAACCCGAGCCTCTACACGCGCGTGCCGTACGACCCCTACAAGGACTTCGCCCCGGTGACGATCGCCGGCGATTCCCCGAACGTGCTCGTGGTCAATCCCTCCGTGCCGGCCAAGAGCGTGAAGGAGCTCGTCGATCTCATCCGGGCTAACCCGGGCAAGTACAACTTCGCCTCCGCCGGCACCGGGACGACGCCGCACCTCTCGGGCGAACTGTTCAAGCTGTCGCTCAAGCTCGATCTCGTGCACGTGCCCTTCAACGGCGCCGGCCCCGCGATCCAGTCGACGGTCGCCGGCCACACGCCGATCGCGTTCACGGCGCTGCCGCCGACGACCGCGCACGTCAAGGAAGGCCGTTTGCGCGCCCTCGCCGTGACCAGCAGAAAGCGCACGTCGGCGCTGCCGGACGTCCCCACCATGGAGGAGGCGGGTCTCAAGGACCAGGAAGCGGACACGATGCAGGGCATCCTGGTGCCGGCCGGGACCCCCAAGGAGATCGTCGAGCGGCTGCATCGCGAGATCGCCGCCATCGTGGCCACGCCGGAGATCAGGGAGCGATTCGACGTGCTCGGATTCGAGCCGGTCGCCGATACGCCGGGCGAGTTCGCGGCACGGATCAAGGTCGAGATCGAGAAGTGGGGCAAGGTGATCAAGGCGGCCCACATCAAGGTCCAATGAGGCCCGATGGTTAATGTCGGGGTGCGGACCAGGCGCTTTTCGCGCGCGGAAAACGCGCCGCGACATTGCCGCGCACCCGGTCAAAAAATTTCCCAAAACCGGTTCCTATTTCGCCCCGATCGCGGCAAATAAGCTGACGATCCGACGGTCCCTCCTTCGCGCGGAACCGGCGGAGGGGGCGATTTCTGCTAAAGCAACGCGCGTTGTCCGAGGAGATGTCGCAATGCGGGCCCCCGCTCTGGCTGTCCTTCCTGTTGTTCTAAGCCTTCTTGCCCCGGCTGCCTTCGCCGATACCCCGAAGGACGTGAAGGGGCTCTATCTGCTCACCGACTATCCGGCGGTTTCCGTCCGGCCCGGGACGACCGCGACGATTCCGCTGCGCCTGCAGAACTACGGCTTGGCTCCCGAACGCTTCCAGCTGTCGATTTCCGGTGTGCCGGCCGGCTGGACGGCGACGATTCTCGGCGGCGGCCAGCCGGTCGCGGCGGCCATGCCGGGTACCGATTCGAGCGTGTCGCTGCAGCTTCGTCTCGACATTCCGGCGAACGCGAGCGGCGCGACCCAGACCCTCACGGTGGCCGCCAAGGGAGCGGGCACCCAGGTCGAGCTGCCGGTGGCGGTGACTCTCGCCAAGGAGCTGCCGGCGAAACTGAAGGTCGAGCCGTCGCTGCCCGCCCTGCGCGGCAGCCCGAAGTCGACCTTCGACTACCAGCTCAGCATCAAGAACGACAGCGGCCGCAACCTCACGGTCAGCTTCGTCGCCAATGCGCCGAAGAATTTCGAGACGTCCTTCACCGAGCAGTACGGCAGCCAGGAGCTGTCGTCGATTCCGATCGAGGCCGGCCAGTCGAAGGACGTGAAGCTGCACGTGCGTCCGCCCTCGACGGTCGACGCCGGCCGCTATCCGATCGCGGTGACGGTCTCGGCCGAGGACGCCAAGGCGACCACCGAGCTCAGCATGGAAATCGTCGGCCAGCCGCGACTGCAGGTGTCCGGCCGCGACGGTCTCGTGAGCGCGCGGGCGGAAGCCGGCAAGCAGAGCTCGGTGCCGCTCGTCATTACCAATGACGGAAGCGCGCCGGCCGACAACGTCGAGCTCTCGAGCTCCGCGCCGAGCGGTTGGAAGATCTCGTTCGAGCCGAAGACGATCGACCGCATCGCGCCCGGCAAGGACGCGGAAGTGCAGGCGCTGATCACCCCGACCGAGAAGTCGCTCGCCGGCGACTACATGGCGACCCTGCGCGCCGCCTCGCGCGGGGAGACCGCGTCCTCGCAGTTCCGCATCACCGTCACCACCTCGACGGCGTGGGGCTTCGCGGGCGCCGGCATCATCGCAGCCGCCGTCCTGTTCCTGGTGGGCGCCGTCGTGAGGTTCGGACGGCGATGAGCGAACGATCTCCGGTCATCACCGCCCGCGCGCTGACCAAGCGCTACGGCAGGACGAGGGTCGTCGACGCGATCGACTTCACGGTCGAACGCGGCGAGATCTTCGGGCTGCTCGGCCCCAACGGGGCGGGCAAGACCACGACCATCCTGATGATGCTCGGGCTGACCGAGGTGTCGGGCGGAGACGTCCAGGTGCTCGGCCACAATCCGGCGCGCGAACCGCTCGCGGTCAAGCGCCGCGTCGGCTACCTGCCCGACATGGTGGGGTTCTACGATCACCTCACCGCGCGGGAGAACCTCGCCTACACGGCGCGGTTGATGGGGATTCCGGCGGGCGAGCGGCAGACGCGCGTCGCCGAGTCGCTCGCGCGCGTGCGCCTCGCGGACGTCGCCGAGCGAAACGTGTCGACGTTCTCGCGCGGCATGCGCCAGCGGCTCGGGCTCGCCGAGATCCTGATGAAGAAGGCCGAGATCGCCATCCTGGACGAGCCGACCTCGGGTCTCGACCCGCAGTCGACGGTCGAGTTTCTCGACATGATCCGCTCGCTCAAGGCCGAAGGCGTCACGGTGCTCCTGTCCTCGCACCTGCTCGACCAGGTGCAGCGGATCTGCGATCGCGTGGCGCTGTTCCAGTCGGGCCGCATCGTGTTGCTCGGCACGGTGCCCGATCTGGCTCGGCAGGTGCTCGGCGGCGGGTTCGTCGTCGAGGTCGAGGCGGTGCCCGCTCCCAAGACCGAACTCGAATCCCGGCTGCGCGCCGTGCCCGGGGTGACCGCGGTGGAACGGGTCGGGGAAGACCGCTACCGCCTCACCGCCGACCGCGACGTGCGGCCGGAGGCGGCGCGCGCGGTCGTCGCCGCGGACGGCGCCCTGCACCGCCTCTCGGTCGAGGAACCGAGCCTCGAGGCGATCTACACGCGCTTCTTCCAGAACCAGGCGCCCGAGCGGCAGGGGGTGCGCGATGCGGCGTGAAGGCTCTCCCTGGCAGGGGCTCGGAACGGTCGTGCTCAAGGAACTGGCCGACCACATGTCGAGCGCGCGGATGCTGGTGCTCGAACTGCTGATCATCCTGACGGCCGGCGCGTCGGTCTATACCGCCATCGCCAACCTCAAGGAGACGACCGCGGAGGACCCGTTCCTCCTGCTCAAGCTGTTCACCGTCGATCGGGCGCCGCTGCCCTCGTTCGTCGCCATCCTCGGATTCCTGATTCCGCTGATGGCGATCGGGCTTGGCTTCGATGCCATCAACGGCGAGCACAACCGGCGCACGATGTCGCGCATCCTGGCGCAGCCGATCTACCGGGACGCGCTGCTGGCGGGCAAGTTTCTCGCCGGCCTCGCGACGCTCGCCATCAACCTCCTTTGCCTCTGGTTGCTGGTGGTCGGCTTCGGCGTCCTGCTGCTCGGCGTCCCGCCCGGCGGCGAAGAGATCGCGCGCTCGCTCACGTTCCTGGCGATGACCCTGGCGTACGCGGGCGTGTGGCTTGCGATGGCGATGCTGCTGTCGATCGTGTTCCGCTCGCCGGCCACGGCCGCCCTCGTGGCTCTCGGCATCTGGCTGTTCCTCACCGTCCTGTGGCCGATGCTCTCACCCGCCGTCGCGGAGCTGATCGCTCCGCCGGACATCCGCTCGCAGCTGCTCGGCATCCCGAGTCTGCCCACGCTCGAGTGGCGACAGGCGCTCGAACGGCTGTCTCCCAACACGCTCTATGCCGAGGTGGTGCTGGCGATTCTCTCGCCCTCCACCCGCGCGCTGGGACCGGTGTTCCTGAGCCAGCTGCAAGGGGCGGTGGTCGGCGCTCCGCTGCCGCTCGGCGAAAGCCTGATGCTCGCCTGGCCGCAGGCCGTCGGACTCATCGCCGGGACCATCGTGCTGTTCGTCGCGGGCTACGTGGTGTTCCAGCGCCAGGAAGTCCGGGCGTAACGCAGAGCCTCCAGGCAAGAGCCCGGCCCGGGGCGCCCGGACCGGGCTCTTTTCCTGTCAGGCCTGCAGCTTCCGGACGAGCTCCTCGATGAGCGGCCGCTGGTAGCGGTGGATCTTCTGGCGCGCGGTTTGCAGGTCGAAATAGGCGATGCGGTCGGCTTCCGGAAAACTCTGCCGATGACCGGAGCGGGGAGGCCATTCCATCTCGAAGTGGTTGCTGACAAACCCGGACAGGTCGAGATCCGCCTCGAAGCTGAAGGCATGGACGATCTTTCCGTTCGTCTGCCTGACGGGCGCGAGCGGCTCGAACGGTCCTTCGGGCACCAGGCCCGTCTCTTCGGTGAATTCACGCCTGGCGCAGGCGAGAAGGTCTTCCGATTCCACGAGCCCTTTCGGGATCGACCACGACGCCGCGTCCTTCCTGGCCCAATACGGCCCACCCGGGTGCACGAGCAGGATTTCCGGACCGTTCTTCGCTCGCCGGAAGGCGAGGAGACCAGCGCTGACCTGACCTCTGCGTGACATGCGGAACCGGGGCCCGATGCGATCGCATCCATCAGATCAGTTTTGGCCCGGAACGCCAACGGTCGGGGCGGAGGATCGCCCCGGCCGCTTCCGCGGACCTCGTCCGGTCGTCAGGCGGGAATCACCGCCACGATGCGCAGCGTGCCCGGCTCCACGATCACGATCTGGTCGCCGACCAGGAAGTACTCGTAGCCGCGCCACGACGGCTCGATCTCCAGCACGCTTTGCGGCAGCCGCACGAGGTGGACCGATCGCGGGACGACGGTGCCGACGCGAACGTCGAAGTCGACGTGCGAAACGCGCGGCGCGTTGCGTTCGTGAATGACCGTCTCCTTGATCTTCGTGCGCTGCTCGGACGACAACGTCACGTTCGCCCCACGCGCGCCCTGGCCGGTGGTGGCGCGACCGCCTTCACGCTCCTCGCGCTGCATCTGGCCGGAGCGTTCGTTGCGTTGCTCCATGCGGTTGCCCTGGCCGGAGCGCTCGTTGCGTTCCTCCATCCGGTTGCCCTGGCCGGTCGTGCCGCTGCGCGAGCGCTCGTTGAGCTGGTTCTGACCGGTGGTGCTCGACTTGTTCTTTTCGGATGCGTTCGGCTTGTTCTTTTCCGAAGCCTGCCCGGTCGTCTTGCTCTTGCTGCGCTCGTTGCGCTCCTCGGCACCCTGACCGGACGTGCGGCTGCGCTCGTTGGCGCCGCTCATCCCGTTGTGCTTCTGTTCGCTGCCCTGGCCCGTGGTCTGGCTGCTTCGGCTCTTGCTCTCGGAGGCCGCGTTGCCGTTCTTTTTCTCCGAGGCCGCGCTGCCGGACGTGGAGCTTCCGTTGTGGCGGGACTCGCTGCCCGCCGCGCCGGAGGAGCCGGACGTGCTGCCGGAACTCATAGAGCCGCCGGGCGAACTGCCGGACGGACTTTGTTTCATGCCCTGGGCGGATGCAAATCCGGCGCCGGCCATGAGGGCGATGGCAGCTGCGGATATCAGCAGACGGTTTTTCATTCTTCAACCTCCTCGTTCCTTCAGTTCCCTCCGTGGCGACCCATGGTCGGTCGAGCAGCAGGAACGCGGAGCTTGGCGCGGCGGTTCCCGCCGTTCGCTCCGGTGGTTGTCCGATGCAGTCGGCGGCCGACGACGGGGCGGTTCCCTTCGCGGGAGCAGCGCGCCATAGTGCATCGCAGAATCGCGGGAGGGCACGGTGGCGAAGATCTCGTCTCTGGTCGACGTTGCAAGCCGCGAGTTTCGCAACAATGCCGTGCAGATGCGGGCGCTCGTCGACGCATTGAACAAGCGCCGCGACCAGGCCGCCGCCGGCGGGCCGTGCAAGGCGCGCGAGCGGCATCTGGCGCGCGGCAAGCTGTTGCCGCGCCAGCGCGTGACGCGTCTGCTCGATCCGGGCACGCCCTTTCTCGAACTCTCTCCGCTCGCCGCCGACGGGATGTACGAGGATGTGATCCACGCGGCCGGGATCATCACCGGCATCGGACGCATCGAGGGGCACGAATGCGTGATCGTGTGCAACGACTCGACGATCAAGGGCGGCACGTACTACCCAATGACCGTGAAGAAGCACCTGCGCGCCCAGGAGATTGCGCGGGAAAATCGTCTGCCCTGCATCTATCTGGTCGATTCGGGCGGTGCCAACCTTCCGCACCAGACCGAGGTCTTTCCCGACCGCGAGCATTTCGGCCGCATCTTCTACAACCAGGCGACGCTGTCATCGCTCGGCATTCCGCAGATCGCCGTCGTCATGGGATCGTGCACGGCCGGCGGCGCCTACGTGCCGGCGATGTCGGACGAGACGGTGATCGTCAGAAACCAGGGCACCATCTTCCTTGGCGGTCCGCCCCTGGTGAAGGCGGCGACCGGGGAGGTGGTCTCCGCCGAAGAGCTCGGCGGCGCGGACGTGCACGCACGCATCTCGGGCGTGGCCGACCACTACGCCGCCGACGACAACCAGGCGATCGCCCTGTGCCGGCGCATCGTCGCCCATCTCAACATCAGGAAAAGCATCGACATTCCGCTTCTCGCGCCGCGCGAGCCCGCCTATCCGGCGAGCGAGCTCGACGGCATCGTGCCGGCGGACCTGAAGGTCCAGTACGACGTGCGCGAGGTGATCGCGCGGCTCGTAGACGCGTCCGAGTTCGACGAGTTCAAGCCGCTCTACGGAACGACGCTGGTGACGGGATTCGCGCACCTGCACGGCATGCCGGTCGGGATACTCGGCAACAACGGGATCCTCCATTCGCAGTCGGCCCTGAAAGGGACGCACTTCATCGAGCTCTGCTGTCAGCGCCGCATTCCGCTTCTCTTCCTGCAGAACATCGCCGGCTTCATGGTCGGCCGCGAGGCGGAGGCGGGCGGCATCGCCAAGGACGGCGCCAAGATGGTGGCGGCGGTCGCCTGCGCGCAGGTACCGAAGATCACGGTGATCATCGGCGGCTCCTACGGCGCCGGCAACTACGGCATGTGCGGACGCGCGGTCGGCCCACGCGTTATCTTAACCGGGGCGGAACCGCGCCGTTCGGGGATGGGGGGGGGGCAGGCCGCGTCCGGGGTGGGGACGCTAAGGCGCGACCACATAGAG
>CAZIGW010000074.1:0-5023 GCA_964538565.1 uncultured Hyphomicrobiales bacterium | reverse complement strand
GAAGGGCTGATTGCCGCCGAACGCGTGCGCGCCGCGATCGAGGCGGCCGGCCGCGAGATCGCCGGCCGCCCGATGACCGTGACGGTCAGCATCGGGGCGGCCTCGGCTGAGGCCGCGCGCTGCGAGATCCACACCCTGCTCGGCGCCGCCGACCAGGCGCTCTATCGCGCCAAGAAGAACGGGCGCAACCAGGTCGAGGGCGTCGAGATCGAACTGCCGGTGCTCAAGAGCGGGACGCCGGCCGCGGCTCCGGCCTTGTTGCCGGCGGGCGGGGCGATCGCCGCCATCGCGGCCGCCTCCGGCGATCCAGCCATGAAGGAGTTCGTCGGCGTGCCGCAGCGTCGCGCGCTCGATCACGCCGCCTAGAAGCATGACCCCGAAAAGCAGGTACCGGCTTTCGGCCAGGATCATGCTCAAATCAAAAGGTCAGAGCGGGATGTCATTCGAAGAAGAAGTCATCCCGCTTCGGACCTGCCCGGTCTGACCTCGTTCGGCGCCCCCATTTCGTGGCCGAATTCGTGCAGGAGCCTTTTCGACGCGTCGCCGTCACGTGCCCGCAAACGAGTCGTTTACTTTGCGGGCCTAGCATCGTGACATGCTGCGTATCCGGAGTGGGGACCGGTTCGGCGCGGAAATCGGCGCCCTGGAAGAGTGCCTCGAACGCGCACGCGGCGCGCTCGCCTGCCCCTATTCGTCCTCGGCCGAATTCGAAGCCGCCGTCATCCGTGCGCAACGCGCGCGCGGTGCGTTCGTGCCGCGTTCGGTGACGTACCTGCGTTGGCTGCTCGCCGTGACGGCGGCGGGTGCAATGCTGGCGTTGCTCTCCGTCATTCTCTGACGACGCCGAACGCCGCACAAAAAAAGGGCGCCCGCGAGGAGCGCCCTTGAAGTCGATCGCTTTTGGCGATCTTGGGAGGAAGTCCCTGTTGGCTACGCGGAGTAATACATTTCGAACTCGACCGGATGCGGGGTGTGCTCGAAGCGGATCACCTCGGTCATCTTGAGATCGATGTAGGCGTCGATGAAGTCGTCGTCGAACACGCCGCCGGCCTTGAGGAAGGCGCGGTCGGCATCGAGCGAGGCGAGCGCTTCACGCAGGCTGCCGCACACGGTCGGGATCTGCTTGAGCTCCGCCGGCGGCAGGTCGTAGAGGTCCTTGTCGATCGCCGGGCCGGGATCGAGCTTGTTCTTCACGCCGTCGAGACCCGCCATGAGCATCGCCGCGAAGGCGAGATACGGATTGGCGAGCGGATCGGGGAAGCGGACTTCGACGCGCTTGGCCTTCGGATTGGTCGTGTAGGGAATGCGGCAGGAGGCCGAGCGGTTGCGCGCCGAATAGGCGAGCAGCACCGGCGCCTCGAAGCCGGGAACCAGCCGCTTGTAGGAGTTGGTGCTCGGGTTGGTGAAGGCATTGATCGCCTTGGCGTGCTTGATGATGCCGGCGATGTAGGAGAGGCAGATCTCGGACAGGTCCGAATATTTGTTGCCGGCGAACACGGGCTTGCCGTCCTTCCAGATCGACTGGTGGCAGTGCATGCCCGAGCCGTTGTCGCCGTAGACCGGCTTTGGCATGAAGGTGGCCGTCTTGCCGTAGATGTTGGCGACCATTTGGATGCAGTATTTGTAGATCTGCATCTGGTCGGCCATCGTCACCATCGGCGAGAACTTCATGCCGAGCTCGTGCTGGGCCGAGGCCACCTCGTGGTGGTGCTTCTCGACCTTGACGCCCATCTTCGCCATGGCGGCGAGCATCTCCGAGCGCATGTCCTGCACCGAGTCCTGCGGCGGGACCGGGAAGTAGCCCATCTTGGTGCGGATGCGGTGGCCGAGATTGCCGCCCTCGTAATCCGTGTCGCCGTTGATCGGCAGTTCGACCTGGTCGAGCTTGAAGCCGGTGTTGTAGGGGTCGGCCCGGTACTTCACGTCGTCGAACACGAAGAATTCCGCCTCGGGACCGAAGAACACCGTGTCGCCGACGCCGAGCGAGCGGACCATCGCCTCGGCCCGCTTGGCGATCCCGCGCGGATCGCGGTTATAGGGCTCGCCGGTCGTCGGCTCGAGCACGTCGCAGACGAGGACGATCGTCGTCTCGGCAAAGAACGGATCGATGGTGGCGCTCGCCGGATCCGGCATCAGAGTCATGTCGGACTCGTTGATCGCCTTCCAGCCCGCGATCGAGGAGCCGTCGAACATGACACCTTCGGAGAAGGTCTCTTCTTCGATCATGGAAATGTCGAAAGTGACGTGCTGCCACTTGCCGCGCGGGTCCGTAAATCGGAAGTCGGCGTACTTGACGTCGTTGTCCTTGATCATCTTCAGGACATCTTTGGCGGTCGTCATGGAATGCTTACCCTTTCTCGAATCCGGAATTCTTGCTTTGGCGGATGGGCGGGAGCCGCCGTCTCAGATGGCATCCAATCCGGATTCCCCCGTCCGGATCCGGATGGCTTCCTCAATGCTGGAGACGAAGATCTTGCCATCGCCGATCCGCCCCGTCTGGGCGGCGCGTCGGATCGCCTCGACGGCCTTTTCGACCATATCATCGGCGAGAACAATCTCGATCTTCACCTTGGGGAGAAAGTCGACCACGTACTCCGCGCCCCTGTAGAGTTCAGTGTGGCCCTTCTGGCGCCCGAACCCCTTGGCTTCGGTCACCGTAATACCTTGCAGACCAACCTCTTGCAGCGCCTCCTTCACCTCGTCGAGCTTGAACGGCTTGATGATCGCCTCGATTTTCTTCATCGCGTCTCATCTCCTGGCCATCCCGGACATTGCCGTCCCGGATGGACCGCGCTTCCGTTAGCAGGGTCCGTGCCAACCCGCGCGGTCCGGGTAAATCGCGAAATATCAGCGCTTTACTGCTGCAGATCGGGAGCGCTGCGCAAGCTGGCGGCAATCGTCTGATTAGAAAGTAGGCAATTTGCTCAATACTTAGGCCCAGTTCTGCCCAAACGGAGATCGGACTGCCGCCAGTCGACGCGTTGTCGCCCGTCATCACCGCCGATACTGTCGATCCGATGCTGGAACTGCTCACGACCTCGGAAATGGCGGAAGCGGATCGTCGCACCATCGCGAGCGGCGTTCCGGGGCGAGTCCTGATGGAAAACGCCGGCCGCGCGGTGGCCGACGCCGTGGCGACGCGCCACGCCCTCGGCGCCCGGGTCGTGGTCGTCGCCGGTCCCGGCAACAACGGCGGCGACGGGTTCGTGGCAGCCCGGATCCTCGCGGACCGCGGCTATCGCACGACCGTCCTGCTCCTGGGGTCGCGCGAAAGGCTCAAGGGCGATGCGGCCGAGGCGGCCTCGCGCTGGCCGGGCGCGGTGCAGGCGGCGACGGCGGCCGGTCTTGGCGGCGCCGATGTCATCGTCGATGCGCTGTTCGGCGCCGGCCTCGACCGGCCGGTCGAGGGCGTCGCGCGCGAGATGATCGAGGCCATGAACCGGGCCGGCGTTCCGGTCATCGCCGTCGATCTGCCGAGCGGAATCAACGGCACAAGCGGCGCCGTGATGGGCGTCGCGGTCAATGCCGGCGACACCGTCACCTTCTTTCGCCGCAAGCCCGGACACCTGCTGCTGCCCGGCCGCCTGCATTGCGGGCGCGTGCGGATCGCCGACATCGGCATCAAGCCGGACGTGCTCGACGAGATCGCCCCGCGCACGTTCGTCAATCGGCCCGAGCTGTGGATGCGCTGCTTTCCGCGCCCCCGGCTCGACGGCCACAAGTACACGCGCGGGCATGCGGTCGTGCTCTCGGGCGGCATCTCGACGACGGGCGCGGCGCGGCTCGCCGCGCGCGCCGCGTTGCGGGCCGGCGCCGGACTCGTGACGCTGGCGACGCCGCGTGGCGCGCTGGCGGTGCAGGCGGCGGCCAATCTCGCCGTCATGGTGCGCCCAGTCGACGGCGCGCAGGAACTCACGGAGTTTCTCGCCGACCCGCGATTCAATGCCGTCGTGCTCGGCCCGGGCGGCGGCGTCGGCGAAGCGATGCGAGGCCTGGTGGCCGCAGCACTTGCCGGCGAGCGCGCGGTGGTGCTCGACGCCGACGCGCTGACGAGCTTCGCGGACGCGCCGGCGCAGCTCTTTTCCGCCGTCGCGGCGCTGCGCGGCCGGGCCGCGGTGCTGACGCCGCACGAAGGCGAATTCAGCCGGCTGTTCCGGCATATGCCGGAGATCCTGCATGCCGGATCGAAGCTCGATCGCGCGCGGGCGGCCGCGAAAGAGTCCGGGGCGTTCGTCCTGCTGAAGGGGGCGGACACGGTCGTCGCCGCACCCGACGGGCGCGCCGCCATCGCCGAAAATGCGCCTGCGTGGCTTGCGACCGCGGGGGCGGGGGACGTCCTCTCGGGCTTCGTCGCCGGCCTCCTCGCGCAGGGAATGCCGGCCTGGGAGGCCGCCGCCGCCGCCGTCTGGGTCCACGGCGAATGCGCCGCCGAGATCGGGCCGGGACTCATTTCCGAAGACCTCCCGGACGTGCTTCCCCGGGTCTATGCGCGCCTTCTGGGCATGTCGGGGGTCGGCGGCGCCTGAACGGCGCGGGCGCCGCATGGCGCTGGCCGGTCTTGCGTGTGGCTGCGACGCCGGCGCGTCAGGTCACGGCGAACCAGGCCGCCGATCCGGGTGCCCCGGGCGCCAGCGGCTGGCAGTTGAGCATCCACTTGCCCGGATTGTCCGCCACGAAGGCGATGCGCCAGAGCTGATGCGCCGGAAGCACGAGCGTGTCGAGCCAGAATGGTTTCCAGCCGTCGTCGAGCCGATCGAGCAGGCGAAAATGATGGCCGTGAACATGGACCGACCGCGACGTTTCGGTCCGGTTCTCGAACGCGAGCACCACCGCGCGTCCGCGCGCCACCGAGAAGACCGGGGGCCCGGTCTCCCCGTTGGGCTGCGCCTGCCGCCACCATGGTCCGGCGTCTTCCCCGATCGGCAGGCTCAGCTTCAACGCCCGGGCAAGATCGATCTTCTCCGGCAGCGGATTGGCCGGCAGGGCCGTGGGCGCGTCGCGCGGCTCCGGGCGCAGCGGCGCG
>CAZIGW010000073.1:0-26372 GCA_964538565.1 uncultured Hyphomicrobiales bacterium | reverse complement strand
GATCTTCGAAAGCGGAGGCAGCAGGTCGGGGTCGACCCACGCGGATCGACCGGCCAGTTCCCACAGGGCGGCGACGGCTGCGATCAGCACAAGGCGCCAGCCCCGCACCGCCCTGGCCTCGTTCGACGAGCGCGCCTTCATCCTCAGAGCGGGACGGCTTGTTGGTGGACGGCCATTCGATTCGGCCTCTTGTCTCGGTCGCGGCCGAAGTCGAAGGCCGGTCGCGACGTTTCGCAGCAAGCGTCAGGGTGCTGTGGGATGGAAGTCGTTGGTGAAGAGTGTGCGCGCGTCGACCTTGGCGAGCTCCGGCATCTCCCAGGCGCGCGCGGCGAGATTCAGTCCATTGTCGATCCACACCTGCTCGATGGCGCCGTCGGCCGAGAGCTTGGGGATGATCTGATCGTAGAGCGCCGCGGCGAGTGCGTCGTCGTCGGCCTTGGCGAAGTCCTTGAGGAAGGCCAGCGACCATTGCCGGTTCGCCTTCATGTAGGCCAGCGTCTTGTAGATCACCGTGAGAACCGCGCGCAGCTCCTGCGGCCGCTTGTCGATCATTTCCTGCGAGGCGACGTAGACGTCCGCCATGGTCGGGTCCATGCCCTGGCCCAGTTCGATGAGGGACCGGGCGCGCCCGCTCAGCATCTCGCGCATGGTCAACAATGCGGAGAACACGATGGCGTCGACCTGGTGCGATCGCAGCGCTGGAATGAGAGCGCCGGCGCCGAGCGGGATCTGCTGAACGGTGATTCCCGTCTTTTCCGCCACCCACAAGGCCGCCATGTCGGACGTGGACGCCTTCGTGCTGATGCCGATCTTCTTGCCGTCGAGCCCCTTGAGATCCTTGATGGGCGAGTCGGCCGGGACGATCAGGTTCCAGCCGACGCTGCCGGCCGCGATCGTCGCCACCATTTTTTCCTTGGCGCCCTTGTTCACCGCCAGCGCGATCGCCGGCCCGAAGTACGCGATGAGGTCGGCCGATCCGGCGCTCATGGCCTCCTGCGCCGCCGCCCCGCCGCGGAATGCGATCAGCTTGACGTCGAGTCCCGCCTGCTTGAAGAAGCCGAGCCGTTCGGCCGCGAAGGCCGGCGCGTAGTCGGCGCTGCTGCCGTTGGCGAATCCGATGCGGATTTCCGCCGCGCGCGCGGCGCCGTCGCGAGCCAGCGCGGCGAGCGCGAGAGCGCTGGCGACGCCGATGGCAAGAAGCTTTCGCACTGCGATTCTCCCCATTTCCCCCCGTCGGGCGGGATTTTTTCTTCATCTTCCGTAGTAACCTTGCCCGGACCGGTCAATGGAAATGTGCCCGCGCCCGGAGGTCAACTTGTCGCCGTCGCGGCCCCGCCGCTCGCGCGTCCCGGCAAGTGAAACCGAACCGACGACCTTTCTTGCCGCCCCGCTCTCGAATACAAGATCCGAAACGGGTTTCATTTTCGGAGAAGGCACGAATGATCAGAACCGTGACCGGCGACATCGACGCTCCGCCGGGACCCGCGCTCGTTCACGAACACCTGCGCATCGATCTGACGAGCACCAAGGGGCCGGACACGATCCTGGGGAAGGCCGAAGAGGCCGACGTCATCGC
Source organism: uncultured Hyphomicrobiales bacterium (assembly GCA_964538565.1). GTDB lineage: Bacteria > Pseudomonadota > Alphaproteobacteria > Rhizobiales > Xanthobacteraceae > CAYVBN01. The sequence continues at coordinate 24,796 of CAZIGW010000073.1, read as the reverse complement.
CGATCTTCGCCGGACGATGGCGGAACATGGGCTTTGTCTGGTGGGCGACCTCAGCGTCCCGGGCTCCGGACGCGAATCCACGGTGCTGCAGCGGATCAGCCGCAGCGCCGGACTGCCAGTCGTTTGCGCGACCGGAGTCTACTGGGATCCGCTGCCGACGGAAATCTCCGAAACGTCGGTGGCAAGTCTGCGGGACATGATGGTGGAGGAGATCACCAAGGGTATCGCCGGAACGGAGATCCGCTGCGGGGTGATCAAGATCGGGACCGATGGAAAAGCGCCGACCCAGGGATTTCAGCGCGTGTTCGAGGCGGCGGCGCTCGCCGCGCAGGCGACCGGAGCGGCCGTGATCACCCACACGACGAAGCCCGACGAGGCCGAATGGCAGATGGACGTGCTCGCACGGGCGGGAGCGGACTTGCGCCGCGTGCTGATCAGCCATCTTGGCACGGTCGACGTTTCGCGCCTCGCGCGCGTGGCCCGGCGCGGCGTGTTCATGGGGGTCGATCAGATCGGCTTCGCCAAGGGACCGAGCTACGCGCAATACGCCGATCTCGTCGCGGCCGCGTGCAGGGAGGGCCTGGCCGGACAACTCGTCCTGTCCTCCGACATGGCGCGCCGGACGCGCCTCCATCGGGCCGGAGGCACGAGCTACGGCACCGTCTTCAGCCAGTTCCTGCCGCTGCTGCGCGAGCGCGGCGTCTCGGCCGAACAGATCGACACGATGATGGTGCGGAATCCGGCGCGGCTTTTTGCACTGGCTCGCGCCTGAGGACGCACGTCGCGCGGGTCGCGTCGCTGGTGCGCGCGGAGTCGAGCCCGCACAGATCGAAGGAAGCGACAGCTTGTCCTCAAGCTGTTGGCCGATGAAGTGGCGAGCGAGCCAACGATCCGGCGCAGAAAGCGATCCGGCGCAGAAAATAAATTGGGCCGGATGCTTCCGCGTCCGCCCACGCGACCGTCGCCTCACCTCCGTCCGATCAGTGGCCCGGGGACGCGCCGCCGGGCGTTCGGGCATTCATTCCGCGGGGCGGCGCAACTCTGATCGCCCCAACTCGGGGCGCAGGAGCTATGCGACCGAATAACCGTCGGTTCTGTATTCCAGTTGCTGCCGGGTGATGAGCGGAACCGCGAGAACCGGCTGGCCGCCTTCGACGTGGGAAACAGGCACCCCCGCAATGAGGGGGTGACCTTTCAGGATCGTCTGCCAGACCGTCGGGAAATCGGCGCCCTTCGTCCGGGCATCGATGCACTTGCGCAGCAGATCCTCGACCGTATCCCGGGTCAGCATGTCTTTCCTTCAACCCATTCCACGACGCAAAAATACATCCGCTCGGCGGGATTTCCGCGCGTCAAGGATGAAATGCCGCCTGCGTTCCACCTGTAAATTCCGGGATTGTACGTAGCGTGGAGGGCTCCGGGACACCGCACACGCACGGCGGCGCGAGCTCCGTCGCTGACAGCGACGTGGCCCGATCGCGGGCTCTGGCGGCAAGCCCCGCGTGCTGCTTGCCGCACCGGCCCGTCCGTCGGGCAACCCATTCAGCGCAGCATGAAATCGGTGAACAGGACCTTCCGCATCACGTCGCTCGCACTGTCCCTCTGCAGGTCGGTTGCGAGCTCGAGCCACGTCCGCGCCAGCGCCAGCAACTCGAGCCGATCTTCAACAGTGTCCCGTGTGCGCGACAATTCCATGCAATGGGCGGCGTTTTCGCAGCACTGAGCCAGCCTGCGGCACAGTTCGTCGACTTCATCTCTGGACAACGCAGACTCCCCGCCGTGCACCGAACTCAACGGCTGACGGCGCGAGCTAGTTCCATCTGTTGCGCCCTGACCCGCATCCGCCGGCCTGATGGGCGTCGGTGTTGGCGTACCTAAGAGCGATACATCGGCACACAGGCGCCGCCGCCGGATGATCGTGAGCTTTCGGGACGCGTGGCTGCTTGCGTTCGTTGTCGAGGACCCGCGGTCGCGGCACATCCGGACGTTGGAAGCCGACGATTCGGCAAGCTCCCGATGATCGACGACGGCACGACCGATCAGGATTCGCGACCGCCGCTGTCGATGGGGCGAGCCGTGCTGACGACGAAGCGCACCAGCCACAGTCGGCGAAATCCTGGTCGAGGCATTCATGCAGCCCATGGGGCTGACCCAGGCCGCCTTGGCCGAGGGCGTGGGCGTTCAGCGCAAGCATGTATGTAAGTGAACCGTGCAATGACCGCCGGACCCTGACAGCGGCAACGGGGCTTGTCCTCGCGCGCGTGTTCGGCAGCGGCCCCGACTTTTGACTCAACGTGCAACGATGCAGCGATCTGCGGGAGGCGATGAACGACCCCCGCCGCCCTTCGATGGCGCGAGACGGGCTGCCAGGGCTATTCGATCGCGACGGATGAGCCGGCTATCCCCGGCGTTCGCAGTTCTGTTCTGAAGTGGCGGAGAGGGAGGGATTCGAACCCCCGATACGGTTGCCCGTATGCCGCATTTCGAGTGCGGTGCATTCAACCACTCTGCCACCTCTCCAAACCGTGGCGCAGCCTGTCCTTATCGGGCGTGGCGAAATCCGGCGTGGCGAAGCGAGTCCCACGCCGGGACGCGACCAGAGTCATGACCTTTCGGCACGAAGCCGGATTTGGCAAACCTCGGGTGCCGCGTCAAGCCGCCACGTCCCCCCTCGAGCCTTGCCCGATCCAATCTTCCCCGAACAGGGCACGCGGCCGCTCGTGGATCCGTCCGGAGCGGGAGCGCAGGCCATTCCGCATCGTCCCGACCCGAGCCGCCGGGCGAGACCGTGCGCGAAGCTCCGCCGGCCGGGCAGATCAGGCCGCCGGCGCGCGCCTCGATCACACGTGATGATAATGAAAATAGCAATCCGCAATTTGACTTTATACCTGCTCTTACCCGACGATAAGCACCCCGCCACAATCCAGCCGGAGCGGAAGAGATCAGGCGTGGGAGGAAACATCGGCCGGAGCGAAGCGGCCCGCCCGTGTGACGGCCGCGCCTCGTGATGCGACATGTTCCTGGTGTCGACCTGCCATTGGCGGATGATGCGCCGGCCCGGCCGTTCGCATTTGCCGATGTCTGCTCTCCTGGCGCTCGCGGGCAGGCAAACCCGCTCGTGCGGCACGAGGAAGGAACAGGACGATGAATGCGGCCACCCCGGCAATCGCAGCGAAAGAAAAGCCGTCGTTGACGGCAGGCCCGGCTGAGCCGATCACCACCCTGCGCGGCTGGCTCGATCATCTCGCCGCGCGTGACCGGCTGGCCGTCGCGAAGCCGGGCGTTGCGCTTCGTTTCGAGATCGCGGCGATCGCGAAGCGGCTCGACGGCGTCAAGGCGGTGCTGTTTCCGCGTCCCGACGGCCACGCCATTCCGGTCGTCTCGAACCTGGTGTCGGACCGGGGCTGGCTCGCCGAAGCGATGGGCGTGGAGCCTGCGCAACTGCTCGACACCTTTCAGCGGGCGTCGCTCGCGCCCATTCCCTGCCGCGAGGTCTCGGCCGCGCCGGTGCAGGAGATCGTGCATCCCGAGGTCGATCTCCCCCGGCTGCTGCCGCTGCCGACGCACAACGAGCACGACAGCGGTCCCTACATCACAGCCGGGCTCATCATCACGCGCAACCCGCGCACGGGCGCGCAGAACGTCACCATCATGCGCTGCCAGCTCAGCGGCCCGAACCGGCTCGGCGTCTGCGTGCTGCAGCGGCACACACACTTCTTCTACGACATGGCGGAAAAGGCCGGCGAGCCGCTGCCGGTCGCGATCGTGATCGGCGTCGACCCGCTGACCCTGCTCGCCTCGCAGGCGATCGTCCCGATCGACTGCGACGAGCTGGAGATCGCCGGCGCGCTGCATCGCAAGCCGCTCGACGTCGTCAAATGCAAGGGCAGCGAATTGCGCATCCCGGCCGAGGCCGAGATCGCGCTCGAAGGCCGCTTCCTGCCGCACGTGCGCGAGCCGGAAGGTCCGTTCGGCGAATTTCCGCAGTATTACGGCGAGCGCGAGAACCGGCACGTCGTCGAGATCGACCTCGTCACCCATCGCGCGAAACCGATCTATCACACGATCACCGGCGGCGGACTCGAACATCTGATGCTCGGCGCCATTCCGCGCGAAGCGACGCTGCTGGCGCACCTGCGGCGCACCTTCCCGAACGTCCTCGACGTGCACCTCTCGAAGGGCGGCATGTGCCGGTATCACCTCTACGTCCGGATCAGGAAGCGGTTCGAGGGCGAGGCGAAGAACATCATGATGGGCGCCTTCGCCGGCCACTACGACGTCAAGCACGTGATCGTGGTCGACGAGGACGTCGACATCCACACCCCGGCGGAAGTCGAATGGGCGGTCGCGACGCGCAGCCGCGCCGACCGCGACCTGCTCGTCGTTTCCGATGCGCAGGGCTCGCGCCTCGATCCGACGACCGTCATGGGTGTCGGGGCCAAGATGGGCATCGACGCGACCGCGCCGCTCGACGCGCCGCCGATGCGCTTCAAGCGCATCGCCGTTCCGGGCGAGAGCGAGGTCGATCTCGACCGTGTGCTCGCGCCGACGCCCGCGGCGAACTGGCGCGCCGGCGTCGAATCCTGAGGGCGCGGTCTTGACGACAGACTGCAAACCGCAGCGAAGTCGGCGCGGAAGCGACAAGCCAAAAGCCGGCGCAGGGGAACAGTCACGGAGGAAGTCGAAATGAAGCGATTGACAGTCATCGGCCTGATGGTGCTGGCGGCCTCGTGCCTCGGCTCGGCTGCGCGGGCCGAAGACCTCGTGAAGGTCGGCGTCAACGGCGTCGTCAGCGACGCGGCGTTCTTCATCGCCCAGGACAAGGGCTACTTTGCCAGGCAGGGGATCAAGGTGGAATTCGTCCACTTCGATTCCGGGCCGCAGATGGTCGCGCCGCTCGGCACCGGTCAGATCGACGTCGCGGCCGGCGCCTCCTCCGCCGGACTGTTCAACGCGGTCGCGCGCGGCATCGGCCTCAAGGTGGTGGCCGACAAGGGATCCGCGCCCGTCGGCTACAGCTACGTCCCGATCATCGTCCGCAAGGACCTGATCGACGAGGGCAAGGTGAAGACCTTCGCCGACCTCAAGGGCCTGAAGGTCGCGGAAGCCGGAAAGGGCGGCACGCCCGGACCGATTCTGCAGGCTGCGCTCGATCGCGGCGGCCTCAAGTATGACGACGTGCAGCACGTCTACAATCTCGGCTATCCGCAGCAGGTGACCGCGCTTTCCAACAAGGCGATCGACATCGGCGTGACGGCGGAGCCGATGGCGACGATCGCCGTGCAGAAGGGATTTGCGGTGCGCTTCTCCGGCCCGGATCTCTATCCCAACCAGCAGATCGCCGTACTGCTTTACGGCGACCATTTCATCAAGGGCCGGCAGGACGTGGCGACCAAGTTCATGGTCGCATACCTGGAAGGCGTGCGCTTCTACAACGGCGCCCTCAAGGACGGGCACTTCAAGGGTCCCAACGCGAACGAACTCATCGACATCCTGATCAAGTACACCAAGGTCAAGGATCGCAGCCTCTACGAGGCGATGACACCGAACGGCTGCAACCCGGACGGGTACGTCGATCTGCCGAGCATGAAGAAGGACTACGAGTTCTACAAGGCGCACGGCTATCTCGAAGGCCAAACGACCGTCGACGCACTGGTCGATCACAGCTTCGTCGACCGCGCGCTCAAGATCATCGGGCCCTACAAGTCCAAGTCATGATGGCGGGACATGCCGTGGCGGCGGCCGCCGGAGCGCGGCCGCCGAAAATTCGCATCGCCAACCTTACGCGACGGTTCGGTTCGCTGACCGTGCTCGACGACATTTCGCTCGACATCGAGAGCGGCAGCTTCGTCACCATCGTGGGCCCGAGCGGCTGCGGCAAGACCACGCTGCTACGCATCCTCGCCAACCTCGAGGTGCCGAGCGAAGGCAGCGTCGAGGTCCGCCGCGAGAACCCGTCGACACCGACCAACGCCATGGTGTTCCAGGGCGATTCGATCTTTCCGTGGATGACCGTGTGGGACAACGCCGCCTACGGGCTGAGGCTGCGCGGCGCCAGCAAGGCTCAGATCAAGGAGACCGTCGGCTTCTATCTCGACCGCACCGGCCTCACCCGCTTTGCCGACCGCTATCCGTTCCAGCTCTCCGGAGGCATGCGGCAGCGGGTGTCGATCGTGCGCGCGTTCGCCACCGATCCGGAAGTCCTGCTGATGGACGAGCCGTTCTCCGCGCTCGATGAGCAGCACAAGACGATGCTGCAGCAGGAATTGCTGCGGATCTGGGACGAGTCGCGCAAGACCGTGCTGTTCATCACCCATAGCGTCGACGAGGCGGTGGCGCTCGGCGACAAGATCCTGATCATGACGGCCGGCCCGGGGCGCATCAAGGCGATGATCGACGTTCCGTTCCCGCGGCCGCGCAACATCATCGAACTGCGCGCGCGGCCCGACTACGGCGAGCTCGTGTTCCGCATTTGGGGCTATCTGCGCGAGGAAGTCGAGCGCGCGGCCGCCCAGGAGGCGAAGTGATGCGCGATCGGCCGCTCGCGTCGCGCATTTTCAGCCGCGACAACCTCATCAGCATTCTCACGCCGATCGCTTTGCTCGGGCTGTGGCAATTGGGCGTGCGCCTCGGCTTCATCGACACGCGCTTCTTCTCCTCGCCAATCCTGATCGCCCAGCGCTTTCTCGACCTGTCGAACTCGGGGACGATCTGGGTCAACACCGCCATCAGCCTCGAACGCCTGTTCTGGGGATTCCTGGTCGGGGTCGTGCCGGCCGTGGTGCTCGGAATCATCATGGGGCTGTCGCGGCCGGTGCGGGCCGCCATCGATCCGTTGATCGCCGCGACCTATCCGCTGCCCAAGAGCGCGATCTTTCCGCTGATCCTGCTGCTGTTCGGGCTGGGCGAAGCCTCGAAGATCGCCATGGTCGCGCTCGGCGTGTTCTATCCGGTCATCATCAACACCATGACGGGCGTGCTGCAGATCGAGCGGATCTATCTCGACGTCGGCACCAACTTCGGCGCCAGCCGCTGGCAGATGTTCCGCACCGTCGCCTTGCCGGGCGCGCTGCCGTCGATCTTCGCCGGCGTCAAGCTCGGCGTCGGGATGGGTCTGGTGCTGATCGCAATCTCGGAGATGATCGGCGCCGACAGCGGTCTCGGCTACATGGTGTGGAATGCCTGGCAGACGCTGAGCGTCGAGACCATGTACGTCGGCCTCGTGGTCATCGCCATCATCGGCTACGTGCTCTCGCTCCTGCTCGACGTGATCGAGCGCTGGATGCTGCCGTGGAAGCCCGAGCGATAGCGCTCGATCCGAAGCAATGCTCGGGACGCGTCACGGGCGGCGTCCGACGGCGCGGACGCTTCACGCCGCTGCGCTCGCCGACATCGCGACCGTGCCGTCGCAGCGTTTCGCAGCAAGCTCGCATTTCGACCCGTCGCGCCGCGCGACGAGCCTCACTGGCTGGTCGACGAACAGCGGTGCCTCGCCGCGAAAGCGAAAATCCGTGAGGCTGCCGAGCAGGCGGTGCGCGAACGAGCACAGCCTGAACGCGGTCAGCGGCCCGTGCACCACGAGGGAAGGGTAGCCTTCGACATCCCTGGCGTACGGCAGGTCGTAGTGGATGCGGTGCGCGTTGAACGTCACCGCGGAGAAGCGGAAGAGCTCGACCGGGCCGGGCGTCCAGTTCTCGACGATTGAACCTGCGGGCTCCTCGGGGAGCTCGCTGCACGCAATCGGCGCGAGCTTCGGCCCCTCGCCGCGATAGACGATCGTCTGATCTTCCTCGACGCACGTCCGGTCCCGCTGCCGAACGGTGATCTGCACCCGCACGAACACGAGCCCGCCCGACCTGCCTTCGCGGTAGTCGACCGAGGCGATGCGCGAGACCTTCGTGGCTTCCTGCCCGACCAGCAACGGCGCGCGAAAATGCACGGTCGCGCCGGCAAACATGCGGCGCGGCAGCGCCACCGGCGGCATGAAGTCGCCGCGGGGCGGATGGCCGTCGGGCCCAAGCTCCGCCGTGGCCTTGCGCGGGAGGAACAATCCGTAATGCCACAGCGGCGGCAACGCGCCGCGATCGGGTACCGCTTCGTTCGTCGCCGCGGCGAAGCGGTCGACAACCTCGGGGGCGATCGAGTCGTTCTCCTCGAGGGTGCGGCCGATGTGCGCGCGATAGGATTCGAGCTCGTCCTGCGTCATGAGAGGTCCCTGGTCTCACGGTCCTTTTGCCGGCTTCGCGCCGCCGCCACCCGCCGGCTGCGCCCGCCCGGCGCGACGGCCGACTCCTTGAGCTCCGCGCGCAGCACGTCGACGAACGCACCGATGATGCGCGACAGCGGGCGCTGCGCGCGATAGACGCACACGAGCTGGCGCTTGAGAACCGGTTCGACGATGCGCCGCATCTGCAGCGACAGTTCGGGCGGCGATTTTCGCGCCACGATCGCCGGCATCACCGTCTTCAGCTTGCCCTCGGAGACGAGATTCAAGGTGGGCGAGAGCGCATCGACCTCGAGCTGCGGCGAGATCTGAACGCCGAGCTTCTCGGCCGCCGCCTCGACCACGTTGCGAATGCCGTGGCGGCGCGAGGGGAGCAGGAGCGGGAGCTCCGTCAGCCGCCGGAACGGCACCGGCGTCGTGTGGCTCCTGGGAGAGGCGCGCTCGAGCAGGACCAGTTCCTCGTCGAGCAGCGGCAGCGCGGCGCAACCGGCCTTGCGCGGGCCGCTGTTGACGACGGCGAAATCGAGGTCACCGGCCATCACCCAGTCGATCAAGGTGCCACTGTAGGCCTCGTCGATCCGGATCTCGACGTCCGGATACGTGGTGCGGAAGCGGCGCAGCACGTCGGCCAGCACCGAATTGGTGATGGACGGAATGATGCCGACCGCGATCTTGCCGAGCACCTTGCCGCTCAGCTCCATCACCTGCTGGTTGGCGTGCCTGAGGTCGAGCAGGATCGGAAGATAGATGCGGTACATCGCCTCGCCGGCGGAGGTCGGGATCATCCCGCGCGCGGTGCGCTCGAACAGGTCGACGCCGAGCCGTTTTTCCAGGCGGTTGATCTGCATGCTGAGCGCCGGCTGGACGACGTTGAGGCGGCGCGCGGCGCGCGTCACGCTGCGCTCTTCGTACAGGCAGGTGAAGTACTGGATCTGCCGCAGGTCCAGGACGGCGGCTGTCTGGTCGGACGGCGGGCCACGCATGGTGGAACCATAACACCGGTTGATTTTGCCTATTGTCAATTATTATTTGCGGTGAACGTTGTCGCAGCCTATAGGTCGCACAAGGAACAAAGAACCTAGAGCGCGATCCGCAAAAGTAGAAACCGGCTTTACGCAAGATCGCGCTCTTAGTCTTGCAGGTTGGCGCGTCTTGTGGGCGAGGCGATTTCACCTCGCCGGGTCATGCGCCAAAGGCGAGGACACGCTGCGTAGGCGGGCGGTGTTTTGCTGACGGCAATCGGCGTTGCTTCCCAGGAATGGATCGGGTCGCCTGTTCCGCGCAAGGAGGACGAGGCGCTCCTGACCGGTCAGGCGCGTTTCATCGACGACCTGTCGCCGATCGCCGGAATCCGGTATGCCGCGATCCTCCGGTCGCCCCATCCGCACGCGCGCATCCTGCGCATCAACACCGCCCGCGCCACGGCGCTGCCGGGGGTGCATGCCGTCGTGACCGGCACGGAACTCGCCGAACTCATCGGCCCGGTGCCGAGCGTGGTGCGATCGCCCCTCGCCTACTACCCGATCGCGATCGACCGGGTCCGCTATGTCGGCGAGCCGGTGGCGGTCGTCGTCGCGGACACGCGCTATGTCGCCGAGGACGCGTGCGATCTCGTCGAGGTCGAATACGAGGCTCTCCCGGCCGTCCCCGATCTGGAGAGCGCCAGCCGGCCGGACGCGGTCCTGCTGCACGAGAAGGCCGGCTCGAACGTCATCGGCCGGCGCAGCTTCCGCTACGGTGATCCCGACAAGGCTTTTGCCGAAGCCGACCGCGTGTTCGAACTCGCCTATTCGTTTCCGCGCTATGCCTCGACCCCGATGGAGACCTTCGGGGTCATCGCGCACTACGAGCGCTCCCCCGACCGCTACACGGTCTGGTCGAACTTCCAGGGACCGTTCGTGCTGCAGCCGCTGATGGCGGGCGCCCTGCGCGTGCCCGGCAACCGGCTGCGCCTGATCACGCCGCCGAGCAGCGGCGGCAGCTTCGGCGTCAAGCAGGCGATCCTCTCCTCGATCGTGCTGCTCGCGGCGGTCAGCCGGCGCACCGGACTGCCGGTCAAATGGATCGAGGATCGCGCCGAGCACCTCGCGGCGGCCTCCGCGTCGAGCGACCGGTTGGGCACCGTCGCGGCCGCGTTCCGGAAAGACGGCAAACTGCTCGGACTGCGGTTCAAGAACGTCGCCAACATGGGCGCCTACATCCGCACGCCCGAGCCCGCCTCGCTCTATCGCATGCACGCGGCCTCGAACGGCTGCTACGACGTCGGCAACATCGAGATCCACAACGAGCTCGTGGTGACGAACCGCACGCCCGTCGGGCTCAACCGCGGCTACGGCGGGCCGCAGTTCTACTTCGCGCTCGAACGCGTGATGGAGATGGCGGCGCGCGGGCTCGGCATCGACCCGGCCGAGATCCGTCGGCGCAACTTCATTCCCGCCGAAGCTTTTCCCTATCGGGCGCCGGCCGGCGCCGTGTACGACGCCGGCGACTACGAGGCGGCTCTTTCCGAACTCTTGCGCATCGCCGGCTATGACGCGCTCAAGCGCCGGCGCGACGAGGCGCGCCAAGCGGGTCGGCTGTTCGGGATCGGGCTTGCCGCGGGCGTCGAGCCCTCGGGCTCCAACATGGCCTACGTCTCGCTCGCGCAGACGCTCGAGGAGCGCAGCCGCGGCGACCGCAAGTCGGGCGCCAATGCGAGCGCGGTGATTTCCGTCGATCCGAGCGGCCAGGTGACGGTGCGGCTGTGCAGCACGCCGAACGGCCAGGGCCACGCGACGGTCGCCGCGCAGATCGTCGCCGACGCACTAGGGCTCAGGCCCGCCGACATCGACGTGGTGACCGACATCGACACGCTCACCAGCGCCTGGTCGATCGCCTCCGGCAACTACTCCAACCGCTTCGCCTCGATCGTGGTCGACGCCATTGCCAAGTCCGCCGCGCAGGTGGCGACAAAGATCCGCTTGCTCGCCGCCGAGGCGCTCGACGCCGCGCCCGATGATATCGAACTGCGCGAGGGCTATGCGCGGGTGCGCGGGCAGTCGAACAAGGGCCTGCCGTTCCGCAAGGTGGCCGCGCGGGCGCATTGGGACCCGACCTACCTGCCGGACAGCGCGGCGCCCGGCATCGTGGAAACCGCCGTCGTCTCGCCGCCGGTGCTCGGCGCGCTCGACGATCAGGATCGCGTCGCATCGGCATCGACCTTCGGCTTCGTCATCGATCTCGCCGCTGTCGAGATCGATCGCAAGACCGGGGTGCTGCGCATTCACAAGTACGTCTCGGTCCACGACGTCGGCCGCCAGATCAATCCGAAGATCGTCGAGGGCCAGGTGCACGGCGGGTTCGCGCACGGGCTGGGCGCCGCGCTCTTCGAGGAGCTGGCTTACGACGAGCGCGGCAATTTTCTCTCCGGCACGTTCGCCGACTACCTGTGTCCCACCGCCGTCGAAGTGCCGCCGCTCGAGATCGGCCACGTTGAGACGCCCTCGCCGATGAACGCGCTCGGCGCCAAGGGCATGGGTGACGGAAGCTCGATGCTGGCCCCGGCCGCGATCGCCAACGCGGTCGCCGACGCGCTCGGCCGCGACGACATCACGCTGCCGCTGACGCTGCAGCGGCTCTGGGCGCTGGCCAACGGCAAGGATGCGGCACGCAGGCCTCCCCGCGCCGCGCCTGCCGCGAGCACCCAGACCTTCGCCGGCCAAGGCGCCCTCAAGGGAAACGGGGAGATCGTGCTGTCGGCGCCGGTCGCGGAGATCTGGCGGCGGCTCGTCGATCCTGCGGAGCTTGCGGCGATCGTTCCGGGCTGCCGCAGCCTGCGCCAGGACGCGCCCGACCGCTATTCGGCCGAGGTCGTGATCGGCGTCGCCGGCATTCGCGGCGCCTACGAGACGACGATCGAGCTGCGCGACAAGAACGAGCCCCGATCCGTCCGCCTCGTCGGCACGGCGTCCGGCGCGCTCGGCTTCGGCACGGGTTCCGGCCTCGTGTGGTTGAGCGCCGAGCCGGACGGCCGCACGCGCCTGCGCTATGAATACGCCGCCGACGTCGGCGGCAAGGTTGCGGCCGTCGGCCAGCGCATGCTCGGCACGGTGACCCGCTATCTGATCGGACAGTTCTTCGCCGCGCTCGAACGGCGGATCGCGCCAGAAAAGACCCGGGGTTGGCGCGGCCTTCTTCGGGCCTTCGGACGCGGGGCCAAGCCATGAAGCCCGTCGCATTCGACTATCACCGGCCGGACAGCGTCAACGAGGCGACGGCGCTGCTCGCCGAGCTGCGGGAGGATGCCGCCGTGCTCGCCGGCGGGATGACGCTCGGCCCGATGCTCAACATGCGCCTCGTTCGTCCGCGCGCGGTCGTCGACGTCTCGCGCATGACGGCGCTGAAATCGATCGCGTTGAAATCCGACCTGGTGGTCACGGGCGCCGGCGTGGTGCAGAACGACGCGTCGAGATCCACGCTGATCGCACGCGAGATCCCGCTGCTCGCCCGGGCGCTGCCGTGGGTCGGTCACTTCCAGACCCGCAACCGCGGAACGCTCGGCGGCTCGGTGGCGCACGCCGATCCGAGCGCCGAGATCCCTCTCTGCCTCGTCGTCTGCGGCGGGACCGTGGTGCTGCAGTCGCGCCGGCGCGAACGCAGGGTTCCGGCACGCGACTTCTTCCTCGACACGCTCACGACGCAGCGCCGGCCCGACGAGATGATCGTCGCGCTCGAGTGGCCGCGCACGCCGGCGGATGCCGGTTGCGCCTTCGCGGAGATCGCTCAGCGGCACGGCGACTTCGCCATCGCGGCGGCGGCGTGCGTGCTGCGCCTGCGAGCCGACGGCCGGATCGCGGAGCTTTCGGTCGGGCTCGGCGGCGTCGAAAGCCGTCCGATCGCGCTCGATACCCGTTCGTTCATCGGGGGCCCGGCAGCGGAAGCGGCCCGGGAGCTCGCCGAGCACGCAACGGCCGGCCTCGCCCCGATGGAGGATCACGCGGCGAGCGCCGAATACCGCATTGCCCTGGCGAAGGCGCTGATCGAAGGGGTCTATCGTGAAGCGCTCGACGCCGCACGGCGAAAGGTCCGGCCGCAATGACGACGCTGCATCGTCCGGCGGGCGAACGCGCCACCATCGAGCTGACGCTGAACGGTCGCCGCCGTTCGGGCCGCGCCGAGCCGCGCATGCTGCTGTGCGACTTTCTGCGCCACGAACTGCAGGCGTTCGGGGTTCACGTCGGCTGCGAGCACGGCGTGTGCGGCGCCTGCACGGTTCTGGTCGACGGCCGGGCGATGCGAAGCTGCACGCAATACGCCGTCCAGGCGGACGGCGCCGAGATCGTCACCGTCGAGGGCCTCGCCGACCCCGGCGCCATGAATGTTGTGCAACGCGCCTTTGCCAAGCATCATGCGCTGCAGTGCGGCTTCTGCACGCCCGGCATCCTCTGCTCGGTGACGCAGTTCCTGCGCGAAACGCCGTCGCCCGACGAAGCGCAAGTGCGTGACATGTTGTCCGGACATATCTGCCGCTGCACGGGCTATGCGTCGATCGTGGCCGCCGTTCTCGAGGCCGCGGACGACATCAGAAGAGGTGCATGAGCATGGATCTTGGCAACGTCTTTGCCGTCTCGGTCCGGCGCCAGCCGCAGCAGATCGCTTTCGTCGAAGGCGCGCGGCGCATCAGCTACGCGGCCTGGTACGAGGAAATCAAGGCCGTCGCCGGCGGGCTGCGCGACATGGGCTTGCGGCCCGGCGATCACCTCGTCGTCGTCATGCGCAACCGCTACGAGATGGCGACCCTCTACTGGGCGAGCCACATGCTCGGCCTCATCTTTACGCCGGTGAGCTGGCGCGCCTCCGCCGACGAGATCCGCTACTGCTTCGAGGACGCCGAGGCCGCCGCCGTCGCGTTCGACGGCGCGTCGGGCGACGCGGCCGCGCAGGCCGCGGCGGCGATCAAGTTGGACCCGCGCCGGGTGATCGTCGCAGCCGACGCAAAGGGCGAGGGAAAGCGGTTCGAGGATCTGCTCGCGGCGCGTCCGATCGCCGGACCGTCCGGCATCAACGAATTCTCGACCTGCCTGATGCTCTACACTTCGGGCACCACGGGCCGGCCGAAGGGCGTGCCGCGCAGCCACCGCAACGAGCTCACGGCCTCGATCTCGCATGCGGCGCAGAACCAGTACCGGCAGAACGATTCCTGCCTCGGCGTCATGCCGCTCTTCCACACGATGGGCGTGCGCATCCTGCTCGGCGCCGCGATCCTCAACGGCACCTTCGTCTGCGTGCCGAACTACGAGCCCGAGGAGGTGCTGCGTCTCGTCGAAGCCGAACGGCTGACGACGCTCTACCTCGTACCCACCATGTTCCACGACGTGCTCAAGCACCCGAAGTTCGGCGCCTATGATCTGAGCTCGCTCGAGCGCGTCGGCTATGCGGGCATGACCATGACGCCGGCCTTGATCGAGCAGCTGCTCGAGCAGCTCAAGCCCAAGCTGTTCGTCAACTACTACGGATCGAGCGAGATCTACACCTTCACCTATTGCGACCATCTCGACCGCAAGCCCGGCTGCGCCGGCCGCGCCGGCATGAACCAGATCATCCGCGTGGTGTCGCCCTCGCGCGACGACGACATCGAGGTCGACCTGCCACCCGGCACGTCCGGCGAGATCGTCGCCAGCATGAACAGTCCGGAGGCGTTCAAGGGCTACTGGAAGCGGCCCGACGCCGACGCCAAGGCGATCCAGGGCCGCTGGTATCGCACCGGCGACCTCGGCAGATTCGACGAGGATGGCGAGCTCTATGTGGTCGGGCGCGTCGACGACATGATCATCAGCGGCGGCGAGAACATCTACCCCGAGGAGGTCGAGGACACGCTGATGCGCAGCAAACTCATCGCCGGCTGCGCCGTGGTCGGCGTGCCGGACGAACGCCTCGGCGCCAGGGTGGTGGCATTCGTCGAACCCGCGATGGCGGGGCTCGCATCCGAACAGCTCGACGAGGTCTGCCTCAGGAGCGGGCTTGCCCGTTTCAAGCGGCCGCGCGAATACGTCTTCGTCAAGTCCATTCCGCGCTCGGCCTCCGGCAAGCTCCTGCGCCGCAAGCTGCGGAACGGCGAATTCGACAAGTACGAGAACAGCTAGGCGAAAAGTGGTTCAGAAGGAAAGCCCATGACCAGAGACTATGCCGAGCAGCGCGCGTCGATCCTGCGAAAGCTCGACGGCCTGCACTACGAGGTCGACGCGAAGCGCAAGGTCGGCACGCTGTGGCTCGATCGTCCGCCGCTCAACGTCGTGTCCTATCTCGGACGCAAGCAGATCAACGCCGTCATGGAAGCGTTCGGTCAGGACCCGGACGTGCGCGTCGTCGTCATCCGCGGCAGGAACGGGGTCTACACCTCGGGCGGCGACGTGAAGGCGTTCCCGCAGATCGAGCGCGACGGCATGTCGGATCTCGCCTGGAACATCGCTTCGCCGGAGCGCTGCCCGAAGCCGGTGATCTGCGTGATGGAAAAGTATGCCATGGGTGTCGGCCTCGAGCTCGCCATGGCGTGCGACATCCGCATCGCCACCAAGGACACGCTGCTCGCGCTGCCGGAAGTGACGCTCGGCCAGATTCCCGGCAGCGGCGGCAGCCAGCGCGTGGCGCGCATCGCCGGCCTCACCCGCGCAGTCGACATGATGATGCTCGGCCGCCGCGTGCCGGCCTCGGAGGCGCTGAACTGGGGACTGGTGACGCGCGTCGCCGACGACGTCGCCGGCCTCAACCAGATCCTCGACGAGATGATCGACACACTCACCCGGATGGCCCCGCTCGCGCTCAAGACCATCAAGCGCGTGCTCAACACGTCCTACGACACGAGCCTGACGGTCGGGTTCGAGGTCGAGGGCCACGCCTACGAGAAACTCCGCGAGAGCGCGGACTACAAGGAAGGTATCGCAGCCTTCAGCGAGAAGCGCAAACCGAACTTCACCGGCGCCTGACGCGCCGACATTCCAAGGGAGGAAGTCGTGAAGACAAGCAAACTGTACGGCGGCGCGGCGATCGCGGCGCTCGCCATGGCGCTGGCGCCGGCCGCCAACGCCGCCGATCCGATCAAGGTCGGCGTCGTCACGCCGCTGTCGGGCAGCTACGCCCCGATCGGCAAGCAGGTGCGCTGGGGGGCGGAGCTCGCCGTCAACGAGATCAATGCGGCGGGCGGCGTCGCCGGCCGCAAGTTCGAGCTCCTGTTCGAGGACGAAGAGGCCAATCCGCCGGTCGCGGTGCGCAAGTCGGAGAAGCTGCTGCAGCAGGACAAGGTCGATCTCCTGACCGGCACCGTGAACAGCGGCTCGACGCTGGCGGTCGGCCAGCTTGCGGAGCGCAACGACCGGATCCTGGTGACGACCGTCTCGTACGCGACCTCGATCACCGCCGAGCAGTGCAACCCCAACGTCTTCCGCGTGAACGCCAACGCGTACATGCAGTCGACGGCGCTGACCGGCTGGCTGTTGAAGAACGTCAAGGGCAAGCGCTACTTCTTCATCGGTCCGGACTACGAAATGGGGCGCAGCACCATTTCGGCCTTCGAAGCCGACGTGAAGCAGCGCGGCGGCACCGATGCCGGCAACAGCTTCCCGCCGCTCGGCGCCAAGGACTTCACCTCCTACATCGGGCAGATTCGCGCCGCCCGGCCCGACGTGATCATGACGGCGACCGCCGGCAACGACACGGTGCGCCTGCTCACGCAGCTCAAGGAATACGGCATCCTGTCGGACAAGCTGGTGCTGGCCGGCGCGGCCGGCGCGGTGACGCAGCAGAACATCGGAGCGATGGGCGGAGCCGCCGAGGGCTTCCTGAGCGCCGCCGGTTATTCCCCCGACATCGACACGCCGGCCAACAGGAAATTCGTCGAGGCGTTCAAGAAGGCCTACCAGAGCGACCCCGATCTGTTCGCGGCCGACACCTACGGACTGTTCTATCTGTTCAAGCAGGCGATCGAGAAGGCGGGCGGCACCGATACCAAGAAGCTGCGCGCCGCCATGGAGGACGCCACCTGGGAGACCCCGCAGGGCACCAAGAAGATGCGCAAGGGCGACCACCAGGCGATCGTCGACATGGTGGTCGTGCAGGTGAAGGGCAACGACTTCAAGACGGTCGGCAAAGTGCCGGGCGAGGAAGCCGTCGGCCCGGACAAGTGCGACCGATTCTGACAAGGCGGACGCGAGCGGCCCGATGGAAGACCTGCTGGCCTATCTCCACTTCGTGGTGTTGCCCCAGATGATCGACGCGCTGGTTATCGGGGCGGCGCTCGCGCTCGTGGCGCTCGGCCTCACCATGATCTTCGGGCTGCTCGACGTCATCAATCTCGCGCACGGCGATCTCTACATGCTCGGCGGCTATACGGCCTTCACGTTGATCGGCTGGGGGTTCGGCTACTGGGGTGCGCTCGTCCTCGTGCCGATCCTGGTCGGCCTGGTCGGCTGGGCGCTCGAGGAGCTCGGCATCCGTCCGCTGCTGCCGCGGGCGGACCGCCCGATCGTCACCCTGCTCCTCACCTTCGGGGTCGGCCTGATGCTGCGCGATCTCGCGCAGGTCGTGTGGGGCGTCGACACGCACTCGGTGGCGGCGCCGCTCGGCGGCATGGTGACGGTCGCGCAGGTCTTCCTGCCGGCGTACCGGCTGTTCATCTTCGGCGCGGCGTTCGTGGCGATCGCCCTCACCTGGTGGCTCGTCTACCGCACGCGCATCGGCGCCGTGCTGCGCGCCACTGCGGTCGATCCCTCGATGGTCGCCTCGTTCGGCATTCCGATCCGCTGGGTCTACGGCCTGACGTTCATGTTCGGCTGCGGGCTCGCGGGGCTCGCCGGCGTGCTGCTCAGCCCGATCTACGCCGTGTTCCCCAACATGGGGCATGACTTTCTGGTCATGGCCTTTGCGGTGGTCATCGTCGGCGGCATGGGAAGCATCCCCGGCGCGGTCTTCGCCGCGCTGCTGCTCACACAGGTGCAGGGCCTGGCGAGCCTGTGGATTCCGCCCGTGTGGGCCGAAACGCTGGTGTACGGCATCATGCTGCTGGTGCTCGTGGCGCGGCCGGGCGGCCTGTTCAACCGGATCGGCGAGGCGTGATGCTCCAGACGGACGGCGCCCGCATCGACGGCAAGACGCGCCCCGCGCCGAAGCCCACGGTCGGCGAGCGCCTCGTGCGCGCGCTCGAGCCGGCGCCGGGCGATGCGCGGCTGCTGCGCTGGTTCGGCCTCGCCATGCTGGCGGTCGCTCTCGTGTTCCCGTGGATCGGCGGCTCCTTCTACACGCGGCTCGCGATCGAATCGCTCCTGCTCGGGGCGATTGCGCTCAGCGTCGACATCCTGCTCGGCTACGCCGGCCTGCTGTCGCTCGGCCAGGCCGCGTATTTCGGGCTCGCCGCCTATCTGTCGAGCCTGATGTATCTGCACGTCACGCAGTCGTTCTGGCTCGTCGCGCTCGCCGTCTCGGCCGTCGTCGCGGTGTTCTCGTTCGCGCTCGGGGCCATCGCGATCCGCGCCAAGGGCGTCTACTTCGCGCTGATCACCTTCGGGGCGGCCGAGATCCTCTCCAAGATTGCCCACAACACGCGCGCCATCGGCGGCTCCGACGGGCTGATCGGCATCCCGGTCCCGACCGTCTCGCTGCTGCCCGGCGTCGCCATCGACCTGCACAGCAATCTGAGCTTCTACTACCTGGTGCTCGGCGCGCTCGTGCTGCTCTACCTCGCCACCCGCCGCATTCTCGATACCGCGTTCGGCAGCGTGCTGCACGCCATCCGCGACAACGCCGACCGCGTGCCGTACCTCGGCTACAATCCGTTCTGGTACAAGCTGTTCGCCTACGTGATGGCCGCGCAGGTCGCGGCCTTCGGCGGCCTCGTCTACCCGCTGCTGCGTGGCTTCGTCGCCCCCAACCTGTTCGGGTTCGAGATTTCCACCAAGGCGGTGGTGGTGTCGCTCGTCGGCGGCATCGGCACATTGCTCGGTCCGCTGGTCGGCAGCACGATCATCACGTTCCTCGAATCGGTGATCGGCAGCTACACCGAGCGCCACCTGTTCGTGCTCGGCCTCATCTTCGTGGTGTTCGTCCTCTTCCTGCCCGACGGCCTGGTCGGCCTGCTGCGGCGGCTCACGCGCGGGAGGCCCCATCCATGATCCGGGTCACGGCGCTCAACAAGGCGTTCGGCGCGCTGCGGGCCGTCAAGGACCTGAGCTTCGAGGCCGCGCGCCACCGCATCACCTCGATCATCGGCCCGAACGGCGCCGGCAAGAGCACCGCGTTCAATCTCATTTCCGGCGCGGTGCGGCCGGATTCCGGAACGGTGGAGCTCGACGGCCGCGACATCACCGGCGCGTCGCCCTACACGGTCGCCCGCCTCGGCCTCGCGCGCTCGTTCCAGATCACCAACCTGTTCTTCGGCCTGAGCGCGCTCGAGAACGTGCGGATCGCCTGCCAGTCGCTCGAGAGCCGCGGCCGCTATCTGGCGCGTCTCCGCAGCCTTGGGACGGCGCGCCAGCGCGCCGAGGCGATCGTCGAGGAATTCGGCCTGCAGGAGCGCGCCCACACGCTCGTGCGCAACCTCTCGCACGGCGACCAGCGCCGCGTCGAGATCGCGGTCTGCATGGCGCTCGATCCCAAGCTGCTGATGCTCGACGAGCCGACGCAAGGCATGTCGCCGGCGGAGACGGCCGAGTTCGACGGGCTGATCAAGGGGCTGGCCGGTCGCGTCACCATCCTGCTGATCGAGCACGACATCGAGCTGGTGACGAGCCTGTCGGATCACGTCGTCGTCATGCACCAGGGAGAAAAGCTGTTCGAGGGCACCCCCGACGCCGTGCGCGCGAGCCCGCTGGTGCGCGAGGCCTACCTGGGAGTCGACCATGCCGCTGCTTGAGGTCGACAACGTGCACGCGCGCTACGAATTCTCCCCCGTCCTGCAGGGCGTCTCGTTCAGCGCCGACGCCGGCGAGATCGTCAGCATTTTCGGCCGCAACGGCGCCGGCAAGACGACCGCATTGCGCACCGTGATGGGCTGGCTGCACCCCTGGCAGGGGCGCATCGTCTTCGACGGCGAGGCGATCGAGGCCTGGTCACCCGACCGCATCTTCCGCAGAGGCATCGCCTTCATCCCGGAGGACCGCCGCATCTTTCCGACGCTCACGGTGGAGGAGAATCTCGCGCTCGGGCTGTTCACGCGCCGGCCCTCGCGCCGCGAGGAGGAACGCGCGCTCGGCCGCGTGTTCGAGCTGTTCCCGCGGCTGCGCGAGCGGCGTCGCCAGGCCGGCCGAACCTTGTCGGGCGGCGAGCAGCAGATGCTGGCGATCGGCCGCGCGCTGGTCGGCGCGCCCAAGCTGCTGCTGGTCGACGAGCCCTCCGAGGGGCTCGCGCCCCTGGTGGTGACGGAGATCTTCCAATCGCTGGCGCGCATGCGCGAGGCGAACATCGCGGTGCTGCTGGTCGAGCAGAACGTGCGGCGCGCCTCGACCATCAGCGGCTCCTGCTACGTGATGGAAAAAGGCCGGATCATCGGGCACGGCGCTCCGGCGGAAGTCCTGGCCGACGAGGCGATCCGACAACGGCTGTCAGTCTAAGAGGACGACCCCATGACGACACAGATGCTCGATCAGGCGCGTGCGGAAGCTCCCCGCAAGGACGCCACGGCCTGGCCGGACCAGATCTACCGCAAGCTGCGCGAGATGGACGTGCGCCAGGTCGCCTACGTGCCGGACGCCGGGCACGCCCGCCTGATCGAGCTTTGCCATCAGAGCGACATGAAGACGACGGTGCTTACCACCGAGGAAGAAGGCATCGGCCTGCTGGCCGGGGCGTGGCTCGGCGGCGAGCGCGGTGCGCTGCTCATGCAGAGCAGCGGTGTCGGCAACTGCATCAACACGCTGTCGCTCGCCAAGGTGTGCGGATTTCCGCTGCTCATCCTGGTGACCATGCGCGGCCAATGGGGCGAGCTCAACCCGTGGCAGGTGCCGATGGGCCAGATCACCGGCGACAGCCTGCGGCTCGCCGGCGCCGTCGTCTACGACGTTGCGGAGCCCGAAATGGCGGCCCCGGCCGTCGAAGCGGCCGGGCGCATCGCCTTCAACGGCGGGCTGACCGCCGCCGTCCTGCTTTCGCAGCGCATGCTCGGAACCAAGCTTTTCAAGGATTGAGCCGATGCACGAACAATCGAAACTTCAACGCCGCAGCGCCGTCGCCCGCATCCTGGAGGACCGCGGCGACATCCTGGTCGTCACCGGCCTCGGTTCGCCGACCTACGATTGCGCCGCCGTCGGCGATCATCCGAACAACTTCTATCTCTGGGGCGCCATGGGCAGCGCGCTGACCGTCGGCCTCGGGCTCGCGATGGCACAGCCGCGGCGGCGCGTTCTGGTGATCACCGGCGACGGCGAGCTGCTGATGGGGCTCGGCGCGCTCGCAACCACGGGCGTCAAGAAGCCAGGCAACCTCGCGGTCGTCGTCATCGACAACGAGCACTACGGCGAGACCGGCATGCAGCGCACCCACACGAGCGCGGGCGTCGATCTCGCCGGAATCGCGCGCCTCGCCGGCTTCCGCGAGACCGCGACCGTGCGCGACGCGGCGGAGCTCGACCGCGCCGTGCCGCTGCTGCACAAGGCGACGGGCCCGGTTCTCGCCGTGCTCAAGGTTTCGACCGCGAAGGACCCGCTGGTGCTGCCGAGCTGGGACGGGCCCTACCTCAAGACGCGGTTCCGCCAGGCCGTGCTCGGCACGGCCGCGGCTTAACCTCAACAAGAGGCGTCAGCGTCAACGACGGATCTGTCCGATGTCGAATCTGCCGAACTACAAGATGTTCATCGGCGGCGAGTGGGTCGCGGCCGCCTCGGGCGAGTGGTTCGAAACCTTCGACCCCTACGCCGGCAAGCCGTGGGCGCTGGTCGCGCGCGGCGGCAAGGCCGATGTCGACCAGGCGGTCGCCGCCGCGCACGCGGCTCTGAAATCCGGCGAGTGGCCGAAGCTCAAGGCGAGCCAGCGCGGCGCGCTGTTGCGCCGGCTCGGCGATCTGATCGCGCGCGACGCCGAGAAGCTCGCCGCGATCGAGGTGCGCGACAACGGCAAGCTGCTCGCCGAGATGGGCGCGCAGGTGCGTTATCTCCCGCAGTGGTACTACTACTACGGCGGCCTCGCCGACAAGATCGAGGGCGCCGTCATCCCGATCGACAAGGCCGACACGTTCAATTTCACCCGGCACGAGCCGATCGGCGTGGTGGCGGCGATCACGCCGTGGAATTCGCCGCTGCTGCTCGCCGCCTGGAAGCTCGCGCCGGCGCTTGCGGCCGGCTGCACGATCGTGCTCAAGCCGTCCGAGCACACCTCCGTGTCCGCCCTCGAATTCTGCAGGCTGGTCGAGGAAGCGGGCTTCCCGAAAGGTGTCCTCAACGTCGTCACCGGCTTCGGACCGGAGGTGGGCGAGCCGCTCGTCGCGCACCCGCAGGTCGCCAAGGTCGCCTTCACGGGCGGCGAGATCGGCGGCCAGAAGGTCTACGAGAGCGCGGCGCGCGGGCTGAAGGCCGTGACGCTCGAGCTCGGCGGCAAGTCGCCGAACATCGTGTTCGACGACGCCGTGATGGACGACGCCGTCAAGGGCGTCATTTCGGGAATTTTCGCCGCCACCGGCCAGACCTGCATCGCCGGCTCGCGTCTCCTGGTGCAGCAGTCGATCGAACAGGAATTCACCGAAAAGCTGGTCGCGCTCGCCGCGACCGCCCGCATGGGCAACCCGATGAGCCTCGACACCCAGGTCGGTCCGGTGACGACGCGGGCGCAGTACGAGAAGATCCTGGGCTACATCGATATCGCCAAAAAGGAAGGAGCCAGCGTCGTGCTCGGCGGCGGCCCGGCAAGCCGGCCCGAATGCGGCGAGGGCTGGTTCATCGAGCCGACGATCTTTCGCGGCGTGAACAACCGGATGCGCATCGCGCGCGAAGAGGTGTTCGGCCCCGTCCTTTCGATCATCCCGTTCGCCGACGAGGACGACGCGATCGCGATCGCCAACGACAGTCCCTACGGACTCGCCGCCGGCGTGTGGACGACGAGCATCAAGCGCGCGATCCGCGCCAGCGAGCGGCTGGAGGCGGGCTCGGTCTGGGTCAACACCTACCGGGCGGTGAGTTACATGTCGCCGTTCGGCGGCTACAAGCGCTCCGGGCTCGGCCGCGAGAACGGCCAGGACGCCATCTGGAGCTATCTGCAGACCAAGAGCGTGTGGATCTCGACCGCGGATTCCGTGGCCAATCCATTCGTCATGCGGTGAAGGGTGAAATGCTGACCGTCGAGACCGGCGCGCAAGGCGCCTATAACGATATCCGTGCGGCGGTGCACGAGCTGTGCGCGCGTTTTCCTGGCCAGTACTGGCGTGACCTCGACCGCGAGCGGGCCTATCCGTCGGCCTTCGTCGAGGCGCTGACCGAGGCGGGCTTCCTCGCCGCGCTCATTCCGGAAGAATACGGCGGCAGCGGTCTGCCGATGAGCGCCGCCATCGTGATCATGGAGGAGATCCACGCATCGGGCTGCAACGGCGGCGCCTGTCATGCACAGATGTACACGATGGGAACGCTGCTGCGGCACGGCAGTCCGGCGCAGAAGCAGCGCTATCTGCCGGATATCGCCCGGGGCAGGCTGCGCCTGCAGGCCTTCGGCGTCACCGAGCCGACGTCCGGAACCGACACGCTCAGCCTGCGCACCACGGCGACGCGCGAGGGCGATCACTACGTCATCAACGGCCAGAAGATCTGGACCTCGCGCGTCGAGCATTCGGACCTGATGCTGCTGCTCGCGCGCACAACGCCGCGCGACAAGGTCACGAAGCGCACCGACGGGCTCTCGGTGTTCATCGTCGACCTGCGGCAGGCCAAGGGGCACGGGCTGACGATCCGGCCCATCCGCACGATGATGAATCATGCGACCACCGAAGTGTTTTTCGACAATCTGAAGGTGCCGGCCGAGAACCTCGTCGGCGAGGAAGGCAAGGGCTTCCGCTATATCCTCTCGGGCATGAACGCCGAACGCATCCTGATCGGATCGGAGTGCATCGGCGACGCCAAGTGGTTCATCGCCAAGGCCGCCGCCTATTCGAGGGAGCGCGTGCTGTTCGGTCGCCCGATCGGGCAGAACCAGGGCGTGCAGTTTCCGATCGCCCGCGCCTATGCGCAGATGCGCGCGGCCGAGCTGATGGTGCACGAGGCGGCGCGCCGATACGACGGCGGGCTCGACTGCGGCGCCGAAGCCAACATGGCGAAGCTCCTGGCGGCCGACGCCTCGTGGGCGGCGGCCGACATGTGCGTGCAGACCCACGGCGGCTTCGGCTTTTCCGAGGAGTTCGACATCGAGCGCAAGTTCCGCGAGACGCGGCTCTACCAGGTGGCGCCGATTTCGACCAATCTCATCCTGTCCTATATTGCCGAACACGTGCTCGAACTGCCGCGCTCGTACTAGGGCATTTTCCGGCGACCAGATACCGGTTCACCGGAAAATGCGCCCAAAGTGCCGCGGATCCCGATCCTGACGCACGAAGCGCGACGCGCGGCCAGAGTCTCTCCGGCCTTGATGGGCTCA
>CAZIGW010000072.1:0-5097 GCA_964538565.1 uncultured Hyphomicrobiales bacterium | reverse complement strand
GCCGAGGATGAGATTCTCTTCACCTGCGGCCCGACCCTCTGGACGGAGTATCAGTTCGAGCGCGGCAACTACGATGCCACCGCCATCCAGCTCGGCTACAGTCAATTCATCAAGCAGGTCCAGGGGCCGCTGTCGCTCTACGTCATGGAGAAGGTGACTGGCGAGAGCCTGCGCGACCTCGGCTTCATGCGCTTCCGCACAGCGCGTATCCGTCATCGCGAGTTTCACATCCTGCGGCAGGGCATGTCGGGGGAAATCGGCTTCGAGCTGCATGGAAACAGTCAGGACGGCCCCGCGATTCATCAGGCGATTCTCGAGGTGGGCCGTGAGTTCGGAATCCGCCGCCTCGGCGGCCGCGCCAAGATGATCAATCATGTCGAAGCGTGCTTTCCGACGCCGACGGTCGACTACATTCCCGCGATCGCGGGGCAGGACGATTACATCCGCTGGATGGAAGCCCGCGCGCCGGAGTTCGCGCGGGCGCGATATCCCTACACCGGCAGCTTCGAAGCTGACGATGTCACCGCATTTCATCGCAGCCCTGTCGAGCTCGGATGGGGAAAGAACATCCGGCTCGACCACGATTTCATCGGGCGTGCCGCGCTCGAAGCGGAGCTGGCGAATCCCCGGCGGAACATCGTCACGCTGGTGGGGAACAAGGAGGATGTCAAAGAGGTATACGCGTCGCTCTTCGAAGAAGGAGAGGCGTACGAAGTGATGGAGTTGCCTCGCAACTATCTGGGCACCGTGTGGGCCGACAAAGTGCTGAGCGAAGGAAAGCTCGTGGGCGTATCGACCTCTCGCTGCTACAGCTATCACTTCCGGCAGATGATCTCCCTCTGCACGATTGACGTGGCATACCGCGAGCCGGGCACGGAGGTGATCGTTGTGTGGGGTCGGCCGGGTACGAAGCAGATGAACATCCGGGCGACCGTCGCGCGTGCGCCATACAAGCAGGACAACCGGCGTATCGACCTCACCACGTTACCCGCGAACGCGGCTCTTTGAGCAGGAGCGGCATCTATGAAGTCGGATGGGCGAATCCATACCACTCACGTCGGCAGTCTCGTTCGGGCGCCCGAACTCGTCGAGCTGCTCACGCGTATTAACCAGGGAGACACCGTCGAACCTTCCGCACTGGAAGGCTGCATCGACCGTACGGTTGCGCAGGTCGTCGCGAAACAAGTCGAGACGGGCATCGACATCGTCGATGACGGCGAATACGGCAAGTTCGGTAGCTGGGCGCAGTACATCGCGCAGCGCCTGAACGGGCTCGAGCTGCGTAGTGATGCGCCACCGGATCTCACGCCGCTGTATGCGAGCCGCGATCGGCGCGATTTCGCGGAGTTTTACGCAGAGTACGAAGCTCAGAACGGCATCGCCGGCATGGGCAAGCAGGCACGGCCGAGTGCGGCGCGCGCCTATCAGACCGTGGTGGCGCCGGTGACCTATCGCCCGGAAGCCGTAAAGAAGGATATCGCGCGGCTCAAGGCTGCGATGAGTGCATCCGGGGCGAAGGCGGGATTCCTGCCCGTCGTGGCACCTGTCAGTGCTGTTGCGCTCATGGGCAACCTGTACTACGCGACGCATGAAGAGCTCTTGTTCGCCGTCGCTGATGCGCTTCACGAGGAATACAAGATCATCGTCGACGCGGGCCTGGATGTGCAGATCGACGATGCATTTCTCGCGTCCAACTACGACGGTATGGTGCCGCCGAAGACGCTGGAGGAATATCGCGCTTGGACGAGACAGGGCGTGGAGGCGTTGAACCACGCGCTGCGTGGAATCCCTGACGAGCGCGTGCGCTATCACGTGTGCTGGGGGAGCTGGAATGGCCCTCATAGTCACGACGTGCCCGCCGCCGACATCGTGGATCTGATCCTGAGCGTGCGTGCGGCGGGTTACTCCCTCGAGATGGCGAATCCCCGGCACGAGCATGAATGGCAGATCTGGAAAACCACGAAGCTTCCGGATGGCAAGGTACTGCTGCCCGGCGTTGTTACGCATTCGACGAACATCGTCGAGCATCCGGAGCTGGTCGCGGAACGCATCGAGCGCCTTGCTCGACTCGTAGGCCGTGAGAACGTCATCGCGTCGACCGACTGCGGTTTCGCCCAGGGGCCGTTCGCGCGCCGCGTTCATCCTTCGATTCAGTGGGCGAAATTGGCTTCGCTCGTTGCCGGCGCGCGGCTCGCGTCCGACAGGCTATGGCGCGCGTGAGTCCGCAGGAGCCGAGGGCTCAGGCATACCCGAGCCTGCAATTGCGTCGATGATGAATGGATCGGCGCCAGCGAGCGCCGGGTTCATCGCGTTTGGTCACAGAGGCGATTCGTCAAGTATGGAAGTCACGGCAGCAGTCAGTCGACCGCAGACTCCGGCCCCTGCACTCGAGACATTGACGTTGCAGGCGCCGCAGTATGGTGAGCTGCGAGTTCGGATCTTAGCGGCTGGCATCTGCCAAACGGACTTGCATGCCCACAGCGGGCGCCTGTCTCCATTGCCCATCGTGCTGGGACATGAGGGGGTGGGTATCGTCGAGGAAGTCGGTGCGGGCGTCGTCGATTTCGCATCGGGTGATGCGGTTGTGTTGAGTGGCAGCTCGTGCGGCGTGTGCCCTAATTGCGCCGACAATCATCCGAGCTACTGTGACCAGGCCATGACACGGAACTTTGGCGACCAGCGGCTTGACGGCACGACCGCGCTCGCGACTTCCGACGGCGTTTCTATCCATTCGCACTTCTTCGGGCAGTCGTCATTCGCGACGGCGTGCGTCGTGCCGGAGCGCACGGCGGTGAAGGTCGATGCGACACTACCACTCCATGCACTGGCGCCGCTCGGCTGTGGTGTCATTACCCGTGCAGGCTCGATTCTGGAATCGCTGGCGGTGCGCGCCGGCAGTTCGGTCGCCATTTTTGGTGTCGGAGGAGTGGGCCTCAGTGCCGTGATGGCTGCGCGGCTCGCGGGTGCAGAGCGCATCGTGGCCATCGACACGAACCCGACGAGACTCGCCCTTGCGCAAGAGCTGGGAGCAACGGACGCTTTCACGGCCGATACGGAGGGACTGGTTGAGCGCATCCGCGGGATCACGGGACGCGGTGTCAATTACACCTTCAATACCACGACAACTCCCGCGGTGTTCACGGCGGCTATTGAGTGCCTGGCCATGCGCGGCGTTGCCGGCTTCGTCACGGCCCCGCGCGGCGATTGGCGACCGCCGATGTTCAGGATTCTCGCCGGCGGACGCGTCGTGCGCGGAATCCTGGGAGGCGACGCTGCGCCCCGGCAGTTCATTTCAATGTTGATCCGCTACTGGCAGCAAGGCCGGTTTCCGTTCGATCGATTGATCCGCTTCTATCCGTTTGCCGACATCGGACAGGCGTTCGCCGACATCGCTGCAGGTAAGGTCATCAAGCCCGTGTTGAGGATGGCGTGACTCGGGCCGTGGAAGCGGCGCCCGTGACTCCGGACAAACGGCCCGCGATCGGCGCCGCCGTCTCGTTTAGCAAACTCGCACGGATGACATCGGTCGTGTCTTACGTTTGGGGTGGTGCGCATTACCTGCTGGCGGCGCGTCACCAGTCGAGATCATGAGGGATATCACGCATGGTTGAACCAGTCAGATTTCCAGATATCGAGCTGTATCGCGGCTGGGGCGAGCCGATGCGCACGGAGTGCGACATTCGCGGGCTCGAGCTCACGCAAGGTGCGATTCCAGCCGGACTGGAGGGTGCGTTGTATCGCGTGGGAGCCGACCGCCAGTACCCTTCCGGTCGCACGGATGACATCTTCATCGACGGCGAGGGAATGATGCACATGTTTCGCATCAAGGACGATCACGTCGATTACGTGTGCCGTTGGGTCTGCACGGAGCGCTTTATGCTGCAGAAGGCCGCAAGGCGCGCGTTCTTTGGCCGCTATCGCAATCGCTACACCAATGATGCGAGCGTGTCGGGGGCTCACATGGGCACCGCGAACACGACGGCGATGTTCCATGCCGGACGCCTCTACGCCCTGAAGGAAGATGACCTTCCGTATCGTCTGGATCCCGAGACGCTCGAGACGATTGGGCGGGATGACTTCAACGGCGCGATTCGTGCCTCGTGCCTGAGCGCTCATCCAAAGGTCGACCCGGTGACGGATGAGCTCTTCACCTTCTCCTATCAGGCTCGAGGCGATGCGACTCGCGATATCGTGTTCTATCGGTTCGGCCCGGACCGTCAGCTGCTCAACGAAATCTGGTTCGAGATGCCGTACGCGGCGTGCGTACATGATTTCGCGATCACGGACGAGTGGATCGTCTTTCCGTTCTTCCCGCTCATCACCGATCTCGACGTGGTGAAAGCAGGCGGATCCTATTTCCAGTGGCATCCAGACAAGGACGTGCACGTGGCGCTGGTGCCGCGAAATGGTACGGCGCGTGAAATCCGCTGGTTCAAAATGCCCGCGGCCAGCGCGGGCCACATGATGAACGCCCATCGTGAAGGCTCAAGGGTGCACTTGGACGTGTGTCTTTACGATGGCAACTGCTTTCCCTTCTTCGGGACGCCCGCGGGGGAAACGACAGAGGTGGTACCGCCGTTTCTCACGCGCCTGACGATGGACCTGGCCCGCGACGACGGTCGGATCGAGAGGCGTCGGTTGCTCGGCACCTCCTGTGAAATGCCGCGAACCGACGATCGATACCAGGGTCAGCCGTATCGTCATGGCTATGTGATTGCGGGTCGCGGTCCGGATGGATCGAGCGGTATCGGGCATCTCGATGTCACGAGCGGCAAGTTCGCGCTTTGGATGCCGGGCCCGGGCGATGCGGTACAGGAGCCGCAGTTCGTACCGCGCACACCGGACTCGCCGGAGGGCGCAGGATTTCTCCTGGTGCTAGTCTCGCGAGTATCGAAGATGCGCAGCGATCTCGTGATCCTCGATGCACAGAACGTGGCCGCCGGGCCGCTTGCGACATTGCGCGTGCCGGTGCGCGTGCGCTCTACATTCCACGGCACATGGGTGCCGGAAGCGGCGCTGAACAGCGGCCGGTTCAGCTACAAGCGTTGAGGAAGTCGCTGCATGACTCTTGGAGGAACAGAGAATGGCTGAGGCTGA
>CAZIGW010000071.1:0-14643 GCA_964538565.1 uncultured Hyphomicrobiales bacterium | reverse complement strand
TGTTGGCGTGCATGAGCGAGACGAGCGCCCGCGCGCCCTGTCCCTTCAATTGCGCGAGCCGTGCTTCGAGCGCGTCGAGGTCGAGCACGCCCGCCGGGGTGACGGGCAATTCTTCCACCGCGTTGGCCGGAAAGCGGCCGCCGCTGCGCACCGAGGGGTGCTCGATCGAGGAGATCAACAGCCGCGCGCAGGGCGGCGCCCGGGGGCCCGCCTCGATGGCCGGCGTGAGCGCCAGCATGTTCGCCTCGGTACCCCCGGAGGTGAAGACGACGTCGCGCGCCTGCGCCCCGACGAGGGCGGCGACCGCCGCGCGCGCCTCCTCGACGATCCGGCGCGCCGCCCGCCCTTCGGCGTGCACCGAGGACGGGTTTCCCGTTACCTCCAGGGCGCACGCGAGCGCACGCCGCGCCTCGGGCCGCAGCGGGGCGGTCGCATTCCAGTCGAGGTACACGCGGTCGGCCATGACGGACCTTGAGTTCTTCCCGCAAACCCTATCATAGGACTTGCTTTTTGCCCTGCGGATCGTGCTAGAACGGCTCGCTGCGGCGCGGGGCGGCCCCCGTGCGCCTCGCGTCGTTCGACCCGGGATCTTCCGAGAATTTTGAACGTTTCTAAATACTTACGCGGCTCCGCCATTGGCGTCAAGCACTCCTGGGCGCGGCGGCAAGAGGCGGCTTGAGCATGATCTGGAACATTCCCGGTTTCCCGAGGGGATCACGGCTCAACTCGCGGGAGGGAGCGGCATGGCGACCGGTGCCATGCGGCTCGAGCAAGCGGTCTTGCGCACCGAGGTTCGACCATGCCTGAGGTGATCTTCACCGGCTCTGCCGGACGGATCGAGGGTCGCTATCACCCCTCGAAGGTGAAGAACGCGCCGATCGCGATCGTGCTGCATCCGCATCCGCAGTTCGGCGGCACGATGAACCACCAGATCGTCTACCAGATCTACTACGCCTTCGCGCACCGCAACTTCGCGGTGCTGCGCTTCAATTTCCGCGGCGTCGGCCGCAGCCAGGGCTCGTTCGACCACGGCCAGGGCGAGTTGTCGGACGCCGCCTCCGCGCTCGACTGGGCGCAGACGATCAACCCGGAAGCGCGAAGCTGCTGGATCGCCGGGTTCTCGTTCGGCGCCTGGATCGGCATGCAGCTTCTCATGCGCCGACCCGAGATCGAAGGCTTCATCTCGGTGGCGCCGCCGGCCAATCTCTACGACTTCTCGTTCCTGGCGCCCTGCCCGTCCTCGGGGCTGATCGTGCACGGCGACAAGGACGCGGTCGTTCCCTACAAGGACGTCGCGACGCTGGTGGAGAAGCTCAAGACGCAAAAGGGGATCGTCATCGACCAGAAGGTGATCCCGGGCGCCAATCATTTCTTCGACGGCAAAATCGAGCCGCTGATGCAGACGATCGGGGCCTATCTCGACAAGCGCCTGAGCGGCAACGAGCAGCGGCCGGAGCCGCGCGGACGCCGCACCAGCACCGGCTGAGCTCCGGCAAGACCCCCGGTTCCGGCGGTCAGGCGGCCCCGCCCACACGGGCGCGCGGCGCGCTGCCGGCGTTCGGCATTGCGACCGTCCCGCCAACCATCGGCTTGGCGACGCCAGTCGTGCTCGGGAACGTGATCGGCAGGCCGCGCAACGTCCGCACTGCCAGATAGGCAAACGCCTGCGCTTCGAGCGCATCGGCCGACCAGCCCACGGCGTCGGCCGTCTCCACCCGCGCCGGAGCGAGCTTGGCGGCGAGCATGCGCATCAGGGTCGGATTGCGCGCCCCGCCGCCGGCCACGATCCAGCTCGCCGGCGGCCGCGGCAGGTGCGGCAGGATGCGGGCGACCGAGGCGGCGGTGAGCGCGGAGAGCGTCGCCGCTCCGTCGGCCACGGTGAATTCCGGCAAGCCGATGTTGGCGAACGCAAAGGCGTTGCGGTCGAGCGATTTCGGACACGCCTGCGCGAAGAACGGGTGCTCGAGCACACGGGCGACGAAGCCTTCGTCGACCCGCCCGCGCGCCGCCTGGTCGCCGTCGCGGTCGAGTGGCCGGCCGGTGCGCGCGCGCATGAAATCGTCGATCAGCGCATTGCCCGGACCGGTGTCGCAGGCGATCGGTGCGCCGCCGTCCACGTAGGTCACGTTGGCAACGCCGCCGACGTTGAGCACGCCGATCGGATGCGGCCGGTCGAGCCCGCGCGCCAGCGCCTGGTGAAACACGGGCACCAGCGGCGCGCCCTGGCCGCCGGCCGCCACGTCCTCGGCGCGGAAGTCGAACGCGACCGGAATGCCCAGGCGCCGGGCGAGCGCGCCGCCGTCGCCGACCTGCACGGTCAAGCGCCGGTCGGGACGATGCAGCACCGTCTGGCCGTGAAATCCGACGATCGCGACGCCCTCGCGCGCGATCCGGTGCTCGCGCAGGAAGCCTTCGACCGTCTCGGCGTGGGTGCGCGTGACCAGCGCCTCGGCGTCGGCGAGAATCCCGGGCCGCGCGTCGCGCCTGTCGAGAGCAACCGCCTCGGCGAGAGCTTGGCGCAGCACCGCGCGTTCGCCATCCTCGTACGGCCGGTAGCCGACGGGGCCGAACGCAGCGATGCTCTCGCCGTCGGTCTCGATCAGTGCCACGTCGACGCCGTCGAGCGAGGTGCCGCTCATCAGCCCAATGGCACGAATCGCCGCCACCCTGCCCCCCGTGTTTCCATCCGCCCGCGGACCTGTTACACGGGATTTGTTATACCACCTCGGCGATCCCGACGAGGCCGGAGGTGACGGCGGAGTGGATAATGTCGGCGGCCGCCTTATTTCGCGCGCACGCGCGACGGCTTGCTGCGAGCCGATTCGGCGCGGGCGACGGCTGCCGGCCGAACTGAGATCCGACGATGAGCACGTACAAGTCCGATTTCCTGCGTATCCTGGCCGAACGCGGCTTCATCCATCAGGTATCCGAGCCCGAGGCGCTCGACACGCTTGCCGCGCGCGGGCGCATCACCGCATACATCGGCTTCGACTGCACCGCGCCTTCGCTGCACGTTGGCTCGCTCCTGCCGATCATGATGCTGCACTGGCTGCAACAGACCGGGCACCGTCCGATCGCCCTCATGGGCGGCGGCACGACGCGGGTCGGCGATCCCTCGGGCAAGGACGAGAGCCGCAGGCTCCTCACCGACGACGTCATCGCCAGGAACCTCGAGGGCATCCGCCAGGTCTTTTCGAAATTCCTCACCTTCGGCGACGGCGTCGGCGACGCCGTCATGATGAACAACGCCGAGTGGCTGAACGGGCTCAACTACATCGACTTCCTGCGCGACGTCGGCCGGCACTTCTCGGTCAACCGCATGCTCGCCTTCGATTCCGTCAAGCTGCGGCTCGAGCGCCAGCAGGAGCTCTCGTTCCTCGAATTCAACTACATGATCCTGCAGGCGTACGACTTCGTCGAGCTCAACCGGCGCACCGGCTGCGTCCTGCAGATGGGCGGCTCGGACCAGTGGGGCAACATCGTCAACGGCATCGAGCTCGGCCGGCGCATGCGCAACGCGCAATTGTTCGCCCTCACCTCGCCGCTCATCACCACGGCGTCGGGCGCCAAGATGGGCAAGACCGCGGCCGGCGCCGTGTGGCTCAACGCCGACATGGTCAGCCCCTACGACTACTGGCAGTTCTGGCGCAACACCGAGGACGGCGATGTCGCGCGCTTCCTCAAGCTCTTCACCGTACTGCCGCTCTCCGAGATCGAACGGCTCGCCGCCCTGAAGGGCCAGGAGATCAACGAAGCCAAGAAGGTTCTCGCCACCGAGGCGACCGCGCTGGTGCACGGCCGCGCCGCCGCCGAGAACGCCGCCGCGACCGCGCGCAAGACGTTCGAGGAAGGCGCGGTCGCCACGACGCTGCCGACGGTCGAGGTGGCGCGCGGCGAGCTCGAAAGCGGGATCGGGGTGCTGATCGCCTTCAGCGAGAAGGCCGGCCTCGTCGCCTCCAACGGCGAGGCGCGCCGGCAGATCAAGGCCGGCGGCCTGAAGGTGAACGACGCGACGGTGACGGACGAACGCATGATGCTGACCGCGGAGCACGTCGCATCCGAGGGAATCATCAAGCTGTCTCTCGGCAAGAAGCGCCACGTGCTGCTCAAACCGGTGTAGCCTTGCAGGAACAGGGGTCGTCGATGCGCATGTGGGGTCGTCTCGCCGTCGCTTTCGTCCTGGTCCTGGCAAGCGCGCTCGACGCGGGAGCCGGTCCGATGACGGCGGCGGACCTCCACACCGATTGCAGCGCGCTCGACATGACGCGCAACTCGACCTGCCGCAGCTACATCCTGGGCGTCGTCGAGGGCCTGCGGCTCGCCGCCAGGGCGGCCAGCGACCTGTCGCATTTCTGCGTCCCGAGCGACGTGCCGGAGGGCCAGCTCGTCGCGATCTTCGAAGAGACCGTGCGGGAAGACCCGCAGGATCTGAAGGAGCCGGCGGCCGCCATGGTGGCGAGCGCCGTCGCCCACACGTTCCCCTGCGCAAAGCCGGACAGGACACCGACCTCGAAATCACAGCCAAGCTCGTGAAACGGGCGCCTCGACAGGCTCGACAACAAGAGCCAGCCTCATAAAACCGGGAGGATGGAAACATGGCAGCAAGCGACAGGTCGGTCGAAGTCCCGTTGACATGGCGCGCGTTTCTGGGCGCGGCAGCCCTCGTGCTGACGCTGCTCTGGGTCGGGCAGGCACGCGCGGAGTGGCCCGAACGTACCATCACCATCATCGTGCCGTTCGCGCCGGGCGGACCGAACGACCTCGTCGGCCGGCTGCTCGCCGCCGAACTGGCGCCGGTGCTCAAGCAGAACGTCATCGTCGAGAACCGCGCCGGCGCCGTCGGCAACATCGGGCTCGCGGCCGGCGCGCGCGCCACCCCCGATGGCTACACGCTGGTGGAAGTCACCGGCGTGGTGCTGATCAACCCGAGCGTCAGCAAGGTCGCCTACGATCCGCTCAAGGACTTCGCGCCCGTCGCCTATCTGGGCGCGGCGCCCAACGCGATCGTCACGCGTCCCGACACCGGCATCAAGTCGGTGGCGGACCTGATCGCCAAGGCGAAGGCGGAGCCCGGCAAGCTCACGTTCGCGACCGCCGGCGTCGGCAGCGTCTCACAGCTCGCGGTCGAGCTCCTCAAGCTGCGCGCCGACATCGATCTCACGCACGTGCCGTTCCAGGGCGCGGCGCCGGCCCTGCAGGCGGCCCTTGCCGGCACCACGACCGTCGCATCGGTCAACGTCGCCGGGCTCATCAACTACATCCGCTCGGGTTCGCTCACCGCGCTGGTGCAGACCGGAGCCGAACACTGGCCCGACCTGCCGGACGTTCCGACCATGCAGGAAGCCGGAATTCCCGACGCGGTGGTCGAGACCTCGCAGATGCTGCTCGCGCCCGCCGGCACGCCCGAGCCGATCGTCAAGCGCCTGTCGGAGGAGACGCGCAAGATCCTGCAGAAGCCCGAAGTGCGCGAGAAGCTGCTCAAGGCGAGCTTCGCGGTGAAATACGAAGGCCCCGAAGCGCTGCACGCGCGCATGATGCGCGAGATTCCGAAATGGAAGGAAGTGGTCGAGCGCGCGGGAATCGGCAGCGCCGCGAGCACCGGCAAGAAATAGCACGGCGGACGGCCACTGGCCGTCACCGGGTTTTCTTCCACGCGGGATGAGAGCGCGCCGAGCAGGCGTCGCACACAGCCGTAGCGTCTCGC
The DNA here is from genome assembly GCA_964538565.1 of uncultured Hyphomicrobiales bacterium. Taxonomy (GTDB): domain Bacteria; phylum Pseudomonadota; class Alphaproteobacteria; order Rhizobiales; family Xanthobacteraceae; genus CAYVBN01. The sequence goes on along the minus strand of CAZIGW010000071.1, from coordinate 8,939 downwards.
CGCCACGTATGTCTGCGATCTGCTGGCATTTGCTCTCGGCACGACACGCGATGCGGGAGAAATCGCCAAAACACGGGGCGCGCGGGCCGCGCGCCTGCGGGCAATCACGGCCGACGTCGTCGCAAATCTCGGCAGCCGTGACCTGTAAATCGACCTGATCGCCGCCCCTCATGCCGTCACGAAACCGCGTCAAGGCAAGAACCTGGAGCCCCGGCTTTGATTCCATTGGCTCTGGATCGGCGCGAACCGGTTGTGATCCGAGTCGAACACGCGCGCCGCGAACGCGCGTGCGAGATGGCGCCGCGACCCGGCGGGCCCGGGCCTACCGGTTCGGATCTGAGAAGCCGCGGCTCTGCTCGGACAGGCCGCGCTGTCCGGCACTCGGGAATTCGAAAAACTTGCGCAACAGCCCGGGCGCGACCGCCGAGATCGGGTTGACGCGCAGCACCGAAGCGCCCGGCGGCCCGACCACCTCGTAGGTGATGCCGACGAGGCCTTCCTTGTCGCCGCCCAGGAACAGGCCGACGATCGGAATCTGCCCGAACGCATTGTTGAGCCCGTAGAGCGGCACGAACGTGCCGCGCAGGCGCACGTCGTTGGCCGCGTAGTCGATCACCCCGTCGATGGTGGCGCCGATGGCCGGCCCGCGCACAACGCCGTCGCGGATCATCAGCTTGCCGGGCGCGCGGGTGAAGTCGACGCGCAGGCGCGAGAACTCGACGCCCCCCCGTCCCGCGCCGTCCGCGTTGGAGGCAATGCGGTCGAGCGCCGCCTCCCCGCGCACCGAGAAGTCGCGGATGTTGAGCAGCCCATCCTGCGGCTTCTGATCGCCGTTCGGCGGGTCCATCGCGACCCACATCTGTCCTCCGACGATCTTCGCGTAGGTGTCGGTGAAGCGGAACAGCGCGCCGGCGTCGTTGGTCTCGAAATAGATGACCTGACGGCCGCCGGAGCGCCCGCGCAGGTCGCCGATCAGCGGCGCATCGCGGCCGAGCTTGGCGTTGAGACCGAACACGCGGATCTGGCCGGCGCGCCGCGACAGACGCAGGTCGAGCGCACGCAGCACTTCACCGTGGAATCCGGTCACCGCGCCGAGCTTGATGTCGAGATCGATGTCGCCGATCTGCTTGTTCTTCTTCTCCTTCTCCGTGCCCGACTCCCCGCCCATGAGAGATTTGACGAAGCCGCGCCCGTCGTAGACGTCGCCGCGCATCGTGACCTTCAGGGTCCCGTCCGAGGCGCGTTCCGCCTTGAGATTGGCCTTGTCGCCGTCGGCCAGCGCGAACACCGGGAAATTCGCCGAGACGATCCCGCCGTCCTGATCGACCTCCACGGCGCCCTTCACCTGTGCGCCGGAACCGTCGACCGCGAGGTCTTCGAAGCGGGTCGACTTGCCTTTGCTGATCAGCGTGAAGGTGGCGTGCGAGGACCTGCCGGCGGGCTTCACCCAGCCGGGCAGCAGGTTGTCGATCTTGGCCTGGGTCAGATCGGCCTCGACGGCGAAACGGTTCTCGCGGTCGCTCGATGAGGCGATGCGGCCGGTGAGCTTGATCGGCACCGCGCCGGTCACGGCGCCGTAGAGATCGTAGCCGAGCCGCGCGCGCGCCGCGTCGTCGAACGTTCCCTGGAAACGCACTTCGGCGTCGCCGTCGCCGCGCGGCTTGCGGTATTCGACCGAGGCCGGCGTGCCGCCGATGCGAATGTCGCCCTTGGCAAGATAGCCGTCGTTGTCGGCGACGACGCGCAGCGAGGACGCTTCGATCTTCTGCGCCATCATGAACTTGTCGACGGCGAAATTCGCCACGTCGGCAACGACCGAATACTTGACGACGCCCTTCGGCAGGTTGGGATCGATCGGCATGGCCAGCGACACCTGGGCGCTGACGTTGCCGCGGCTCGATCCCGGATCGAGCGGCGTGCCGGAGGCGTCGCGCAGCCGGTCGAACGAAAGCAGTTCGGCGACCGCCGGAACCGAGCCGTCGATGCGCAGGCGCACGCGCGACTGCGGCGGCTTGATCTGCGTGTCGGGAATTTCGAAAACGCCGTTGGAGATCGTCAGCTTGCGTCCGGGTGACACTTCGGCGGTGCCGTGGCCGAGCGAGACCGTCGCCACGCGTCCCTTGATGTTGAGGTTGATGTCCGCCTCGCGGATGGCGGGCAGGCTGTCGACCGGTCGGATGACGGCGTCGTTGCCGGCGATCTGGATCGACAGGCCGTCATCCGGGATCGGCGGACCGCCCCACCGCAGCGTCGAAAGCGGCGCGTTGGTGGCGATCTCGAGCCGCTCCACCTGTCCGCTCAGCAGGTGGTCCATCACCCAGGCGCGCACCGGCGAGGAGATGAACACCGGCCAGATGCGCTTGAAGTTCGAAACCGTCATGTTCTGGCCGGCCACGCCGATGGCGATGCGCGGGTCCGGGTCCGAGTAGTCGATCGCGCCGGACAGGGCGATGCCGACGTCCTTGCCGCCGATGTCGCCGTGATCGAGCTCGATCCGCCGTTTCGCGGTGTCGACGTGACCGCGCAGCATGATGCGATTGATCAGCAACGGACTTTCGTCGCTGCCCTCGGGCGGCGCGAGCACGACCGTGCCGCCGGTCAGCCCGAGCAGCCACGGCCCGCCGGCGACACGCGGCGCTTCCGCCTGCGCCACGAGCGTGATGCGGTTGCCGCCGGAGACGATCTGGAACGGAATGGCGAGCGCGCGCCGGGCGGCGTCCCAGTCGAGCGTGAATTCCGCGCGATCGATCGGGAAACTGCCGTCGGGATCGTGCACGTCGGTGACCGTCCCGGGTCCGGCGAGTAGCCGGCCGGTCGCGAACTCGGGATGGCCGTCGCGACCGATCTCCGCGCGCAGGCTGAGCGACACCGGCAGATCGGCGTCGTACTGCGCCTCGCCCATGCGCAGCGCCAGCAGCACGTCTCCCAGCGAAACCCTGCGTGCCTCGATGCTCACCGTGCGCCGTCCGGCCCCGCTCGGCTGGACGTTGGCCGCCAGCACCCACGGCTTCTCGCGATTGTCAGAGCCGACGCTGAACGTCACCTCGCCGGGTTTCGGCCGCGTCAGGCTGAAGTTGATGTTCTTGAAGCTCAGCCGCTTGCCGTTGCGCTGGTCCTCGACGACCAGGTTTCCGTTCTTCAGGCCGATTTCTGCAAGATCGTAGCCGTCGAGACCGAGCGCGCCCAGGCTGTCGATCCAGGCGAGCAGCGCGGCGAGATGATCGAGCCCGCCGCCGGCCGCGCCCGACGCGTGGTCCTGCGATCCCGCCGGCAACAGCGGCTTGGCGACCGCCGGAGTCGTCGCCAGGGGACGCTTCTCGGGGCCGGCGAACACCGTGACCTGGCCGTCCGTTTCGATGCGCAGCGATATCTCCGCGCCAACGAGATTGAGGCTCTGGGCGCGCAGGTGGCCGCTGAACAGGCTCCAGCCCGACAGGCCGACCTCCGCCCTCGGCGCGCTCGCCACGATCGCGCCGTCCGCGTCGCGCACCCGGATGTCGCGAATGCGCAGCGCCGTGCGCCCGTTCTCGTCGCGCTCGAGCACCGTGCCGCCGACCTCGACGCGGTGGCGCGAGCCGAAATTCTGTTCGATCGCCGCGGTGAGCCAGGGCGTGGCGAGATCGAGGGAGATCGGCCCGCTCATCAGGCGCCACCACAGAAGGCCGATGCCGACGAACAGAACGCCGAGGCCCGCGGCCGCGATGACGCCGATGCGCCGCAGCCGCGCGCTGCTCCTCAGCAGGACGCCGAGCCGACGAAGCTCGATCGGCAGGGAGCGCAGATATGCTCGAAGGTGTTGCAGCCCGATTCCGAGGCGGCGGCGGTCGAATCCGAAATCCCCGCGCAGCCGGCCAAAGGTCGAGCGGAAGCGGCGACGTGCCCGTTCGGTGACGGAACAGGCCGCGGCCGCCTGTGCCCGCCGGTGCAGTTCAAGGCTCGCCTCCAGCCCCTGCAGAGCAGCGAGTTTCGGACCGTGTTTCTTGTCCGTCATCCCCTGTCGGGTGTCCCCTCACCCACTGATCCGCCAGGACGATCTGAGCCCCGGCGATTCGCCGTCCGGGACCGAGGCTTGCTATGAAAACCTCTCGGTACGCCAGCGTCCACCGAATGTAGATGTAACGGCCAGCTTGACCGCGCGAAAACGACGAAAGGAAGGCACATGGTCGCAAATCTCGGCCTCGGAGAGAAGGCTCCTGATTTCCGCCTGCCGCGCGACGGAGGCGGAACCGTGGGGCTTGCCGATTTCAAGGGCAGGAAGCTCGTTCTCTATTTCTTCCCCAAGGCCGATACCTCCGGTTGTACCGCCGAGGCCAAAGCCTTTTCGGCGCTGCACGCGGCGTTCGAAGCCGCCGACACCGCCGTGGTCGGCGTCTCGGCCGATCCGGTGCGGGTCCAGGAGGCATTCCGCGCCAAGTACAAAACCCCGCTCGCATCCGATGAGCGGCACGAGATGCTCCTTGCGTACGGAGTCTGGGGCCAAAAGTCCATGTGGGGCAGAAAGTTCATGGGGATCGTCCGAACCACGGTGCTGATCGGCCGCGACGCCCGGATCGCGCGCGTGTGGTCCAAGGTCCGGGTCCCCGGACACGCCGAAGAGGTCCTCGAAGCCGCCCGCGCCTTGTGAACGTCCGCGCCGCAAGCGAGCGCCGACGCCCGTCCGCGGACAAGCACGATGCGGTGCAGCAACTTTGCTGAAAATTAACCACGTCTTGCTTCAATCGACCGACCAGATGTGCCGGCCCGCCGCGGGACCGGCGCGGAGCGTCGATGTCCCATCCGTCTTCCCACCGCGCGCGCCACCACGATGTGTACGCCCATCCGGGCGCGGGACGGCGCGAGCCGCGTCCGGCCGATGCGCGCGAGATGGCCGCTGCGTTCGCGCATGAGCACGAACCGCGCGAGCATCGCGTCGCCCGCACCGAGCGGCGCGAGGAGCGCTCGACGGGCGACACGCCTGCGCGCCAGATGGGCGAAGCCCGACGCCGCGCTCCCGCCCGCCCCGAGGCGGCGCGCCGGACCGCCGGCGCGCCCTACACGCTCGGGCATGCAGGCCGGCAAATCCGTTTCGGCCCGGTGGCGTTCTGGACGATCGTCGGCACGCTGGTGATCATGGCGGCATGGTCGCTCGTCACCGCGACCTATTTCGCCTTCCACGACGACGTCATCAAGCGCGTGCTCGCGCGCCAGGCCGACATGCAATACGCCTACGAGGATCGCATCGCCGACCTGCGGGCGCGCATCGACCGCATGACCAGCCGGCAGTTGCTCGATCAGGAGCAATTCGAGCAGAAGCTCGATCAACTGCTGCGGCGCCAGGCGGTCCTGGAATCGCGCGCGTCCGCGTTGAGCGGCATCGCCGATCCGGCGACGACCGGCTCGATCAGGACGCCGCCCCGCGGCACGGCGAAATCGGCTCCGGCCGCCGCGCCGGCCCTGCCCGGCCGGCAGTCGCAGCTCGAATTGCGCGGCGTTCAATCGACGGCGCCGGACGAGCGAGCGGACCTCGACGGCGTGCTCGCCCGCGTGCAGGACGCGCTCGACCGCATCGAGGTGCGCCAGAGCGCCTCGCTCAACGCGCTCGAGGAGAGTTACGACGCACGCGCGCGGCGCATGCGCGGCGTTCTCGCCGACCTCGGTCTCGAAGACGGTAAGGCCGCGTCGCACGCCGGCGTCGGCGGGCCATTCGTGCCGGTGAAGCTTCCGGTCGGCGCAAGCGCCTTCGACCGCCAGGTCTATCGCGTCAATTTCGCCCGCGCGCAGGTCGACCGCCTCAACCGGGTGCTCGGCACGGTGCCGATCCGCAAACCGGTGAGCGGCGAGATCGACACGACGTCCGGGTTCGGCGTGCGCATCGATCCGTTCCTCGGCCGCCCGGCGATGCACACGGGAATCGATTTCCGCGGCGACGTCGGCGAGCCGATCGAAGCGACCGCCTCCGGCACGGTCACGCAGGCGGGCTGGAGTGGCGGCTACGGCAAGATGGTCGAGATCAGCCATGGCAACGGGCTGTCGACCCGCTACGGGCATCTCTCCGAAATCGATGTCGGCGTTGGCCAACACGTGAAGAGCGGGCAGGTGATCGGCCGCCTCGGCTCGACCGGGCGCTCGACCGGCCCGCATCTGCACTATGAGACGCGGGTCGAAGGCGAGGCCGTCGACCCGCAGAAGTTTCTCCGTGCCGGCTTTCGCCTCGGCTCGGGGACGTGAGACCCGGACGCACAGGTCTTCGCGTTCCTGGACCGGAACGCTCGATCCCTGCGCAAATTCCGTACGCCCGTGCAGCCCGGCGGCCGCGCCGCCGAGGCGCGCCATCGCTGAACAATCGATAAAAATTGCTGCAGACCATTTTACCAGCGCGCAACGGCGATTGCAGCGGGCGGTTGCTTTTTTCCGCCTGACACCGACTGTGGTGAGGCAAGCTGCGGGACTGCCATCATGTCGAGAGCGAACGAGACCGAGCCGACCAACGTTCTGTTCCTGTGCCGCGTCAACGGCGCGCGAAGCATCATGGCGGAGGCGATCACCAACGCGTTCGCCGAGGGCCGGGTGCGCGCGCACAGTGCCGGCGTCGAGCCGATCGAGCAAATTCCGAACGCCGTCCTGAGCGTACTGTGGGACCACGGCATCCCGATTGCCGGTCTGCGGCCGAAGACGATCACGGAATTCCTCGGACCGGACGGCTGCGACCTCGATCTCATCGTCACGGTCGGCGGCCAGACGCTCGCGGAACTCTGCCCCTCCTGGCCGCGGCCGCCGGTGGTGGCGCACTGGAACATCCCGAACACCAGCGCCCTCACCGATTCGAGCCGCTACCACGGCGAGCTCGTGGCGATGTACGAGGTCATCCAGCGTTGCGTCTCGGCATTCCTCGAACTGCCGTCCGTGCGCTCGGGCCGCCGTTCGCTGGCACGGGAACTCGCCGGCATCGCCACGCGGCACGTGCCGGTTCGACTGGAACACGCTCCGATCTAGAGCCTTTCCGGCTTTGAGGGAATCGAAGCCGGGGCTCCAGGTTCTTGCCTTGATGCATCTTCTTCACGCGAACCGATACTCGCTTCGCTCGCAAACGCGCCAGTCGACTCGCAATCGCGCCAGTCGAATCGCGACGTGCGCAAGGCTGCACCCCTGGTCGCATCTTCTGCGGCGAACCGGATCCACTTCGCCGGAAATCGATCCGACGACGGTCTGCAGGCTTGGCTCTGAAATCGCACGAGGGGTTCGCTGCGGAATCGACGCGCAGTCTATTCCACGTCCTCGACCTCGGCCGGCTTCCCGCCGAACGCGCGCTGGGCGAGCGCGGCTTCCATGAACGCGTCGAGATCCCCGTCGAGCACCGCGCCGGTGTTGGAGGTCGAAACGCCCGTGCGCAGATCCTTCACCATCTGGTAGGGCTGCAGCACATAGGAGCGGATCTGGTGGCCCCAGCCGATGTCGGTCTTTGCCGCCTGCTCGGCCGCCGCCTGTTCCTCGCGCTTCTTGAGCTCGAACTCGTAGAGCTTGGCACGCAGCATCTGCCATGCCTGGGCGCGGTTGCGATGCTGCGAGCGGTCGTTCTGGCAGACCACCACGATGTTGGTCGGGATATGCGTGAGGCGCACCGCCGACTCGGTCTTGTTGACGTGCTGACCGCCCGCCCCGCCGGCCCGCATGGTGTCGGTGCGCACGTCCGATTCCTTGATGTCGATCTTGATGCGGTCGTCGACGACCGGATACACCGTCACGCTCGCGAAGGACGTGTGGCGCCGGGCGTTCGAATCGAACGGCGAGATGCGAACGAGGCGGTGTACGCCGCTCTCCGTCTTCAGCCAGCCGTAGGCGTTGCGGCCCTTGATCTCGATCGTCGCCGACTTGATGCCCGCTTCCTCGCCCTCGGTTTCCTCGAGGTATTCCACCTTGAAGCCATGCTGCTCGGCCCAGCGCACGTACATGCGCATGAGCATGGCGGCCCAGTCCTGGCTCTCGGTGCCTCCGGCGCCGGCGTGGACTTCGAGATAGCTGTCGTTGGCATCCGCCTCGCCGGCGAGCAGCGCTTCGAGCTGACGCCGCGTGACCTCGGCCTTGAGCGTCTTGAGCGCAGCTTCGGCGTCGGCGATGACGGTCTGGTCCTTCTCCGCCTCGCCGAGCTCGATCATCGTCACCTGATCATCGAGCTCCCGCTCGATGCGGGAGATGGCGGTGAGCTGGTCTTCGAGCGCATTGCGCTCCTGCATTGCGCGCTGGGCGCGCTGGGAATCGTTCCAGAAGTTCGGATCCTCGGCGAGCTTGTTCAGCTCAGCCAGGCGCGCGCGGGCCTTGTCGACGTCAAAGATGCCTCCTCAGCAGTCCGACCGACTGCTTGATCTCTTCGACGATGCCCTGCGTTTCAGCGCGCATGCGGATCATTCCGGATGAGGGCGGCTCCGAGCCCCCCGATGATTGCGAGTCGTGCGGGATTTAGCGATTGCGGCGCGTGCGCGCAACATCCGTCAATACGCGCGACATCCGTCAATAGAGGCCGCCGGTTCCCGACCGGATCGCGCGATCGGCTTCGGGGCTCACGGTGAGCGTGCCGCCGTAGTCCGCCCCGATGACGGCCGAGGAGTCGGGCGGCGCGGTGCCGGGCTTGAAGGCTTCGAGAATGGCCGGCCCACCCGGACCCGCCCGCATCCCGGTCTTCGGATCGATGCGGATCAGCTTGATTCCCGGCGGCACCCGAAACGGCACGGCCGGCTTGTCGGCCAGCGCCATCTTGAGGAAATCCCTGACGATCGGCGCCGCCACGTGGCCCCCGGTGGCGCCCCGGCCGAGATGGCGCGGCTTATCGTAGCCGATGTAGACACCGACCGCGATGTCGGGCGTGAAGCCGATGAACCAGGCATCCTTCTCGTCGTTGGTCGTGCCTGTCTTGCCGGCGACCGGCTTGCCCACCTCGCGCACGACGGTCGCGGTGCCGCGCTGGA
>CAZIGW010000070.1:0-22915 GCA_964538565.1 uncultured Hyphomicrobiales bacterium | reverse complement strand
CGGTCGTCGCGGAATTCCGCGTCGAGCGGCTGCGCCGCGTCGGTGATCCACGACAAGGCGCCGGCGTCCCCGGAGGAGACGAGACGCGGATTGTCGATCTCGAAGCCCGCCGGCAGGTAGTCGGCGACGATGATGCGGCCGTACTGCGGTTTCGGCTCGGTGATCTTCAGCACCACGGCGAAGCGCTGATTCTGCCTGGCGTGCGCGGCGTCGACCGGATCGCCGTCGAGCGTGTAGTAGAGCCGCTCGATCTTGAAGCCCCGCTCGGCGGCCGGCTCCGGCGTGACCGGCGCGCCCGCGACCGTGACCACCGCCTGCACGGTCGCATCGCCCGTGTTGGTCACCTTGAGCGGACTTTGCTGCAGGTCGCCTGCCCGCACGCTGCGGTAGAGCGGCTTCTGCAGCGTCTCGCCGCCGACGTCGAGCGAGACGTGCACCTCCCTGCCGAGCGCGCGCGCGGCGAGCACGAGCCACGCGTTCTCCTGCGTCGAGGTGTAGTTGGTCACGGCGCGCGCCTGCTCGACGCGCTGCACGGCGTTCATCAGCACCGGCCGCGCCGCGCCCGTTTCCGCAGCGAGCGTCACGAACGCAGCCGCGTCGCGCAGGGGCGAACCGTAGTCGGAGCGGCTCGCCTGCGTCCGCGTCGCCGGCGCGATCGCCTCGAGGGCGGCCGCATAGGCGCGCTCGGCGCGCAGCCGGTCGCCGAGCAGGCCGAGCGCCGCGGCGATCTGCGCCTTGGCGATGGGCGTTGCGAGGTCCGCGAGCTTGGTGTCGGCGATGTAGCGCAGGTCGCCGACGGGCGCCGCGCCGTTGCGCGCCAGCACGTAGAGCGCATAGGCGAGGTTCTCGCCCCCGTCCTTCTCGGGGCCCGGCGCGTTGGCGACGAAGTTACGCAGCCGGTCGAGCGCCAGCCTGAAGGCGACGTCGGGCACCGCAAAATTGCGCTCGCGCGCGCGGGTGAGGAAGTCGGTGACGTAAGAGTCGAGCCACGGATCGTCGCCCGCGCCAGCCGACCACAGGCCGAACGAGCCGGTCGAATCCTGGCGCGCCAGCAGCCGGTCGATGGCATCGCGGATGCGCTGGTCGACCGCCGTGTCGAGGGCGAGATGCGCCTCGGCCGCGAGATCGTTGACGTAGAGCAGAGGCATCGCCCGGCTCGTGATCTGCTCGGAGCAGCCGAAAGGATAGCGGTCGAGCGCCTTGAGCAGCGCCGCCGCGTCGAGCGCGGTCGACGGCCCGACCGAGAGCGCGACGCTGCCGGTTCCGGGCACGAGGTCGGCGAAGAGATCGCCCGACAGCGTCAGGCTCTCGCCCTTGGCGATCGGCTTGACGGTGCGCCGCGCCAGGATCTGCGTCGCCGGTTTCGCCGGCAGCTTGTAGCTCCTCGCCAGCGAGAAATTGCCCGGCCCGGTGAGGCTGACGGTCACGTCGGCGACGCCGACCGCCGAGGCGGTGAGCGGCATCGACAGCGCGGTGCGCTGCTTGGCGTCGAGGTGGACGGTCCGGGCCGCCCCCTCGCCGATCGCCACCGGACCTTCGCTGCGCACGTCGAGCGCGTAGTCGCCGGCCGCCCCCTCGACGTTGTCGATGTCGAGGTGGAACGTGCCGCGGTCGCCGGTGAGCAGGAAGCGCGGCAGCGTCGCGGTGACGACGACCGGGTCGCGCACCGTCACATCGGCGCTGGCGCGGCCGACCTTGCCTTTCGACCAGGCGACCGCCATCAGCCGCACGGTGCCGGCAAAGGCCGGGATGTCGAACGCGACTTCCGCGTTGCCGTCGGCCCCGACCGTGACGATGCCCGAATAGAGCGCGAGCGGCGGCTGCGTCGGCGGGCTGCCCTGCAGCTCGGCGGCGGCGACGTCGCCGCCGCTGCGGATCTGTCCGCGCGCGCCTTGCATGCCGTCGATCAACTGACCGTAGAGATCGCGGATCTCGGCGGTGAGCCGGCGCTGGCCGAGATAATAGTCGTCCGGCGCCGGCGGCTTGTAGTTCGTCAGGTTGAGAATACCGACGTCGACCGCGGCGACGACGAGACGCGCGTCCTCGCCGGCGAGCCCGTTGATCTTCACCGGCACGCGCAGAGTCGTGTTCGGTCGCACCAGCGCCGGCGCCTGCATGTCGAGCGCGAGCGTCTTCGCCTTGCGGTCGATCGAGAACCATTGCACCCCGATGGCGCGGCCGGGCATGCGCTTGGCCGCGGCGTCGAGCGGACGCACCAGCGTCGCCACCACGTAGGCGCCGTTGCCCCAGTCGCTGCCGACCGGAAGCTTGATCTGCGCGAGCCCGGCCTGCACGTCAGTGGTCGACGTGGCAACCAGCCGGTCGGCGACGACGTTGAGCGTGACCTTGCCGGCGGTACGGGCCGTGACCGCGACCGTCATCGTGTCGCCGGCGCGGTATTCGGGCTTGTCGAGCGCGATCTCGAGAAGATCGGGCGTGTCCGATCCGGCCTCGGCATAGAAGCCGGCGTCGAAGGCGACCGAGGTGGTCGGGCCGTCGGGATCGCCGCTCGAGACTTCGAGCCGATAGCGTCCCCACTGCAATGGCAGCGCGATGCGGCCGGGTTGGTCAGCCGTGACGTCGAGCGTGCCGTCGGCGACGCGCCTGGTCTGTTTGACGGCTTCGTAGTCCCAGCTTCCTCCCTGCCGGTACCATTGGTAGCGCGTGTCGATCTTGAGCAGCTCGTAGCGCAGGCCGTTGCGCGCGAGCCGCTTGCCGTCGCGCCCGACCACGACCACGTCGAAGGTCGCGGTGTCGCCCTCGCCGAGCGCGCTGCCGTCGAACAACGGCTTCACCCCGATCATCGCCCCGCCGGCGGCCACCGGCAGCGCGAGCTTGCGTTCGACCGCGCGCCCGCCGGCCTCCGCCATGCGGATCGCGACCTCGGCTTCGAGCGGACGGGTCGAGGCCGGCAGCTTGTCGAGCGTGACCGTGAAGCTCGCCCTGCCGGCGGCGTCGGTCTGCGGCAGGGATTCGAGCGTCTGCTGGGTCGAGGCGTTTTCGTTCTCCTCGTCGGCGAGCCCGAACTGATAGCCCGGGAAGCCGGCGCGGCCGCTCGCCGGACGGACCGTCACCTCGCCTTCGAGATCGAGGCCGGCCGCAGGCGCGCCGTAGAGATAGCGCCCGTCGAGCGTGACGGTGACTGGCGTATCCTTGGCGATGCTCGTCGCCTGCGTGGCGAGATCGAAGTCGATGCGGTCGGGCACGTAGTCCTCGACCATGAAGGTCGTTTCGCCGACCGCCGGCCGCTTCGGATCGGTGAAGGCGCGCGCCCGCCAGGTGCCCGATGGCGCCGAGGCGACGATCGGGACATCGAGATTGCGGCCGCCCAATCCCTGGTCGGCGACGACCGCGCGCCGGTATTCGACGCCGTCCGGCCGGTCGACCACCAGGGTGAGCGGAACGCCGAGCGCCGCCGCGCCGCGGCTGTCGCGCAGCAGCGCCGTGAGATGCGCCGTCTCTCCCCGGCGATAGACCCCGCGCTCGGCATAGACGAACGCGTCGAATCCGGCCGGTACGGCGCGCCCGGCGACGCCGCGGTCGGAAAGATCGAAGCCCGGTGCCTTCAGGTTGAGAAAGGCGTAGTCGTTCGGCGCCTCCGAGGCGACGAGCAGCGCCGGCGCCAGTCCGCCCTCCCCGCGCACCAGGCCGGGTTCGAACAGCGCGTGGCCGTCGGCGTCGCTCCTGCGTACCGCCAGCACTTCGTTGTTGCGGGCGAGGAGCTTGAGCTCGACCCCGCCCCTGGCGGCGGCGCTCGCCAGCGAGCGAACGAAGACGTGGATGCCGTCGTTGCCGGAGATCGCCGCAAGCCCGAGATCGGAGACGACGAACCATTGCGTCGCCAGCGATTCGTACGTGTCGGACCTGGGACCGGTCGGGGTTGCCGCCATGACGTAGACGCCGGGCGCAAGCGTGCCCACCGCCTGGTCGACCGGAAAGGCCGTCGTCACTTCGGCGTTGAGCGGAGACTCGACCTTGAGCTCGCCTTTCCAGACGCTGACGCCGCGCTCGTTGGCGAGCCGTTCGAGCTCATAGCGGTCGAGGCTGCGCTGAAACTCGCGCCCGACCACGGTGTCGAGCAGATTGCGGTCGCCGACGCGGTAGATCTCGACCGAAACGGACGGCGTGTTGACGCTGACGATCGGAATGCCCTGCTGGCCGGTACGCGGCAGCACATAGGCCTTGCCGACGAAGCGCACGAACGGCTTGCGGTCGCGCACGTAGACGTTGAACGTCGCCGACTTCGACAGCGTTTCCTTGACCACGGACGGCAGGCCGGCGCGCAGCGTGATCTCGTAGCGCTCGCCGTGCGTCAGCCCTTCGACGCAGAGCTGCTTGTCGTCGGCCGAGACGGCCGGCCGGTCCTGTCCGGCGACCGCCACGAAGGGAGAGAAGTCGGTGCGGCGGCCCGGCAGGCTTTCGGAGAACTGGAAACACGCACGCGGCGCCGCCGCGTCGGAATCGACCGTGTAGTCGAGCAGCCGGAAGCCGTGGTCCTCGCGCATCCTCTCGTAGGTGGCGCGCACCTCGGCGACCTCGCGCAGCTCCAGCGACAGGCGCAACGCATCGAGCGCCGGGCGCCACAGCCTGCGGTCGGACAGCGCGCGGCCCAGCACGGCGAGCGCGTCGGCCTCCTCGGCCCGGGTGAGCGAGCGTTGATAGGCGATATAGGCGGCGGTCGTCGCGCGCTCGAGAAAAAGCGTGCGCTCGCGGTCGTCGGTCGTGCGGATGGCCAGAATGGCGCGGGCGAGCCGCAGCCAATTGCCGGCGTCGTCCGGGGCGACCGCCGCGATCTGGCTGAGCAGCCCCATGCCGGCCCGCAGGTCGTTGCGCTGGAAGGCGGCGTCGGCGTCGCGCCTGAGGGTGGCGACCGGCCTTGTGACCGTGCCGGCGTCGCTCTTGATCTGCGCCTCGAGCTTGATGGCGCTGTCGGCGAGATCGTCGCGCTGGAAGGGCTTGTCGGCGGCGGCGGGAAGCGCAAACAGGCAAGCAGAGACAAACGCGGCCACGAAGCCGGCGCGGACCGTGGAGAGCATCGACGACCTCCTCAACCCCCCTCCCGGGGGGACCCGATCCACCGACTATGATCTGAGGGCCGAATCGTGTCGAGGTCGTGACGAACGGATCGCGCGGCACGGCTGTGGATGCGATTTTCACAAAATCAGAATGGGCTGGATCGCCGGCCTCGCCCGCGTGAAACTGAACGCATCCAGCCGGCCCGGCGACCAGGAAGGACTTGAATGAGCTCTGCTGCGGCCTTCCTGGAGAGCGGCTACGGCGTGATCCCGGCCTTTGTCGAAGCCGAGGAGCTTGGGCCGCTGTCGGCCTGCGTCGAGAGCGCGCTGGCGCAGCCGCGCCACGCCGGCATGAGCCGCCCCGGCAACGACCTGATCCCGCTGCGCTGGAACGACGCGATCGTCGCGCACATGCTGAGATCGCCCCGGCGGCTGCGGCGGCTCGCCGAGCTGTTGCGGGCGCCGGATCTGAAGTGGCTGGCGGGCTACGTCTCGACGAAGCCGCCCCGGAGCGGACCGCTGTTCTGGCATCAGGATTGGTGGTGCTGGGATCACCCGATCAGCTTCGAGCGGCCGGCGGCGCAGGTCGCCGTGCTTTGCTATCTGATGGACACCGATTCCCGCCATGGGGCGCTGCGCCTTCTGCCGGGCTCGCATCACGCGAGCGCGCCGATCCATCGTCTGCTGCCGGAGCCGCATGGGGATACGGCCAACGCCCTCGCGTGCAACCACGCGGCAATGGTTGACCTTCCCGGACAGGTGACACTCTCGGTGAGAGCCGGCGATGCGGTCGTGATCGACTATCGGCTGCTTCATGGCACCCACGCGAACGAGGCGGCGACGCGACGCGACTGCATTCTTCTTTCCTTCATCCCGGCCTGGCGCCGTCTGCCCGGGGAAATCAAGGCGCATCTCATCGCCCACCCGGCGTTGCCCGATGGATCAGAAGCGCGGCAGCGCGAGACGTGCAGCTACGGGAATCTCCTGCCGATGTTCGCCGGACCTCCGGCAAGCCTGCCGCTCAATCGCGTGGCTCCGGCGCAGTTCGCCGCTCGCGCGTGAGCCGCGCCGCTCTCCGGGGCTTTTGCGCGGCGCGCGGTCGTTGCGTCCCGCCGGTCTACGCCAGCGTGTAGGCGGTCTTCACGCTGGTATAGAATTCGACCGCGTAGTGGCCCTGTTCGCGCGGGCCGTAGCTCGAGCCCTTCCGGCCGCCGAACGGCACGTGATAGTCGACGCCCGCGGTCGGCAGGTTGACGACGACAAGGCCGGCTTCCGAATTGCGCTTGAAGTGGCTCGCGTGTTTCAGGCTCGTGGTGCAGATGCCGGAGGAGAGACCGAACTCGGTGTCGTTGGCGACGGCGAGCGCCTCCTCGTAGTCCCGGACGCGGATCACGCTCGCGACCGGCCCGAAGATCTCCTCGCGCGCGATGCGCATCCTGTTGTCGACCTCGGTGAACAGCGCGGGCTGCAGATAGAAGCCCTGCTTCTCGCGGTTGAGCATTTCGCCGCCCCAGTGGAGCTTCGCCCCCTCCTGCTTGCCGAGCGCGATGTAGCGCAGGTCCTGATCGAGCTGGCGCTGGTCGACCACCGGGCCGATGTGGGTGCCGGGCTTGAGCGCGTCGTCGACCACGAGCGCCTTGACGCGCTCGGTCAGCGCCTCGACGAAGCGGTCGTGGATGCCCTGCGTGACGATGAGGCGCGAGGAGGCGGTGCAGCGCTGGCCGGTCTGGAAGAAGGCGCCGTTCACCGCGCATTCGACCGCGACCTTGAGATCGGCGTCGTCGAGCACGACGAGCGGATTCTTGCCGCCCATCTCGAGCTGCACCTTCTTCATCACGCCCGCGGCGGTGACGGCCTGCGCCACCTTGCGCCCCGTCGGCACCGAACCCGTGAACGAGACCGCGGCGACGTCGCGATGAGCGAGCAGCGTCTGGCCGAGCACCGCGCCCGATCCCATCACCAGGTTGAACACGCCCTTCGGCAGGCCGGAGCGCGCGATGATCCCGGCGAGCGCGAAGGCCGAGCCCGGCACGAGCTCGGCCGGCTTGAACACGACGCAATTGCCGTAGGCGAGCGCCGGCGCGATCTTCCAGGCCGGAATGGCGATCGGGAAATTCCACGGCGTGATGAGCGCGACGACGCCGACCGGCTCGCGCGTGACCTCGATGTCGACGCCGGGACGGATGCTGGTGAAGCGCTCGCCGGCGAGCCGCAGCGCCTCGCCGGCGAAAAAGGCGCAGATGCGCGCGGCGTTCACCACCTCGCCGGTGCCCTCGGCGAGCGTCTTGCCCTCCTCGCGTGAGAGCAGGCGGCCAAGCTCGTCCTTGCGCGCCAGGATCTCGTCGGAAATCGTCTTCAGCGCGTCGTGGCGCTCCTGCGGGGTGGTGCGCGCATAGGCCGGAAAGGCCGCCCTGGCGGCGGCGATCGCCGCCTCGGCCTCGGCGGGCGTCGCGTGCGCATATTCGCCGACAACGTCGGAGAGGTCCGAAGGGTTGACATCCGGCACCCCGGCCCCACCCGCAACCCACTCGCCGGCAATGAAATTCTGGTGCACGCCCATGCGCCCTGCCCTCGATCCGTCGCTCCTGCGGGCCACGGCGGCCCGTCCGCGGGGCGCGATCATAGGCGCGTCGCCGCCGCGCGCAAACGAGCGCCGCACGGCGTTGCGCCGGGCCGGGCCGATGCGCGCGCGGGTGGGCGTTCACCACGGGAAATTCGAAGGAATTTCCTTTACGCCGGCCGTGGTATAGAGGGGGCGAGACGCGCAGGCGTCGGACACGATGCAACGCGCCGGTTGTCCGATCCCCGCCGCGGCACGGCCCCGTAGCTCAGGTGGATAGAGCAGCAGCCTTCTAAGCTGAAGGTCGGAGGTTCGAATCCTCCCGGGGTCGCCACGACGTCAATGTGCGGCCTGAGAGATCCTGAGAGATTAGGTAGCACTTCGTACCGGACACATGGGTCACGCTTTTGGCCCGAAGGCGGTCCGTTCCGGACAGTGACGTTTCATGCTCAAAACCATGAGCAGCGCGGACATGTGACTTCGGATTTTTTCCTATTCCCGCACACTCGCCGCACGACGCCGGTTCCCAAGTTCGGCACGGCTTGTCCATGTTGGTGCCCGTGCCGGGCGCATTCCGCATGATACCTTGCCGCTGCCGTGGCACCTCGGGCACTCGCTCTTGATTTGCCCTGATCCATGTCAATCCGGACACGCGACCGCCATCGTGATTCTGCCGGTCTCTTCACATCTTGCTCAACCATTCCGGCGGCACGCCCCGCCGTGCGGCTCAAACCCGCTCCAGCCGCTCGTGCGGCGCGGCGGGCAGTTCGACCCGCAAGGCGTCGCCCGCCCGCACCTCGCCCGCGGAGACGACGATGCCCATGACGCCGGCCTTGCGGACGAGATTGCCCTGCGAGTCGCGGTCGAGAACCGCAGCCATCAATCCGGGACGATACGTGTTGAGCTGCCGGCACGGATCGCGCAGCCCGGTGATCTCGACGACGGCCGTGGCGCCGATGCGAAGCCGCGTTCCGCGCGGCAGGTCGAGCAGCGCAAGCCCGCGCGTCAGGATGTTCTCTCCGACGCCGCCCGGCACGATCCCGAATCCGGCGGCATTGAGCTCGTCGAGAATCTCTTCGTGAAGCAGATGCACCTGGCGCAGGTTGGGCTGCGTCGGATCCTTGGCGACGCGCGAGCGGTGCTTGACGGTCGTTCCGAGGTGCGCGTCGCCCTCAACGCCGAGGCCCTCGAGCAGCCGGATGCGCTCCTGCACGTCCTTGCTGAACCGGTGCGCTTGGCTGCGGCTCACCGCGACGACGAAACCCGATTGCGCCAGAACCACGCGCGTCCTCCCGCTCAATGGCCGCGCCGGGCGAGCAAGTCCGGCCCCGCTCCATCAGGAAGACCTTAGAGCCTTTCCGGCTTTGATGGAATCAAAGCCGGGGCTCCAGGTTCTTGCCTTGACGCGCTTTCTTCACGCGAACCGATACCCGCTTCACTCGAGATCGCTCCAGCAGCGCGGGCTCATGCTGCCAATCGAAAAGACGCGGACGTTCGGATCGCCGAAGGCTCCGGGCGAACAGGCGAAAGCGGGAGGGCGGCGGCGGCCGCCCTCCCGTCGTCGGCGGGCGATCAGAAGCCCGAGCTCGGGAACACGTCCCACAGCGGCGTCGCGTTCTTCGCGTTGGCGAGGCGCGGCAGGTCGAAGCCGTCCTCGATTGTCGCGAGCAGCGAGTAGTGGTTGGTCGGCGCCGCGCTCTTGATCGGCTTGCCCTGCTTCGTCACCACGATGGTGGCGACATGGCCGCCGCCCGGCTGGCCGCAGCAGCCGAGGTTGGTCGAGAAATCGTCCTCGTCCCAGGTGATGAACAGAGCCGAGCGGTTGGTGAACGCCGGCGAGTTGATGATTGCCGGCACCGTCTGCGCCAGGAAGGCATCGCCGTTCGCCAGCGCGGTGGCGTCGTCGCTGCAGCCCGTCGTGCCGTGCTCGTCATTGCACTGGTTCGGCACAATGTAGATGAAGCGCGAGGCCTGGTAGGGGTTCTTGAGCTCGGTCTTGAGCTGCGCCAGGTCGAACGGCTTGATCTTGGCGAGCCGCGCCGGATCGGTCGCCACGCTGGTGAAGTAGACGAACGGATTGTGCTTCTGGGCGTAGAGGGTCGGACCCGTCGCCGGGAAGTGGCTGACCAGGGAGCCGACGCCCGGCAGCGACTCCTGCAGCGTCTCCCAGCTGATGTTCTTCTTCTCGAGCTGGTCGACCAGCGTCGGCGCGTCGAACTTGTGGCATCCGGGCGCGTTCGGCACGTCGGAGGCAAAGCAGCTCGGCGCGTCGTCCTGCACGCTGAAGAAATCGCCGGCGATCATCGGCAGGTAGTTCGGCAGGCTCGGATGGGTCACGCCGAAATAGAACGTCTCGAGCCCGAACTTGAGCGCGAGCTGGGTGGTGAAGGGCGTCAACTGCGCCGTCTCGGCGCTGTTGAGCTTGCCGATCACCTGGTCGAATCCGTGGTTCTCCATGACGATGACGAACACGCGATCGAAATCACGGCGGTGGCCGCGATGATCGTCGTCGTCGGCACGGGCGGCCATCGTGCAGGCCGCCACGCCGGCAACGCCGAGGCTGACGGCCGCAATGGCCTTGGTGAAAAATGCGTGCATAGGATGTCCCTGAGGTTGGTCGCCCCACTTCCAGTGGATCGCCGAAATCGGCGATGGCGCATCCTGTTGGGGCAGTTTTACTCTTTGTCGTCGGTTCGATGACGTTTGCATTACAATGCAGCGAAGCCGTGCGCGGCCGCGCTCAGGCGCTCAGCATCACCGCGTAGGTAACGAGCCAGAGCGCCGGGCAGAGGAAGGCGCCGAACGGAAGCCGCGTCGTCGCCGCGATGTCCTCGCCGCGCAGGCGCGCGAGCGCAACGCACGCGAGCGCGCCGAGCGCTGCGAGCCCGATGCACAGCGGGATCGCCTCGAGCGGCAGCCAGGCGCCGACGGCGCCCGCCAGCTTCACGTCGCCCAACCCGAGCCCTTCGCGCCCGCGCAGCCAGCCATAGCCCACGCGAACGAGGAAAACACAAAGCGCGGTCAAGGCCGCTCGCCCGGCCGCCGCCGCGAGGCCCGTCAACGGATCGGCCGGCGCCAGCACGGAGGCGACAAGCAGCCCGCCGGCGAGCGCGCCCAGGCTCACGAGGTCGGGAATGAGACAGGTACGCGCGTCGATGTCCGCCCCGGCCACCATCAGGACGCCGAGGCCCGTCGCGGCGACGGCCGCCGGGCCGGGCAGCGACCACCCGGCGACGAGGGCAACCGCCGCGACGCCGCCGAGCAGCACCGCGAGGTTGGGGCGCACGTCGGCCTCGCCGGTCGTCTCTTCCTGCGTCACGGGTTCAGTACTTCCGGATGATGACCGGTCTGGACGGTCGCGCGGCGGTTCCCTCGACCACCGTGCTTTCGCTGCGCATCGTCTCCAGCCGCTCGCGAAACTCTTGGGCGACCGCCTGCGCGTCGACGCTGTTGCGGATCAGCTGCGGCCGGATGAACACGATGATCTCGGAGCGCTGCCGGTTGCGCGACGTGTTGCCGAACAGGTCGCCCAGGTACCTGATCTGGCGCAGGCCGGGAATTCCCGATTTCGTCCCGTCCTCGCGCTCGCTGATGAGCCCGCCGAGCAGGACGGTCTGTCCGCTCGTCACCGCGACGGTCGAATGGATGCGACGCTGCGCGATCGTCGGTGTCAGGGTCTGCTGGTCCTGGTTGACGACGTTGGAAATCTCCTGCTCGATTTCGAGCTGCACGGTGCCGTTGGCGTGCACGCGCGGCAGAACTTTCAGGATCACCCCGGTGTTGCGCATCTCGATGGTATTGACGACCGGGGTGTTCGGATTGGCGAGGATCGTGGCCGAGCTCGTGGTGATCGGGATTTCGTCGCCCACCTCGAGCAGCGCCGGCTGGTTGTCGACCACGACGAGCGACGGCGAGGACAGTACCTTGACCTTCGTGACGCTCGAGAGCGCATCGAGGATCATTCGCGGCTGCGCCTCGGGACCGAGCAGCAGGTTGAACCCCGGCAGGACCCGCTCCAGGAACGCCGTCTGCGCCGCCGACTGCACCGCCGGGAACAGGCCGACCGATCCCTTGTCGCCGCCGAGCTTGAGGTCGTTGCTGGTGAGGAAGAATTGCACGCCGTATTGCAGGTCGTCGGTCAGCGTCACCTCGGCCACGGTGGCGTCGTTCGCGACCTGCCGCGGCGGGCGATCGAGATCGCGCACGGCCCGCTCGATGACGCGGTAGTCTTCCTGGTTGGAATAGATCACGATCGAGTTGTTGGCGCCGTCGGCGGTGATGCGCACGTTCTGGAACACGCCGCGCGGCGGCTCGCCGGCGGCGACCGATGACGACGCGCTCTCGCCGTTGGCCGGCTTGCGATCGGAGAAGGCTTCGAACGCGGCGGCGATCGGGTTGCCGGGGCGGCCGCTCGTGCCGCGCTCGTCGCCGCCCGTGGACGGCGTCGTGCCGCCGTTCGTCGTCCCGCGGTCGAAGGACCCGCTGCCCAGGGAATCGAGGCGCGAGCGCGCCGCGTTCGTGGCCGGCGCGAGCTGATTGGCGGGCGAGTCGCCGGCGCCGCCGCTGCGGCCGACGAAGATGTCGTTGAGGATCTTTGCGACCTGCTGCGAATTTCCGTATCGCAGCCGGTAGGTGCGCAGCGTGGTGCCGCTCGTGTCGGAGCGGTCGAGGCGGCGAATCCACTGGGTGGCGCGGTCGAGCAGCTTGGAATTCTTGGTCACCACCATCACGGCGTTCATGCGCGACACCGGCTGGAATTGCACGACGCCCTGGCCCTGCCCGCCCTCGCCGGATTCGAAGATGCGGTCGAGTTCGCGGATCATCGTTTCCGGCGAGGTCGACTTGAGCGGATAGAGGCCGACCGACTGGTTGCGCAGCCACTCGACGTCGAAGCTCGCGACCACGTCGAGCGCGCCCTGGCGTTCGAGCGTGGTGCCCTGGATCAGCAGCAGGTTGCGCGCCGCGTCGGCGCGGATCGCGCCCGGCCGCGACAGGAAGCTCTCGGCCATTTTCGCGACCGTCACCGCCGAGGTGTAGCGCAGCGGCACGACCGACACACCGTAGCCGGCCTGTCCGGCCCCCATGCTCACGCTGCCGGTGCCGCTCGCCTCGGGAATCGGCACGATCTTGATCAGGCTTCCTTCGCGCACCATGGCGGCATTCGACATACGCAGCACGCTTTCGAGCACCGGAAGCACGTCCTGCCGGGGTATGGGTCCGGCCGAGGCGAGCGTCACCGTTCCCTGCACGCGCGGATCGACCACGAAGCTCATCTCGAGCGTGTCCCCGAGCAGCGCCTTGGCCACCGTCGGGATGTCGGCGCCCTCGAAATTGAACTCGACGCCGTCACCTTTGCCGATCGCCATGTTGGCGGCGGACGCCACGCGCGCCCGTGCCCCCGCCTCGCGCGAGGAAGGCGAGGACGGCGCCAGATCGGAGCCGGGAAACAACAGCGGCCTGCTCTGCTCGCCGGCGGCGGGCTGGCGATCCCGGAAAGGAAACCGGGCGGAGAGATCCGCGTTGCGTACGGGGTCGACCGGATCCGATGGAATCGCGAGGTGGCCATCCATCGCCCCGCAGCCGAGCAGACTCGCCAAGAGCGCAGTCACCGCACCGAATTCGAGGACACGACGCCACACACTTCCAGACGCAACCCGCACCACCCGACGTTCTCCCTCTCCCCGATCCGCGTTCGTCTCCGCGGGATCGACACCGCGCGCCCACTCGACGCCGCAATTGCTCAGGGACCAGCGGCGGGGTCCGGAAAAACGCGTCGGAAGCCCGCCGGCACCCGGCCGGTGGGCTTCCTCCGCGCCTGTTTGGCGACGACGTCGAGGCTCAGTCGAGCTCCCGTCCGTGGTCGTCGTGATCGTGATCCCGCGCCTGCCGCGAGCGGACGAGATCCTCGACCTGGTCGATGAGGCGTTCGCCGTTCTCGGCAAGCGCGTGAGCCTGGTGCTCGTTGATCGGACGGTTGTGGAACGCAGCCCCGTCGAGGGCGGAACCGATCTGCGCGACGAGCGCATCTCGCGCGTGCGTCACATTGCCGATCAGGCCGAGATACCGGGCGTAGGTCGTGTCCGTTCCGGTGATCGACTTCGACGCGAACGCGAGGCTGTTGCGGCCGACCGATCCGAGCGGGGCGTTGAGCTGCTTGAACACGCGGGCCAGCTCGACGAACTGCTCGCGATTGCGCACGAGGGACCTGGGAAGCGCGCGCTCGTCGAGCATCTCCACCAGCACCCGGCCGTCGTGGACGTAGTCGTCCCGCAATCCGAGGAGCGCCAGCATCGTCGGCCGCAGGTCCGTGTGATCGGAGAAGACCGCGTCGTTGCGGCCGAGCCGGCGCACGCCGGGACCGGCCATGCCCATCCAGGTCCGCGTGATGTCCTGCTGCACGTCGCCGTGGTTCCAGGCAAACCCGGGATCGAGGGCGATGCAGGCCGGCGGCTGTGAGCAATTGGTGGCGGCGCCGTTGAGGAAGAAGTAGTCCGGGTCGCCGAACAGGGTGAAGCTCGGTGTGCGGGCCGGGCTCGCGGTCACCATGTGCAGCAGCTTCATCTCGGCCTGATCGGCGAGGAACACCGCCAGCGAATCCGTGTTGCCGGTGATCGGGTTGACGGCCGTGAGCTTGCTCATGTCGGCTTCGAGCGTCCGGGTGACCGGATCGGTCGGGCCGGGATTGCCGCGGATGTACACGGTCGGCGCGTCGTCGTTGTGCACGCTGAAGGTCGTGACGTTGTTCGCCTGCGTGATCAGCAGGCGGTTGAGCAGCGCGTCGATCTCGCCGATCTGCGCATAGGTGCACGGCACGTGAATGCCGTCGCAGTTGGCCGGGCTCGGCGGCCCGCCGACGAAATGGTCGTTCTCGTCGGCGGTCACGATGAAGAGCGTGTTGTCCTTGGTGATGCCGTCGCTCTTGAGCCGGGCGAAGAACTTGCCGAAGGCGTCGTCGTAGGACTTGAGCTGGGCGACGTATTCGGCCTCGCCCGGCCCAAAGGCGTGCGCCGCGCCCGTGTGGCGGTCATGCGCGTCGGAGATGTACGCGTAGACGACCGGCACGCCGGCCTCGAGCATGGTGGCGGCGTAGCCGAGCGACTGGCTGGCGCTCGGATTGAAGGTGTTGGGAAATCCGGGATTGCCCTGCGCGGTCTGGATGACGTTGCCGTCGAGGTCCTTCACCGGCCCGGAAGGCGAGATCACCGGCTGCACGTGCAGATTGCCGAACAGCGCGCTGAAACCGGTGTAGCCGCCCGGCTCGTCGGGCAACAGGTCCGGGCGGGAATGGGTGTTGTTGCACAGCGGGCTGTTCTGCGCGCAATGGATGGCGATGCCGAGGAAATCGGCGTTGGCCTTGTCGCGCAGCGCGCTGTTGTTGGCCTCGACGCCTTCCGGCGAGGTCGGTCCGAAGACGTTGTTCACGTCGTTGGGGATCGTCTCGAACTCGATGTTGGCGATCGAGAACGCGCCGACGTCGCAGCCGGCGCGCGTGAACGCGACCCAGGGTGCCGGCGCGTTCCGGCCATCCGCGGTCAGCATGTTGGGCTTGCCGTCGCCGGCCGCCAGCGTGCCGTTGCTCGGCGTCGTCCAATAGAGGAACGAGGAGGAGAAGCCGACCGACCCGTCCGGACGGAAGAAGCCGTAGCTGTTGGAGACCGGCACGCCCATGCGGTCGCCGTAGACGCCGGTCAGCACGGTCAGGATGTCGGTCGCCGTGTGGGAGATCAGCGGGGTGTGATGATTGCCGCTGACGATACCGTTCTGGCCGAGAAAATTCAGCAGATTGGGCATCTGCTCGAGGTCGGAGGGGATGTTGGGATTGTCCCGCCGCAGGTGGACGTTGTCGAACTGGATGTGAACGACGTGCGTGATGCCGTTGGCGAGTTTGCACGCGGTCGCGGTGGGCGCGGCCTCCGCGGCCCCGGGTTGGCCGGCCAGGAAACCGGCAACGAGCAGCAAGGGTGCTGCCGCAGTCACAAGCGGTCTCTTCATGAATGCCCCCTGTCGGGTTTCTGTTGCTGAACACGACGTAGGCGGGCGCCTACGGAGACCATTGGGAAGGCAAGTTATTGCGTGCAGACAACGATCTCATGACAAAGCGACGACCATCCATGACGATCGGCGATACGATGACAGTCGGATGACGACCGACCGGCTCAGCGCGTGCGCCTCACCGGGCGGTCGAGCCCGTCGCCAGGGCCGGCGCTTCCGCGGCATAGCGGCTGTCACCGGCGCTGTCCGGGGCGTCCGGACCGGGATCGCGCGAGTAGCGCCCGTTGCGGTCCGGCACGGCATCGGGCAGTTCGGGCGCCGCGGGCCTGCCTCGCTCGCGTGCGGCAGCTGCCGCGCGCTGCACGGCCGCGCCGCGGCCGGCTGGCGGCGCAAACAGGTCGAATCTCGCCGAGCGCGCCCCGTTCGTCAGGGTGAGCCGGCGCGGCTCGATCGCCCCGACGCGCCAGCCCGCGACGTCATCACCCGGCCGCAGCCGCAGGATCTTGCCGGGGCCGACCCGGACCATGGCGAACGGCCCCTGGGCGTCCGTGATGATCCCGAACAGCGCGATGCCGGGCGGTGGCGAGGGAGGCGGTGGCGCGGCCCGGCTGATCGCCGGCGGCGGGGGCGGCGGCGCCGGCGGGCGGCGGGTCGGGGAAAACAGCGGCCGTTCGCGCGTCGCCGACAGGCGTTCGAGCGACTGCGCCGCCACCGGATTGTCGGGCGTCGACTGCCCGGCGCGAACGGGGGCCGCGGCGAGCACCAGCGACGCGACGGCGAGGACCGGCCTCCACGCCCGCGCGCCGCAAGACTCCGCCTTCGGCCCCGAGCGACGATGCATCACGCCGGCCTCCGCCACATCGCGCGCAGGCCGAGCGTCACCCGCAGCACCGGATCCTGCCCGGTCTCGGGCGTCGAACCGGCCGGCCGCGCCACGATCGAGTCGACGAAGACGTAGGGCGTGCCGGTTTCGAGCCGGTAGAGCATCTGCTGCAGGTCCTTCATGGATGAATCGAAGCTGATCTCGATCCGGATCGTGTCGCCGGCGTCCTCGCGCGCGTTCGGCTGCACGCCGGAGGAAACGAGAACCGCCTTGCCGGCGAGACCCGCCACGTAGGCCTGCAGCCGTGCGGCGGCGAGGCCCTGGCTCGATGCGTCGAGGAAGGCGCTCGCGGGCGCGGCTCCGCGGGTGAGCCTGGCTTGTCCGCCCGGCGCGCGGCGCGCCGCCGCCGCCACCCGCGCCAATGTCTCCTGTTCGGTCGCCAGCGCCTGTTGCGCGTCGAACCACAATCCGAACGCCACGGCGAGCGCAGCGACGCAGGCCGACACGAGGAGCCCGAGTGCCGCAAGCGCGATGGTGTCGTCGCGGTTGAGGTTTCTCATGTTCAGTCCTGCGCCAGTTCGAGGGCAAAATCGGCGCGCGCCTCGATGTGAAACCAATAGAGCTCGCCGCCCGGGCCGCGGGTCGTCGGCGCGAAGAAGTGCGCGCCCTTGAAATGGCCCGATTGCTCGAGCGGCGGCAGCAGCGACGGCGCGTCCTTCGTCAGTCCGACGATGCGCACGCTCCCGTTCTGAACGCTCAGTTCGGTGAGGTAGGCCGTGTCGGGCAGCGCGCGAGAGAGAAACTCGATGAGCACGACGGCCGACGGCGCGTTCTGCTTCGCCGCCCAGGCCCGTTCGGCCGCGCCGAGCGGGGCGGCACTCGGCCCGCCCGCCGCGCGGGTGCCCGGATGGCGCAGATCGGCGATGCGCGCCGAGACCTCCTCGGTCTCGCCGCGCACGGAGGCCGCCGCCGCGAACGCCCAGGCGCTGAGGCCGAGGCTGAGCACCACGAGGGCCGCGAGCCCCGCGGCGAGCGCGCGCGATGTTCGACGCAGCTCGTCTCGCGCGACGTCCGCCGCGCGCGACCACAGCGGCGCCATTGCCTCGTTCTGCACGCTGCGCGCCGGCGCGACCACCCGGTCGACCACGATCCCGAGCGCGGCGAGTTCCGCGCATGCGGCATCGATGACCGCGCGCGCCGTCATCACCACCGGCACGTCGAGCGAAGCCCCGTCGCCCTCGCCGGATGCGACGAGAAATCCGTAGGCCACCTGATCGGCCGGCCAGGGCGCCAGCCGTTCGATCTGGTTGCGCACGATGCCGGACACGAACTCGCGCGCCCGCGCCGGCACCTTCACGGTGCGCACCACCACCCGGTCGGCCGGCAATTCGCAGACGATGAAACGCCCTCGCAACCGGTCGCGCACGTCGGCGGCGAGCGGGCCGCACGCCGGAAAGCGGCGGGCGGATTTGTCGTCGGCCCCGCCGGCCATCACGTACGCGTCCCCTTCCCGCTTGATCGTCAGCGCCTGCCGGCTGCGCCGCCGCTCGCCCCATGCGAGCACCATGCGGGCGAGCCGCTCGATCCACTCGTGCAACGTCGTCGGCGCGCGCATGACTACGGACGGCTCCCGGTCTCATCGGCGGGCGCACGCGCGCCGTCCCACGCGAGCACGCGGTAGGGCTCGCGATCCCCCGACAGCAGCACGATGACCGCGCGCGCCCCCGCGCCGTAGCCGTCCGGCAAGGTGGCGCGGATGCGGACCGAAAGCGTCTGCTGCGTCCTCTCGCCCAGATAGTCTTCGACCGCCGCGCCGAGCAGGCCGGCGAGTCTCTTGGCGTCCGTCGGATCGCGCCGCCGCGTCTCGAGGAAGGCGTCGAGCCGCGCCGGGTCGACGCCCGGCAGCGCCGCGAGAACGGCGGCGGGCGCGGTGAGCGGATTGATCGTCTTGTCGCCAAAGACGGTCACGAGCGGGCGCAGCGCCGTGATCCATTCGGGCTGCATGCCGGGAATGCGCGCGAGCTGCCGGACGTCGGTGAACGGCGCGTCCTCTTTCTGCTCGGGATTGTCTTTCGCCGCTGAAGTCCCCGCAGGCGGAGCGCCTTCCGGCGGGCGGCGCTGGTCGACGATGTGTTGGGCGAGCGCTTCTGGCTGCGCCGCTCCGACCGAGCGCAGCAGCGATGAGAGCACCGGCATCGGCGCCTTGTTGAGATCGATCCGTCCCCCTTCGTCATCGAGCCGCAGCGCCACCGAGCCCGCCGGCAATGCGAGCGTCGTCCGGAAGTCCCGCATCGGTCTGTCGCTCGTCCAGGCAATTCCGGCCGCGACCTCGAGCCCGGCGTCGATCAACCCTTGCGCGCGCACCGCGTCGCGTTCCACCGCCATCACGCCCGCATAGCCGCGGAACGTCGTGGCCGCCGCCATCGCCAGGGCCGACAGCAGCACGATCGCCCAGAGCACGGTCACGAGCACGATCCCGCGGCGGTCTTCGTTCGCCCTCATCGGTCCTCGCTCCGCGCCGCCGGCCTGTCGTCCTTGCGGGCCCCGGCTCCCAGGCAGGAGACCGAGGCGTCAGGCGCGGCGCAGCCCGGCGGCGCGTCGGCGCGCACGGCGAATTCCGCGCCGGCCAGAAGATCCGCCCCGGTCCGGCGGTCGCGCACCTCGAGCCGCACGAGGCGCGGGAGCGCCCTCTGCCTGCTCCAGCGATCGCTCCAGACCACGCCGCCGTCGCTCGACAGGCGCGCGAACGCGAAGCGCATGTCGAAACGGCCTTCGAGCAGCACGACCGCGTCGCCGAGCGCGAGGCCGTCGATGCGAACCGGCGGGCCCGGCCAGGCGGCGCGGCGCTGCGTCAGCCGCGTGAATTCGCCCGCGCGCTCGATGCGCAATCCGACCGCCTCGTCGGCCGCACTCGCCTGCGCGCTCCCTCCACGCGCCGCCGTGAGGAAGCGCACCTGCGCCGGATCGCCGACGAACTGCGCGGACCATTCCGATCCGTCCTTGGCACGCACGAAGCGCGTCGCGGCGAAATCCTCGGCGAGACGCGCCGACGCCCGCACGAGGCGTTCGGCATCGCCCACGGCCTGCGTTCCGCGATCGAAGTTGAGCGCGACGGTGCGCACCAGCGCGGACGTGCCCATGACGACGACCGAGGCGATCGCCAGCGCCGCGAGCGCCTCGACCAGCGTGAAACCGGCGAGACTGCGGAAATCGCGGCGGCCGAGCCATGTCATTGCGCCCGACCCCGTCATGGCGCCTTCGCGAGCCGTACGGTTTCAGCCCGCACCACCTCGCCGGGCCCCCACGACACGGAGGCGACGAGCCGGTAGGCGATCCATCGGGGGTGCTCGCGCTTCTGCTCCCCTGCGGCCGGCTGTGTCGCCGGCGGCGGCACCAGCGCCGCGACGAAGATCGGCTCGGCGGCAACCCGCCACTGCAGGCCCGCGGCCTCTCCGGAGACCGGCGCGCCGGACAGGCGCGAGCGATCGCGCGGCGCCTCGATCAGCGTGCGCAGCAGCGCCTGCGCGGCCACCCGCTGCTCGGCGTGCGCCAGGGTGCGGCGGGCCGTGAACAGCAGCGGGCCGAGCGCCGCCGCGAAGGCGAGCACCAGCGTGAGCGCGACCAGCGCTTCGAGCAAGGTGAAGCCGGCGCGCGCGCTAGTGCGCATCCGGCGCGAGGATCGAGACACCGCCGGTGTACCAGTTGACCCGGATCTCATAACCAGCCCTTTCGCGCGACAGCTTGAGCACGGCCCCCGACGATCCGCCGTCGGGATCGAATCGCGCGACCGCGAGCCGTCCCGACCACCGCTCGCTCGCCCCCAGCACGTCGAGCGTGACGTCGCGCGGAATCGCAACGCCACGGCCGTCGTCCGCGACGAGCACGCGACGCTCCTCGTCGAGCGAAACGCGCCGCACGCTCCCGCTCAGCATGGCGGCAAGCCGTTCGCGCCGCAGAAGCGCTGCCGTCCGCAACGCCAGCGCCTTCAGTCCGCCGCGACCGGTGCCGGGCGTCGCCGCGACCACGAGCGAGGCCACCAGCGCGACGATGAGCATCACCGCCACGACTTCGATCAGCGTGAACCCCGCCCGACGGTCAGCGCTCCACATTGGAAATGTCGGCGGCCGTCCCGCTCCCGCCCTCGCGCCCGTCCGATCCGAGCGAGACGATCGCGTAGGGCGGCGAATGATCGACCGGCGCGCGGTAGATGTAGGCGTTGCCCCATGGGTCGAGCGGCACGCGGCCGCCTTTGACGTACGGCCCGTTCCACATCTCGACGTCGCTCGGCGGCTGCACCAGCGCGCTCAGCCCCTCGGCGGTCGTCGGATAGCGGCCGGTGTCGAGATAGAACAGGTCGAGCGCCGAGTTGAAGCTCTCGATCTGCAGCTTGGCGGTCTTCACCTTCGATTCGCCGAGATAGCTCAGCACCCGCGGGCCTACGAGGCCGAGGATCAGGCTGATGATCGTCAGCACGACGAGCATCTCGATCAAGGTGTATCCGGGCGCCGCCGCGGACATGGCCCTGCGCAGCGATTTCGGCGCGAAACAATGGCCGGCGTTCGTCATCGGGCGAGTTCCGTGATGCTCAGAAGGGCGCTCATAATCGAAATAATTAACGCTCCGATGACAACGCTCACGAGGATGATGGCGGCCGGTCCGACCGCTCCCATCAGGCGGTCGAGGCCGGCGCTGAGCCGCTGCTCGTAGAAATGCGCGGCGTGCGCGGCGATCGACGGCAGGTCCCCGGTTTCGTCGCCGATCCGCAGCATGCGCACCGCAAGCGGCGGCAGAAGCTCCGAATCGGCGAGCGCCTCGGTGAAGCGCCGGCCGTTGCGCACCTGCTCGTGCAGGCGGTCGACCGCCGCGACCTGCCGCGGATCGCCGACCACCTCGCGCAGGATCTTCAGCGCCGCCGGCAGGGCGACGCCATTGGCCACGAGCAACCCGAGCGTCGCAATGATGCGCGCGGTCTGCCGGTCGCGCACGGTTCCGGCCACGCCCGGAATGGCCGCCAGAACCGCGAGGATCCTGGCGCGCCGCTCGCGCGCGTGCAGCACCCACCAGAGGACAAGGGCGCTCACCAGCATCCCGCCGAGCACGAGATCGAGGTGTGCGCGCAGCCCGGTCGAGACCGTCAGCACGAAGGCG
The DNA here is from genome assembly GCA_964538565.1 of uncultured Hyphomicrobiales bacterium. Taxonomy (GTDB): domain Bacteria; phylum Pseudomonadota; class Alphaproteobacteria; order Rhizobiales; family Xanthobacteraceae; genus CAYVBN01. The sequence continues at coordinate 1,377 of CAZIGW010000070.1, read as the reverse complement.
GCGCCGGCGTTGAGCCGTCCGCCGAGGTCACGGAACACCGGCTCGAACTGCGGCACGACGTACAGCATGAAGAAGAAGAGGATGACGACCGCCGCTCCGATCAGGAACAGCGGGTAGCCGACGGCCGCGCGGATGCGCTCGGTCAGCGCCTCGCGGCGCGTCCGGTCCTCCACGATGGCGCGCAGCACGACGTCGAGCTTTCCGGACGCCTCCCCGGCGCGGATCATCGCCACGTAGGCGGGTTCGATCGCGCCCGAGCGCGTTTCGAGCGCATCGGCAAAGCTCTCGCCCGAGGCGATCGAGGAGCGCAGGCCGGCGGCGAACCGCGCGGCGCTCTTCTCCGCGTCGTCCGAGAGCGTCTGCAGCGCCGCCTCGAGCGTGAGCCCCGCCCCGACGAGCACCGCGAGCTGCCGCATGAACACCGTGATCTCTCTGGCGCGCGGCGGTCGGGCCGAGGGGCCCTTCCCGAGTTCGAAGACCCGCTTGCCGGCGGGTTCGGCCTCGATCGGCAGATGTCCGAGGTACTCGATCCGCCGCATCACCTCCTCGCGCGTCGGCGCTTCGACCTCGCCGACCACCACCTCTCCGGCAGGCGTCACGGCGCGATAGCGGAACACCGGCATGGTCCTACAGACTCGCGCTCACGCGGAAGATCTCGTCGATCGTGGTGAGGCCGGCGCGGCACTTCGCGATCCCGTCTTCCGTCATGGTGGTCATTCCCTCGCTGCGCGCGATCTGCTCGAGCTCGGTGGCGTCGACGTCCGGCCTGATCGCGCGGCGCACGGCGGGCGTCACCTCGACCACCTCGAACACGCCCTTGCGTCCGCGAAAGCCGCTGTACCCGCACCATTCGCAGCCCCTGGGCCGATGGATGACGTCGCCCGCCGCGAACCCGAGTGCGGCGTAGCGCGGATCCTGCGCGAGGTCGTCGGCGGCGAGACGGTGCGGCACGCGGCAATCGGGACAGAGAATGCGCACGAGCCGCTGCCCGACGATCGCGCGCACGCTCGAGGCGAGCAAGAAGCTTTCCACCCCCATGTCGATCAGCCGCGGGACGGCGCCGGCGGCCGTGTTGGTATGCAGCGTCGTCAGCACGAGGTGGCCGGTGAGCGAGGCGTGCACGCCGATGTGCGCCGTCTCGGCGTCGCGCATTTCGCCGACCATGATGACGTCGGGATCGTGCCGAAGGAACGAGCGAAGCGCCGACGCGAAGGTCAGGCCGATGGCCGGATGCACCTGCGTCTGATTGACGCCGGGAATCTGGTATTCGACCGGGTCCTCGACCGTGAGAATCTTGCGCAGCGGCTGGTTGATGACCGCGAGCGAGGCCGCCAGCGTCGTCGTCTTGCCCGATCCGGTCGGGCCGGTGACGATGAT
>CAZIGW010000069.1:0-14244 GCA_964538565.1 uncultured Hyphomicrobiales bacterium | reverse complement strand
ACGTCCTCAACGGATCGAAGATGTGGATCACCAACGGACCGCTCGCCGACGTCGTGGTGGTCTACGCCAAGACCGATCCGACCGCCGGCGCGCGCGGCATCACGGCGTTCGTGGTCGAGCGCGGCTTCAAGGGACTTTCCGCCGCGCAGAAGCTCGACAAGCTCGGCATGCGCGGCTCCGACACGGGCGAGCTCGTGTTCGAGGACTGCGAGGTGCCGGCCGAGAACGTGCTCGGCGCCGTCGGCAACGGCGTCAACGTGCTCATGTCCGGGCTCGACTACGAGCGCGTCGTGCTCTCGGCCGGCCCGCTCGGCATCATGCAGGCGTGCATGGACCTCGTCGTGCCCTACGTACACGAGCGCGAGCAGTTCGGGCAGCCGATCGGCCGTTTCCAGCTCGTGCAGGCCAAGCTCGCCGACATGTACGTGACGATGAACGCCGCCAGGTCCTACGTGTACGCGGTGGCGCGCGCCTGCGACGCAGGCCGCACCACGCGTGAGGACGCCGCCGGCGCCATTCTGTACGCCGCCGAACGCGCGACCTGGATGGCGCTCGAGGCGATTCAGTGTCTCGGCGGCAACGGCTACATCAACGACTATCCGGCCGGCCGCCTGCTGCGCGACGCCAAGCTCTACGAGATCGGCGCCGGCACGAGCGAGATCCGCCGCATGCTCATCGGGCGGGAGATCTTCGAGAAGACGAGTTGATCCGCAGGGGGTGTCGACCGTTTCGTCAGCGCGCGCTCGCGGCCATTGCCTCGGCCCGCCCCTCGTTCGACGCGGGCTGCGCGGACTGACCGGACGCCCGCTCGGCGGCATTGAGACAGGCCTCCACCGCGTCACCGAACGCGCTCACGTAGTCGTCGGCGCCGACCTGGCTGCGCAGCACCTCGTCCCGGAGGATCGGATCGTGCGCAGGCCAGAGCCCGACCAGCCGCGGCGCTTTGGGCAGGCGATCGCGCAGGCGCTTGAGCAGATAGCGCAGGTGGGCCGGATTGCCGCGGATGTCGACGTAGGCGATGCACACCATTGCGGTTCCGCTGACGTCGAGGGCCGCGATGCTCCTGCGGGAGACGGCTTCGTGCGGCACCACCCGCGTGCCAAGCCCGTGCTTGTCGAGCAACTGGGCGAGCATGATGGAAGCCGCTTCGTCCAGCGGTCCGCTTCCGGCGACGCACAGGACCGCCGACTCGCCTTGCCACTCCGGCGCCAGCCGCGTCCGGTCGAGGACCCTGCCGGTTGGCGACAATCGTCCGGAAGCAGACTGCCGGTCCGGTGAAGGCCCGGCGTCCGGGTCGAGGACTTTCTCCTTTTTTTCTGCTTCATTTTCTTTCTCGCCGGCCGGACGGGGCTCGGTATCCTCATAGGCCGCGAGGTCGCCGACCAGTTCGGCGACCGAATCCCGCAGAAGCTCGACCTTGGTCGGCGGAAGGGCGCCGCGCACGATGTCGCTGGTGGCGAGTCTCAGTCCCTTCAGCGCCACCTCGTCGTAATAGGACGAGAGCGAGTGCTCCTTGAGATAGCGCTCCGCCTGCTCCTCGGCCTCATCGGGGTCGCCGGCCAGCATGCGCTGGTAGAAGCTCTCCTCCGGTGACAGCGCCGGGCGGTCGCCGAGCAGCACGTCGAAGAATTCGAGGCGTTCGATGTAGCGGCCGAGGACGACCAGACACAGCGTGAGCGGCGTCGAAATGATCAGCCCGACCGGTCCCCAGATCCAGGTCCAGAAGATCGCCGCGACCACGACCGCGATGGGCGAGAGCCCGGTGCTGTGTCCGTAGACCAGGGGCTCGATCAGCTGCCCCATCGTGACTTCCGTGACGGCGTAGAGCACGGCGGTCCAGATCGCCATCGACCAGCCCGGCTCGACGGCCGCCGCCAGAACGATCGGCGGCGCGGCGGCGATCCACGATCCGATGTACGGGATGAAGCGCAACAGCGCGCCGAGGATGCCCCACAGCACGGGACTCGGCACCCCGATGAAGGAGAGCCCGACCCCGACGATCACGCCGAAGCTCGTGTTCAGCCCAAGCTGAATGAGAAAATAGCGACTGAGCCGCTCCGCCGCGTCGTCCATCGCGACCGTCGTGCGTTCCATGTCGCCCGACCCGAACAGGCGGATCGCACGGTCGCGCAGGTCCTCCTTCTGCAGCAGGGTGAAGATGGCGACCACCAGGATGATGCCGGCGGTTGCGACCGGGTTGAGCAGCGGCGTGAGCACCTTCTCGCCGATCTGCAGGGCCGACGGGGCGGGCTCGGTCACCACGACCGGAACGGGCTTCTCCGCTTGCGTCTGCGTGCCCGTCTCGGAGGGGTTGGATGGCTGGGCCGCCGAGCCCTGCTGGCCGGGTCCCGCGAGCTGATGGCCCAGGCCGCCGATGACCCCCGAGAATTGCTTGACGGTGATGTCCCGGAGGTTGCCGATCTTGCGCTCGATCGTGGTCTGGTAGCGCGGAACGTCCTTGGCGAGGTCGGCCACCTGCGTTCCGAGGACGGTGGCGATGGCGAGAATGATGCCGAGCGCCAGGACGACGGCGACCACCACGGAGAGGACGCGGCCGAGCCGAAGCCGGCGCAGCAGTTCGACCAGCGGGCTGAGCACGAAGCTCAGCAGCAGCGCCAGCGTGATCGGCAGCAGCACCTCGCGCGCGACGTACAGGGCCGCCACGGTCACCACCGCGGCCACGATCGCCGTCAGGAGCCCGACGCCGGCGGCGCCCGAGGGCGGAACCTGCGGGGGCGGAGAGGTAGCAGGCAGGGGGTAGATCGTGTTCGGCATCTCCGTCGACCTTTCGCCCATGCTCGGCGTGACGACCGAGGCATGGGGGCCGCAGCAGGTACTAAACGGAGCACCGGGCCGATCGTTGCGCGCGGGGGCGATAATTCTGCCGCCCGGCAGCGCGATCTCTTGGTCGGGGGCACCAAGGCGTGGGCGCCCCTCGCGGATCGCACCGCGTTACCGGGGCGGTTGCGCTGCCTTTCCGAATTCGAAAGCAAGGCGCGGAGTGCGGGAATCCTCCGCGGAGGCCACGTTGGATCGACACGAGCAAGGGGCTCGTCTCGATCGAAGGACTTCCGATATGAACGTGATGGCGATGATGACGCAAAACCCACCCTCGGGGCGGCTGCGCCCCGTGACGGACGAGGATCGCTGGGCGGCGGTCGTCGCCCGCGACCCGCGCGCGGACGGCTCGTTCGTCTATTCGGTGCGCACCACCGGGGTCGATTGCCGGCCGTCCTGCCCGGCGCGGCTCGCGCGGCGCGAGAACGTGCGCTTCTACGCGACCGGCGCGGAAGCCGAGCGCGCCGGATTTCGGCCCTGCAAGCGCTGCCGGCCCGGGGAGGCCGGGCTCGGGGAGCGCCACGCGCGGGCGGTCGCCAAGGCCTGCCGCCTGATCGAGCGGGCCGATGAGATGCCGAGCCTCGACCGGCTGGCGAAGGCGGCGGGGGTCAGCCGGTTTCATTTTCACCGATTGTTCAAGGCGGTCACCGGTGTCACCCCCAAGGCCTATGCGGCGCAGCACCGGAGCAAGCGCATGCGCGAGGAGCTCGCGCGCGCCGGGACGGTGACCGAGGCGATCTACCGCGCCGGGTTCGGTTCCAACGGACGGTTCTACGCGGCCGCCCCGGAGGTCCTGGGCATGACCCCGACCGACTTCCGCGCCGGCGGCTGTGGGCAGTCGATCCGTTTCGCGGTCGGCGAATGTTCGCTCGGCGCGATCCTGGTCGCGGCCACCCAGAAGGGCGTGTGCGCGATCTTCCTGGGGGACGATCCGGAGAAGCTGGTGCGCGACCTCCAGGACCGCTTTCCCAAGGCGCAGCTGATCGGCGGCGACGAGGCCTTCGAGCAATGGGTCGCCCGCGTGGTCGGTTTCGTCGAGGCGCCGGCCAGCGGTCTCGAGCTGCCGCTCGACGTGCGCGGAACCGCGTTCCAGCAGCGGGTGTGGCAGGCGCTGCGCAAGATCCCGCCGGGCCGCACCGCGACCTACAGCGAGATCGCGAAGCGCATCGGCGCCCCGAAGGCGGTCCGCGCCGTGGCGCAGGCCTGCGCGGCCAATCCGGTCGCCATCGCGATCCCCTGCCATCGCGTGGTGCGGACCGACGGATCGCTCTCCGGCTATCGCTGGGGCATCGAACGCAAGCGCGCCCTGCTCACGCGCGAGGCGACGTCGTGAGCCGGGCGGCGACGGCGCCCGGACACGAGCGGCCGGCGGCGACCCTCGCCGACCGCGTCTCGCGTCTCGACTGGGAACGCATCGCCACGGACCTCGACCGGCACGGCTGCGCGGTAGCCGCCGCGGTCCTGAGCGCGGAGGAATGTGAAGCGCTCACGCGTCTCTACGACGAGGACGCGCGCTTTCGCAGTCACATCATCATGGCGCGCCACGGTTTCGGCCGCGGCGAATACAAGTATTTCGCCGATCCGCCGCCCGATCTGGTGGTGAATCTCAGGACGGCGCTCTATCCGCCGCTCGCCGCCATCGCCAACCGCTGGAACGAGCGGATGGGGATCGACGTCGTCTATCCGCCGGCGCACGCGGCCTTTCTCGACCGCTGCCATCGCACCGGCCAGACCCGCCCGACACCGCTGCTGCTGCGCTACCGCGAAGGCGACTACAACTGCCTGCACCAGGACCTCTACGGCGAGCACGTCTTTCCGCTGCAGGTCGCATTTCTGCTGTCCGTTCCGGGACGCGACTTCACCGGCGGCGAATTCGCCCTGACCGAGCAGCGGCCGCGCATGCAGTCGCGGGTCGAAGTCGTGCCGCTCGGGCAGGGAGACGGCGTGGTCTTCCCGGTCCATCACCGACCGGTGGCGGGCGCGCGCGGCAGCTACCGCGTCACCACGCGGCACGGCGTGAGCCGGCTACGCTCGGGCTGCCGCCACACGCTCGGCGTCATCTTCCACGACGCGAAGTGAGCTGCCGGCCGGGGCCGGTCGCCGGCGCCGAAGATGGCGGAGCGAAATCAGTGCTGGCCGCGCGTCGCATATTGCGCGGCGAGCCGACGCGCCGCCGCCGGATCGGCCCTGGCGAGGGAGTCCAGCGCGGCGCGCGCGGCTTCCGCGAGATCGCCCTTGTGCTCGGTCTTGATCTCGGCGATGCGCTCGGCCACCGCGCGCAGGCGCGCGAGGCACGCCTCGCGTTCGGAAACCGAGCCGTCGGCGAGCGCCAGCACGGCATCGGTGAGAATGCCGAGCTGCTTGCCGTAGCTTGCGACCTTGCCGACCACGTCCTTTTCGATCGCCGGGTTTCCGGCGAAGTTGACGTCGACGTGCTGCATCGACCAGTCGGGCAGGATCGGCTGGCTCAGCCGGCTCGGCGCGAGATTGAGCCAGGGACCGAATGGCCACCAGTTGAGCTGTTCATTCATCAATTGCTCCCTTGGCAGGCGTGAAAGCATGATGTTCGGCCTCGATTTCGCGGGACACAAGGCGAGACGGTCGGGCCGTGCGCCGCGCTGGCCGCGGCCCGAGGGGCGCAAAAGCCGGCTTCCCCTGCGGCCGAAGCCGCTCTAAGACCTTGGCCGCAGCGCGTTCGCGCCGGTCTTGCGTGGCCGACGCCTGAGAGTGGACCGGAGCGGGGCGTTCCGTCCGGCCCGGCGAGTGGAGGACATTCATGCAAATCGTTGAAGCTCACGGCGCCCGCATTCCGGCGGTCGGTTTCGGCACGATGACGCTGAAGGAGGCCACCTGCGTCGAGATGGTCGACGCGGCGCTGCGCCTCGGCTATCGCCATCTCGACACGGCGGAGCGCTATGGCAACGAGCGCGAAGTGGGCGAGGGCCTGCGCGCATCGGGGGTCCGGCGCGAGGACGTCTTTCTCACCACCAAGGTCTATTGGGACAAGCTCGCGCCGGGCGATTTCGAGAAGTCGCTGGAGGAGAGCCTCGAGAAGCTCAAGCTCCCGTGGGTCGACCTGCTGCTGATCCATTGGCCGAGCCCGAAAGTGGCGATGAAGGATTCGGTCGGCGCGCTCTGCCGGGCGAAACGCGCCGGGCTCACGAAGCACATCGGCGTTGCCAATTTCACGGTCGCCATGATCGAGGAGGCGGTGCAGGTCGCCGACGAGCCGCTCGTCACCAACCAGATCGAGGTCCATCCCTATATCGACCAGACGAAGGTGCTGGCGGCGTGCCGCAGGCACGGCCTGGCAGTGACGGCCTATTGCCCGCTCGCGCGCGGCAAGGTTCCGGCCGACGAAACCCTCGTCCGCATCGCGAAGGCGCACGGCAAGAGCGCGAGCCAGGTGGCGCTGCGTTATCTGGTGCAGCAGGGGATCATCGTCATCCCGCGCACCTCGAAGCGCGAGCGGCTGAGCGAAAACCTGAACATCTTCGATTTCTCGCTCAGCGACGGAGAGATGGCCGAGATCGGCAAGCTCAAGCGGCCCGACGGGCGGGTGGTCAATCCCCCGCACGCGCCGCAGTGGGACCGCTGACAGGCTGCAACGGCCTCACGCCCCTGTTGCGGCCGGGGCGATCCGCCGGTGTAATGTCTCCGGGAATCGGAGCAGCATGACGCCGGCGGAGACCCTATGCACGTCGTGGAAGCCAATGGGGCGCGAATCCCGGCGATCGGGCTCGGCACCTGGGAGCTGCGCGGGCGCACCTGCTCGCGCGTCGTCGAACAGGCGTTGCGGCTCGGCTACCGTCACATCGACACCGCCCGCATCTACGAGAACGAACGCGAGGTGGGCGAGGGGCTGCGCGCCTCGGGCGTGAAGCGGGCCGAGGCGTTCGTGACGACCAAGGTCTGGCAGAGCGATCTCGCCCCGCGCGACCTCGAGCGCTCGGTCAAGGAGAGCCTGGCGCGGCTGCGCATGTCCGAAGTGGACCTGCTGCTCGTCCACTGGCCCAACCGGCAGATCCCGCTCGCCGAGACGCTCGACGCGCTGTGCAGGATGAAGGAGGTCGGCTACGCCCGGCACATCGGCATCTCCAACTTCACGGTGGAACTCATCGACGAGGCGGTGAGGCTGTCGCGCGAGCCGCTCGTCACCAACCAGATCGAGTGGCACCCCTATCTCGACCAGTCGAAGGTGGTCGCCGCCACGCAACGGCACGGGCTCGCCGTCACCGCCTACAGCCCGATCGCGCGCGGCCGGGCGAGCGGCGACCAGGTGCTGGCGCGCATCGGCAAGGCGCACGGCAAGACCGCCGGGCAGGTGTCCCTGCGCTATCTCGTGCAGCAGGGCGCGGTCGTCATCCCGCGCACCTCCAAGGTCGAGCGGCTGTCGGAGAACATGGCGGTGTTCGACTTCGCGCTGACACCGGCCGAGATGGCGGAAATCCGCGCGCTGGCGCAGCCGGACGGGCGCATCGTCGACGGTTCCTGGGCGCCCGACTGGGATTGAGGGCGCGCTTGCGGCGGGGCCTCATGCGCCCTATGCCATCCCGGATTTCGCAGCGAGCCGATCCCGTGCACGAAGACACCGCCCTTGTCCTGTTCTCCGGCGGCCAGGATTCGACCGTCTGTCTCGCCTGGGCGCTCGCGCGCTTCGCCCGGGTGGAGACGGTCGGCTTCGCCTACGGGCAGCGTCACGCGGTCGAGCTCGAGGTGCGTCCGCGCGTGCGCGCCGCGCTGGCGGCGCTCGATCCGGCCTGGGGCGCGCGGCTCGGCGAGGATCACGTGGTGAAGCTCGACGCGCTCGGCGCCATTTCGGAGACGGCGCTCACCCGGGACGTCGCGATCGAGGTGGCCGTGGGCGGCCTGCCGACCACCTTCGTGCCGGGGCGCAACCTGGTCTTCCTCGTCTTCGCGGGCGCGCTCGCCTATCGGCGCGGTGCCCGCCATCTCGTCGCCGGCATGTGCGAGACCGACTATTCGGGCTATCCGGACTGCCGCGACGACACGGTGAAAGCCATGCAGGTGGCGCTCCGGCTCGGCATGGACCGCCCCGTCGTCATTCACACGCCGCTGATGTGGATCGACAAGGCCGAGAGCTTCGCGCTCGCGCACCAGATCAAAGGTGACGCCTTCGTCGACCTTCTGGTCGAGGAGACCCACACCTGCTATCTGGGCGACCGCTCGCGGCGGCACGACTGGGGCTACGGCTGCGGCGAATGCCCGGCCTGCCGGCTGCGGGCGGAGGGATTCGCGCGATGGAAGGCGAGGGCATGACGGCGAACGACGCGCGTCGGCGCCGGGAAGGCGTGATCTTTCTCGCCCTGTTCGGCCTGACCATTCCGGCCGCCAACTGGCTGATCGGGCACGCGGGCACCGTCTGCGCGCCGCGCGGCCCATGCGTCGTTCCGGTCGCGCCGGGGCTCGACGCGCCGTCGGGCGTGCTGATGATCGGCATCGCCCTCGTGTTGCGCGACCTCGCGCAGCGCCGGCTCGGTGTCGGCGTCTCCGTCGCGGCCATTCTGGCCGGCGCCGCGGTCTCGGCGCTGCTCGCTCCGGCCCCGCTCGTCGTCGCCTCGGCGGTCGCGTTCCTGCTCTCCGAATTCGCCGACCTCGCGGTCTACACGCCGCTCGCGCGCCGGCGGCTCGTGCTCGCCGTCATCGCATCGAGCCTCGTCGGCCTCGTGGTCGACTCGGTCGTCTTTCTCTGGCTCGCCTTCGGCTCGCTCGACTTCCTCGCCGGCCAGGTGGTCGGCAAGGCCTGGATGGTACTTCTCTCGATCCCGTTGCTTCACTGGCTGCGCCGCCGCGACGAGCGGATCGGATTGCGGCCCGCCTGACTGTCTCTCAACGCTGAGGTTCCCGATGAATGCGACCTTCGACGTCCTGCGCAAGGTGACGACCGCGACCATCACCACGATGCTGCTGAAGAAGGGCATCCGGCGCTGCTGGATGAACGGGCCGAAGCCGCTCGTGTTCGGCGGCGAGCGGATCATCGGGCCGGCCTTCACCCTGCGCTTCGTTCCCGCGCGCGAGGACCTCGCGACGCCGGAAAGCTGGGCGAAGCCCGTCTCGACGCGCGGGGCGATCGAGGAGATGCCCGAGGGCTGCGTCGCCGTCGCCGACGCGATGGGCGTCCCCTCGGCCGGCATCTTCGGCGACATCCTCACGATGCGCATGAAGCGGCGCGGCGTCGCCGCGCTCGTCACCGACGGCGTCGTACGCGACCGCGTCGGCGTGCTGGCGAGCGGCCTGCCGGTGTGGAGCGGCGGCGTCGCGGCGCCCGCGTCCGTCAACGGTCTCACCTTCGTGGGCTGGCAGGAGCCGATCGGCTGCGGCGGCGTCGCGATCTTTCCCGGCGACATCATCGTCGCGGATGACGACGGGGCGGTCGTCATTCCGCAAAACCTCGTCGAATTCGTCGCGCACGAGGGCGCCGAGCACGAAATGTTCGAGACCTTCATCGTCAGCGAGGTCGAGCGGGGTGTGAAGCTGCCCGGCCTCTACCCGGCGAACGACGACACCAAGGCGCGCTACGAGACCTGGAAGAAGAACCGCAAGTAGGTCCCGGGCGGAGAGCGCGGATGTTCTTCGTTCTCTCCAAGGCGGCCGGCTTCTTCGCGGTGCCGTCCAACTTTCTGGTCCTGCTCGGCCTCGCGGGCGCCGTCCTGCTGCGCACGCGCTTTCGCACGGCCGCCCGGCGCCTGCTCGTCGCGAGCGCGGTGCTCATCGCCGTCGCGGGCTTTTCGCCGCTCGGCAACTGGCTGATCTTCCCGCTGGAACAACGCTTCCCGCCCTGGGATCCTGCGCACGGCGCGCCGGACGGCATCGTCGTGCTCGGCGGGGCGATCGGTCCGGAAATCTCGGGCGCGCGCGGCGTGCCGCAGATCAACGAGTCGGCCGAACGCATCACGACCGTCGCCGCGCTTGCGCGGCGCTATCCGTCGGCGCGCATCCTCTACAGCGGCGGCAACGGAAATCTGCTGCGCCGGGGCGCGGCGGAGACCGAGTTCGCGCTGCCGCTGTTCGAGAGCCTCGGCATCGCGCGCGCGCGCATCACGCTCGAGGGGCGCTCGCGCAACACGGTCGAGAACGCGGTCTTCAGCAAGGAGGTCGCCGCGCCGAAGGCGGGCGAACGCTGGCTCCTCGTCACCTCGGCCTATCACATGCCGCGCGCGATCGGCGCCTTCCGCAAGGCCGGATTCGCGGTCGAGGCCTATCCGGTCGACTGGCGCACGGAAGGGACGGACGATTTCCTCCATCCGTTCGCGACGCTCGCCGCAGGGCTTGCCCGCACCGACGTCGCCACGCACGAGTGGATCGGGCTCGTGACCTATTGGGCGACCGGCAAGAGCTCTGCCCTCTTTCCCGGCCCGAACGGCGGCTGAAGATCCCGGAGGAGATTGCCCGATCCCCCCGGCCGGCGCCTGTGGCCTCAATCCTGGCGCGGCAGCCCCATGCGCCACACGCCTTTGAAATCGGTCGGATCGACCGGCTTGCCCTTGCGATAGATCACGAGCCGGCCGGCAAGCGCCATCGCGACGGCGGTGCGGCGCAGCTTCGGCAGGAGCGCGGGCCACTCGGGATCGGGCGCGAGCGCCCGCGCCACATCGGTCGGGCTCAGCGTCCTGTCCTCGCCGGCTGCGGCGAGAAGGCGGCGGATCGTCTCTTCGATGCGCGCGGTTTCGACCGGCAAGGCACGACTCGGGATCGATTGTCGACCCGTGTGCCTCGCCCGGCGCGGAGCGCGATGCAAGCGGTAGTTCCGGCGGTCGGGGCGGGCCCGCCGCGCGAGGCTTGCCGCACGACGCGGGATTCGGGTCGGCCGGCCACAACGCTGCGACATTCTCGTATTGCATCGCCGCAAATCTGCCGGAACCTTCGGGTAAGGTGCTGGTTCTGCTCTGGGAGGCGCTTCATCCCGCTGCCGGCCGATCGGCAAGCGGACGTCCCGCGGGCGCGCCCGCGGCGTTTGGCCTTCGAAGGGGCATCGCATGTCGATGCATTCTGAACGACATGATCCGCACGACCCGTCATGGCACGAGGCTTCCTGGCAGGAAACATCCTGGCAGGACTCCCCGCTGACCTTGGCGGCGGTCGTCGGTGCGGCGCTCGTGGTCATCGCGGCGCTCGCGGTCTGGGCGCTGTAGCGCGCGATCCGCAAGCGCGGATGCCGGTCGTGCGCGAGATCGCGCTCTCGCTGTGTGAACCGGCACATCACTGGCGATTCTTCCTGAAGACGACCGGCAGCGAAAAGGTCAGACCTTCGTCGGCGATGAGGGGCGGCGGCGCAGGGACCGGGCTCGCGCGCTCGACCATGCTGATCGCCGCCCGGTCGAACGCCGCATCGCCGGAACTCTTGGCGATGGTTGCCGCGAGGACGCGTCCGGCCCGATCGAGCGTCAAGGTCACGAGAGCCTCTGCGCTCATCTGACGGCGGTCGGGGGGATAGCGCTTGTACCTGTCCAGGTGCGCGACGAGCTCCTTCTGCCATCTCACCCGCGTGCGCTGGCGCGCCTGCCCTGTGCCCTGGTCGGGCGTCGTCGACTTCTCGGCTTTCGGCGGAGTCTCGACGACCGGCGGCGCGGTTGCTTCCTGCGCCACCGACTGCTCCGTCGGCTTCATGGCCTTGTTCTTGATGGTGGGGGCCTCATCGTCCGGCAGCTTCGAGGTGTCGGTCGTGACCAGCCGGTCGGGGTCGTCGGTCTCGACCGGGGCTTCCTTCGGAAGGTCCACGTCCTTCTCGGTCGTGTTCTGCTCGACCACCGGGGCAGTTGCGGCGGAGGCCTCGCTCTCCGGCCCGGGCGGCGCCTCCGATGGTTCGGCCGCCGGCGAGGCCAAGTCGACGCTGATGACGATCCCAGGGGCGCCGAGTTCCTCGTCGTCCGGCTCCTCACGCAGTTCCTTGATCGCGAACGCGGCGAGCGCGACATGGCCGCAAAGCGCCAAGACGGCGGCCAGGGCCCAGACCGACTTGCGGCTGCGCTGATCGACAAGATGCACCGGCACGGGAGGGGGACTCGTCATCGCTTTGCCGGTGCGGCCGTCTCCGGCACCGTCCGCCCTTCGAGGGCGACAAGCGCCACCTTGGTGTAGCCCCCGAGGCGAAGAATCTCGAGCACGTCCATCATGTCGCCATAGGAAACGGCGCGATCGGCCCGAAGAAATATCCGACGGCTCTTGTCCGGATTCTGGCTGTCGAGTGTGCGCACGAGATCGACGCGTTTCACCGGCGTTTCGCCGATGGCGACCGCGAGATCCGACTTGATCGAGACGTAGGTCGGCTTGTCGGGCCGCGTCTGCGGCACGGCGCTCGACGTCGGCAGGTCGACGGGCAGATCGACCGTCGACAGCGGCGCCGCCACCATGAAGATGATCAGCAGGACCAGGACGACGTCGATGAAGGGCGTGACATTGATTTCGTGGGTCTCCGCGAAATCGTCGTCGTCACTCTCGCTGTCGGTGACCGAGACTGCCATGCGCTACTCCGCAGCACGCCGCATCGGCTCCGCGCTTGCGCGCTCGAAATCACGGGAAAGCTGGCGGGACGTCGCGCCCGCCGCCCGCCGCACCAGCTCCAGGTATCCTTTCGTCACACGGCCGAAATGATTGTAGATGATCACCGCCGGAATGGCCGCGAACAGGCCCATGGCGGTCGCGAGCAACGCTTCGGCGATGCCGGGAGCGACGACGGCGAGGTTCGTGGTCTGCAGCTTCGAGATGCCGATGAAGCTGTTCATGATGCCCCACACCGTGCCGAACAGACCGACGAACGGAGCGGTTGCGCCGATCGTCGCCAGCAGGCTCATGCCGATGCGAATGCGTCGCGCCTCGGCGCTGATGATCTCGGCAAAGAGCGATCCCACACGCTCCTTGATGCCCTCCAGATCGCTCGACATCCGCACTTCGTTGATCGCGGCGGCCACAAATCCGCGCACGATGCTCTGACCGGGAAGGGCCGACAGCGCCTCATCGAGCGTCCGCGCCGACGAGAAAATGCGCAGCGCCTTGCTGAGCCGGCTCCTGGCGAGGGACAGCTCGATGGTCTTGGCGACAAAGATCGTCCATGTGACGAGCGAGGCGAACGCGAGCCCGACCATGATCGCCTGGACGACGATCGTCGCCGACATGAACATCGACCACGGGGACATTTCGCGCAATCCGACCGCGACCGACCTGAGTGAGGGCGCAGAGACGTCGGGCGGCGCGGCTGGCGACTGGGCAACGAGGGCAGGAGCGTGGCCGAACACGACGAGCACCACCGCGAAAGCCAGCATGACCCTGACGAGAACGACTCCGCGCACCTTCCCCGCCGCTGCCTGAACGAATCTCAACCGCATGCTGCACCACCGATCACGCAGAGCATTGCCTGCAAAAATCCTTTCGCGTCGCCGGCGTGCCCGTTGGCACAGATCCCCGACCAAGACAGCGCACCGGCTGCAAGACCTGCACCATCACTCCTTTGAACAAATCCAATCAGCGTGGTCGGTCGGCAAGTCGCTCAGCGCGCCGTCAGCATGTGCCGCATCGGCAGCATGTCCATCAACACTTTTTTCCAGATTAGAACTGATCCAGAGATCGGACATGTTGATCGGATCGATGGCGCCGGTTCGATCAAATATCTGTCGCGACGAACGACTTCCGCACGATTCTCGTTAGAGAAGTTCAAGGGTGACGACGTCCGAATTTATTCCGCCTGCATCAAAAAATTTTGTGCAGGACACGAGTCGAAAGTACCGCATAGAGAGATTCTCGTGAGGTCTCACGCTCGCGGGCTTGCGAGCATTGGTGGATGTCATGACAGTTCTGCAGAATCACAACCGCGCGATCAATGTCCTTACGAAGGCGGTGCTCCTCTCAGTGAGTTATGTCGCGCTCACCTTCGGAAGCCAGACGCCGTCGCATGCACAAGCAACGCAGCCGGCTCCTGCGGCGCAGTCGGGCGCCTCGCAGCTTCCCCCGGTCGAGGTCGAAGAGCCGAAACGAACGCAGCGCCGCCAACGGACACAACAGAGCGCGCGCTCCGGCACGGCAGCGGCCCGCACACGCACTGCGATGCCTGCTCCGACGCCGTCCGCGCCGACAACTCCGGCAGTCCCGGCGAGCAGCCAGGATGCGCAGACCGGAACCGTCGGCGTCTATGCGAACAGCACGTCCGTCGCCACCAAGGTTAACACGCCGCTGATCAACATCCCGCAGTCGATCTCCGTGGTGACGAAGGATTTCATCCGCGACCAGAGCTTCCAGAACCTCACGGACGTCGCGCGCTTCGTTCCGGGCGTGGCGGTACATCAGGGCGAAGGAAATCGCGACGAGCTCGTCATCCGCGGCGTCGACTCGAGCGCGAACTTCTTCGTCAACGGGTTCCGTGACGACGTTCAGATATTCCGTGACCTCTACAAT
>CAZIGW010000068.1:0-3308 GCA_964538565.1 uncultured Hyphomicrobiales bacterium | reverse complement strand
TGCCGGGCCTCAGGCCATGCAGGTCGACCACCGTGTCCTTGGCGCCAACGCGGGCCGCGTGCTCGGCAAGCATGGCCCGATAGCCGGGCAGATTGGTCAGATCCGTATAACTTTGGTGCCAGATTTTCATGGTCGTTTCCTCTCGATGAAACGTTTCATCAAACGTGCGCCCGCCAAAATCCGAAGTCAATGGTGCTCGCCGGGCGCTTCTGCGGAGACCGAATGCTGCCTTTCAGGTTTGGAGAAATCTGAAGCGAAAATTGTCGCGGTGGCGGGTGATCCAGCCGCCAGTCGGCTCGGGGAAGTGCGGCGTCAGCAGCATGGTGTCGGTCTCGGCATATCGGCCGAACAGCCGGCGTCGCGTTGCCGCCGCCTGCGCACGATCGTAGTCGGCGGCGATTGCGACATCGGGGTGAGTGAACTGCACCGGGTGATGGATGGCGTCGCCGGACAACAGGCAGTGGCGGCCGCCGGCCTGCACGTGGACGCACACATGGCCCGCCGAATGTCCGGGTGACGACTCGAGCCAGACGCCTTCGCCGAGCTCGATGTCGACGCGGAAATCGTCGGGCACCATCATCGCCTGGCCGCTTTCGACCACCGGCAGCACGCTGTCGGTGAACGACCCGCGATTGATCGGCACCGGCGGATTGGAGGCGTGCACTTTTGCCCAGTAGTCGTACTCGAACCGGCCCATGACGTAGCGCGCGTTCGGGAACGTCGGCACCCAGCGGCCGTCAACGAGGCGCGTGTTCCAGCCGACGTGGTCGGCATGCAGGTGCGTACACAGCACGATGTCGATGTCTTCCGGCTGCATGCCAACCTTGGCCAGCTCCTCGAGGTAGGGCGTGTCGAGCATGTGCCAGATCGGAATAGTGGGGCGCTGCTTGTGGTTGCCGCAGCAGGTATCGACGAGAATATTGTGGCGCCGCGTTTTCACGAGGAAGCTGTGAAAGCCGATACAGACGACGTCCTCATCCGGCTTGATGAAGTGGGCGCCGAGCCAAGTGCGCCCGTCGGCCAGGATTTCCGGCGTCACGTTCGGCATCAGCGCCGTCGCCGGCATGGCAACGTTCGGCATCTCGACGACTTTGTAAATCGTGATGTTGCCGAGTTGCTGCACCTGCATGAATTGCTCCGTGGGAGAGGCGCGTGATGTCGCCGCTTAGAGATAGAAACGGTGGCCGAGTTCGGCGGCATCCGTCCTGAGCTTCGCGCCCTGGTCATGGTGGACGATATGACCGGACCTCAGAATGTAGAAACGGCTGGAGACTAGCGCGGCCAGACCGATGTTCTGCTCGACAAGCAGCACCGTCGATTTTTCCTGCTTCAGCGCCTGCAGGATACGGCCGATCTCCTGGACGAATTGCGGCGCGAGCCCGCCCGACGGCTCGTCGAGCAGCAGAATGCGCGGGAAGCCCATCAAGGCGCGGCCGATGGCCAGCATTTGCTGCTCGCCGCCGGACAGCGTGCCGACGATCTGGCTGCGCCGCTCCGACAATCGCGGGAACAATTCGAGCACCCAGGCCAGCCGCTTCCTTACGGCCTCCGCGTCGATGCCCTTGCGCTTGTGCATGCCGCCGAGCTGAAGGTTCTCCAGCACTGTCAGGCTGGAAAAAAGATCGCGGGACTGCGAGACCTGGACGACGCCTTCCGCGAAGGTTTTGTGCGGCGGCCTGCCCGCTAGATCGACGCCATCGAGCACGATGCGCCCGCGCACCGGCAGGAAGCCGGAAACCGCATTGATCAGCGTCGTCTTGCCGCTGCCGTTGGCGCCGAGCAGGGCGATGATCTCGCCGTCGCGCACCTCCATCGAAACGTCGTGAAGGATCTCGCTGGTGCCGATCGAGGCGCAGAGTTTCTCGATGTTCAACACAGGTCGCTATGCCCCAGATAGGCTTCCAACACAGCCGGATCCTGTTTGACCTCGGCCGGCGTGCCTTCCGCCAGCCGCTCGCCGGAATTGAGCACGACGACCTTGTCCGAGACCGACATCACCAGATCGAGCACATGCTCGACCAGAAGAACGGAAATGCCCTGCCCGGCGAGGTTCTTCAGGATGGCGTCGAGACGCTCGATCTCGCGCGTGGTGAGGCCGACCGCCGGCTCGTCGAGCATGAGAACCTCGGCGGGAACCGCCAGGGCGCGGATGATCTCGACCAGGCGGCGTTGGCCGGACGACAAGTCGCGCAGGATGACATCCTCGATGTCGAGAATGCCCATCATCTCGAGCAGGCTGCGCGCCTTGTGGATCGCGGCGCGTTCCATCCGGCCCGCCGACGGCAGCGACAAGGCGCCGGCGATGAGCGGGATGCGGTGGGTCTGGTGCAGGCCGACCATGACGTTTTCCAGCACGGTCAGGTCCTGGAACAGGCCGCCGTTCTGGAACGTGCGCCTGACGCCGGCGGCCGCGATCTGGTGCACCGGCCTGCCCGTCAAGAGCTCGCCGTTGAGAAACACGCGGCCGCTGGTGACCTGCACATAACCGCCGATCGCGTTGAACAGAGTGGACTTGCCGGCGCCATTGGGGCCGATGACGGCGCAAATCTGGCCGGGCGCCACTTCCATGCTGACGTTGGAAACGGCGCGCAGCCCGGCGAAGCTGACGCTGACGCTCTCGAGCTTGAGACGCGGGGTCATGTCAGCGCCCCGCGATAGTGCTCGCGCAGCGACGGCGCAAGCTTGCAGAGGCCGCCGAACAATCCGCTCGGCAGGAACAGGAGCAGTCCGATCAGCAGGAAGCTGTACAGGATTTCCTCGGCGCCCGGGATGTTGCGCAGAAATTCCGGGGCGGCGGTCAGCAGAACTGCACCGAGCACGGGGCCGGCGACGGTTGCGATTCCGCCGACCATCACCATGGCGAAGCCGGCCAGCAGTTGGCCGAGATTGAAGCTCTCCGGCGCCACACGGCCGAGCAGGATGGCGAACAGTGCGCCGGCCGTTCCGGTGAACAGGCCGCTCAACGTGAAGGCCACGATTTTGTGCTGCACCGGCGGGATGCTCAGCGCGCTCGCAGCCAATTCATTGGCGCCGACCGAGACGATGGCCCGGCCGACGGTCGAGCGGGCAATGTTGCGAGCCATCCATACAAAGAAGACCGTCACGGCGAGCGTCAGGACGTATTTCGACGCGTCGGTCGCGAGGACCAGGCCGAAAAACTGCGCGTCGGGCAACTGCATGCCGCTCGGCCCGCCGCCGACGGTGCCGCTGTGCAGGTAAACCCAGTGCATCAACTCGTTGAAGGCGAGCGTGACGATGGCGAGCTGAAAGCCGCGCAGGCGCAGGGCGGGAAGGCCGACGATGAGCCC
>CAZIGW010000067.1:0-3607 GCA_964538565.1 uncultured Hyphomicrobiales bacterium | reverse complement strand
AACCTCCGGATCGCCGTCGTCGAACGAGATCACGTCGGGCACCGTCAGCGCCTCGGGCTTCAAGTGCGCGTAGATCTCGGTGACCATCACCGACGAGTGGCCTAGGATCTTCGAGAGCTTCTCGATCGAGTGGCCCGCCATCACCCACTGCGAGGCGTAGGTGTGCCGGGTCGCATCGTAGAAGCGCATCCGCGGCAGCCCGGTGCGCTCGAGCGCCGGGTACCAAACGGCGCGGAAGGCGTCGCAGTACATGTTGACGAATCGCCCCGCCCCCGAGGGCTTGAACACCAAGCCAGTCCCACCGGAGGCCTCCTTCCACTGCGTGAGGATGCGCCTCAAAGCCCCCGAGATCGGCACGGTACGCCCCTTATCCGACTTCGGGATGTCGAGCTTTCCGAGGCGCAGCCGGCGCTGCACCTTGATCAGGCGCATGTCGGCGCTGATGTCCCGCCACTCGAGCGCGACGAGCTCGCCGGAGCGAAGCCCCGACAAGACCGCGACCGAGAACATCGTCCGCACGGGCTCGGGCAACGCGCGCCGGAGCCGACGGATCCCGTCCATCGTCTCGATGAACGGGGTCGTGCGCGGGTCGTGGGCGCGGCGATAGAGCCGCTTCACCGCCTTCGGGATCGCGCGCACCGGGTTGCGCGTCACCACGCCCTGATCGACGAGGTCCGAGAAGAGCGACGAGAGCATCGCCATGCAGTTCTTCACCGTCTTGGGCACGAGCCCGGCGGCGAGCTTCTCCTCGACGAAGGCGCGGAGCTTCGCGGTGTCGACCTCGTCCGGCTCGAGGTCCCCGAAGGCGGGCCCGACGTGCGCGCGCCAGCGCGACATGTCGTCCACGCTGCTCTTGTGGGTGGCCACGCGCTCCGCGAGCCACTTCCGCCCCAGCACGCGCAGGCGCGTCGACTCCTCGTCCGCCGCGATCGGGCGAAAGACCTCGAGCTCACGGACCTCGCGGCGCTCCTCGCGCGCGGCGCGACGACGCTGCCGCTCATCCGCGCGCCGCTGGACGCGCGCACAACGTTCAGCGGCGCAGCGTTCGCGCTCCGCGGCGCGCTCCGCCCGCGGCCTGGCGAGAACGGTCTCCCGCTCGGCGCGCTCGTGCGCGTGCTGCTCCCGCATCGAGGGCAGGCCCCTGTCGACGCGGATCCGCGCGGCGAGGTCGTACAGCGCGCTCTTGCCTCCTGCGTAGCCCTCGGACTTGGCGCGCGCGAGGAGATCCGCGCCAGTGAGAGCCGGGTTGGCGACAAGGAGGCCCGTAAGGAACTCGCGGAACGGCTCGGCCTTCGGCGGCCTGCCGCCACGCGGCTGCTCGACATCGGGCGCGGTCACAGCGATCGATGCGGCCGACATCACACCGCCTCCCGCGCCAGGGCGCCGTAGAGGGCCACGAGCGCCTGGGCGGCGTTGCGAGACCGCTCCTCGATCACCTCGTCGGTCACGTCGCGGCCGGCGGTGTTGACGATCATGTGGTCGACGCCGAGCCGGGCGAAAGTCGAGCAGATGATCTCGAAGACGCGCTCGGGGTCAGGCTCCGTCGAGCGGGCGAGGATCGGGTTCGGTCGGTGGGCAGTCACGGTACGCATCAGGCCACCTCCGGGCGATCAATCGCGATCGAGAGCAGAGGAGGGCGCGGGCGCGAAATCGGGCGGCGATCGGCTGGCGCCGTAGCCGGCGGTGCGCGGCGCGGCCCGCGGAAGCGCCGGCCACCGTCGTGGCGCTCGTCGGCACCGAGCACGCCGAGGTCGCGTCCGAGCCGCCAAAGATCGACGTTCCTCATCGTGACGATGCCCCACTCGTCGATGGCGTAGTAGACGCCGAGCTGCATCACGTTACCCACGCGGGCGATCCTCAGACGCTCGCCTCCCACGAAGGAGAGGCCCGAACGTCTCTCGAAAAGCCACGTGCCCAGCCGGGTCTTGCCCGCGTCGAGGCTCAGGGCCAAGCGCCGCCGGCACCGTTCGAAAAGGGCCCGCTCGCTGATCGTCTTCTTCTGCTCAGTGTCCATGTCGAACCTCCAGTGTGACCACTATTAAGTGGTCACACTGGAGGAGCAAGATAAAAGTGACCCGGCGGGCTCGGTACTACGCCAGCCCGTTCGGCCAGTGCGCGAGGTCGGCCGGCCAGCCCGTCAACTTCTCGATTTGCGCTGCCCGGGGCCAGGGGCAGGGTCGCGGCACCGTCTGCGAGCGATACATCGACAGCAGGCTGTGGGGACAGCCGATGC
This sequence comes from uncultured Hyphomicrobiales bacterium, assembly GCA_964538565.1. GTDB lineage: Bacteria > Pseudomonadota > Alphaproteobacteria > Rhizobiales > Xanthobacteraceae > CAYVBN01. Next base: position 1,374 of record CAZIGW010000067.1, on the reverse strand, counting down.
GCTTGGCGAGTGACCGCAACGTGAAGCCCCGCTCTCGGATCGCGGCGATGAATGGATCCTTGGACCGACCCTTCGAGATCGCGATGCGGTGGGTGGTGACCATGTCAGTGGTCACATTACCGGCAGCGGTCACATCTCTCAACGGCATTTGGCTCTCTGCGAGCCGAGCGCGGTGCTCAAGCGCATCAGCCTCCGCACGGAGAGCCTTTGCCATTTCAAGGTGCCACCGCCTCTCCGCGCGCCGCGCCTCGGCGGCTGCCCGGAGCTCGACCGCGGTCTGCAGAGGCGGTTCGAGCGGCGGCACGTATCGTTTGTATCATGATGCGCGCTGGGTGGCCCCGACGCCTACCCGCCCTGGCGCAGTCGCGCCGCCGCGCTCCGGATACGACGCACGCGCGCGATGCTCACGAAGTTCGCCCAGCCCTGGCGCACGCCGCCCTGCCGGATCTCGGCGAGCGCGCCCTCGGCCGTCTGCGATGCGGCCTGCATCGAGACGTTCGTGAGGCGCCCGATCTCCTCGAGCGTCACCCCACCCCGCTCCGCGACGTCGAGCGCGCACGTTTCGGGCAGCTCCCACAGCTCGAGGTGCGGGAACCGCTGCTGTACGGCGCCGCGGTCGGTGACCTCGTAGCCTAGGTGATATCGGCACGACGCCCACGGGCACGGGCGCGGCCCGTCCGCGCACTCCGACCGCGTGCGCGGACGCGCCGCGAGCTCGGCGAGTAGCTCGGGGTCGGAGTCGATCCCAGCCTTCTCGGCGCGCTCTGCGCTCGTTAGCGGCGCGACGCCGAGCGATCGCGGCTTGGGCGCGAGCCCGCGGTTACCTCTCGGCTGCGGCGCGGGCGAGGCCGACTCGACGTCGAGGCGCTCCACATCCCCATTTCGAGCTGGCCGCGATCGTCCTCAAGATCGCGGCCAGGGTCCGATGCTGGCGGGAACCTGCCTCCTCGCTTGCTACTGCGTCGATGCTGTACTCTCTCCGTCGATGCCGGTCGACGCCGAGCAAGCAAAGATCCTGCAGGATCACCTGCGAGGGAAGACGCTCGTCTGCCCTCTATGCACGAACCAGTCCTGGCATTTGGTGGAGGTCGTCTCGATGCCGACGGAGAGCGCAGGTCTCCTGACCCATCCGAACATCAACCGCCTCCTCATGTGTCAGCGGCCCCGGTGGACGCCGTTGTGCAGCTCGTCGATGAGGCGCCGCTGGCGCGCCTGCTCGGCGTCGATCGCCGCCTGATTGTCGGCCAGCGTGCGATCCGGCGTGTGCGCCGGCAGCGTGGGCTGCGGGCGCGTGTCCAGCGGGATTAGGGCGGCCCTCTGTTGCGCGACTCTCTTCTCGTCTTCGGTCATGTCGTGTCTCCTTCCGTGACTAGC
>CAZIGW010000066.1:0-2788 GCA_964538565.1 uncultured Hyphomicrobiales bacterium | reverse complement strand
AGCTGCTGGAGAAGCTCGAGCGCCGCTACAAGAAGCGGATCAAGCTCGTGTACCCGGACTCCGAGAGCCTCGCGAAGCTCGTGGAGAAACAGGGCGTGAACGGCTTCTTCCACAGCCTCGATGCCCGCCTCGCCTGCTGCCACGTCCGCAAGGTCGAGCCCTTCAAGCGGGCGATCGTCGGCTACGGCGCATGGGTGACGGGCGTGCGGCGCCAGCAGTCCGCAACGCGCGCGCTCGGCGTGCCGGTCGAGTGGGACGCGCCGAACGGTCTGTACAAGATCAGCCCGCTGCTCGACTGGACCGAAGAGCAGGTCTGGCAGTACATCCGGGCACGCAAGATCCCCTACAACACGCTCCACGACCGCATGTTCCCGAGCATCGGCTGCGCGCCCTGCACTCGCGCCATCCAGCCCGGCGAGGATCAACGCGCGGGACGGTGGTGGTGGGAGCAGCCCGAATCGCGCGAATGCGGGCTCCAACCGCGGGTACGTCACGCCGTCGGACAAGGATGAGGGCGGGTCATGGACTACCTGCCGATTTTCATCCAGCTGCGCGAAGCGCCGACCGTCGTCGTCGGTGGCGGGCACGTTGCACTTCGTAAGGTTCAGCTCCTTCTCGAGGCCGGCGCCCGGATCACGGTGATCGCGCCAAAGCTGCACGAGGAGCTGCGCGCGCTGGCCGAGGGCGGCCGGCTCGACTATCTGGCGCTCGATTTTCAGCCGCATCACCTCGACGGCGTCGGGCTCGCAATTGCCGCCACCGACTCACGCGCGGTGAACGCCGCCGTGTCGGCGGCCGCGCGCGCGCGTCGCGTGCCCGTGAACGTCGTGGATGATGCGGAGCTGTCGACGTTCATCTTCCCCGCCATCGTCGATCGCTCGCCGGTCGTCGTGGCCGTGGGATCGAGCGGCAGCTCGCCCGTGCTCGCGCGGCGTGTGCGCGAGCAGATCGAAGCGCTGCTTCCGGCCCGCCTCGGCGCGCTCGCCCGCTTCGTCGGCGACCGCCGCAAGGACGTGCCGCAGGCGCTCGCGCCGGCGCAGCGCCGGCCGTTCTGGGAACGCATCATCGGCGGACTCGTGGGCTCGCGCGTGCTCGCGGGCAACGAGGTCGGCGCGCGCAAAGCCTTCGAGGACGAGCTGCTCGCGCTGCACGCCCCCAAGACGCATGCCGCCGCCGAATCGCTCCTCGGCGAGGTCTATCTGATCGGCGCCGGACCGGGCGATCCGGACCTGCTCACGTTGCGCGCGGTCCAGCTCCTGCAGCAGGCCGACGTCATCCTGTACGACCGGCTCGTTTCCGACGCCGTGCTCGATCGCGCGCGGCGCGATGCGGAGCGCATCTTCGTCGGGAAGGAAGCCGGCGGCGACCATCACAAGACGCAGCAGCGGATTCATGACCTGCTCGTCAGCTATGCCAAGCGCGGCAAGCGCGTCGCGCGCTTGAAAGGCGGCGATCCGTTCATCTTCGGTCGCGGCGGCGAAGAGATCGAGGTGCTGACCGAGCACGGTATCCCCTACGTCGTCGTGCCGGGTATCACGGCGGCCCTCGGCGCGGCCGCGTCGGCAGGGATTCCGCTCACGCACCGCCGTCTCGCGCAGAGTGTGACGTTCGCGGCGGGTCACGCGCTCGATGACGAGACGCTCGATTGGCGCTCGCTTGCCCAGCCGCATCATACCGTCGTGTTCTACATGGGCGTCGCTCAGCTCCCGCGCATCGTCAGCCGGCTGCTCGATGCGGGTGCTTCGCCTGCGCTGCCCGCTGCGCTCGTCGAGCGCGGCTCTCTCGCCGAGCAACGCGTGGTGCGCGGCTCCATCGCGACGATCGCGCGGATCGCGCAGGAGGAGAAGATTGAGCCGCCGGCGCTGCTCATCGTGGGCGAAGTCGCCTCGCTGGCGAAGGGAGATAATGAGGTCCTCGCCGCGGTCGACGCGGCCACAGCGCGAGTGACAGCATGATCATCTCCAAAGGCTTCAGCGGTGCCGTCGGCAACACGCCGCTCATCCGCCTGCGCGGTCCAAGCGAGGCGACGGGCTGCGAGATCCTCGGCAAGGCGGAGTTCATGAATCCGGGCGGCTCGGTGAAGGACCGCGCCGCGCGCGGCATCATCGAGGATGCGGAAGCGCGCGGGGTGCTGAAGCCGGGCGGTATCGTCGTCGAAGGCACCGCCGGGAATACCGGAATCGGGCTGGCGCACGTCTGCAACGAGCGCGGCTACCGCTGCATCATCGTGATGCCCGACAACCAGTCCGCCGAGAAGTACAAGCTGCTCGAGATGCTCGGCGCGGAAGTGCATAAGGTACCGACCGTACCGTACAGCAATCCGAACCAGTACCAGAAGGTCGCCGGACGGCTCGCCGAGTCGCTGCCGAATGCGATCTGGTCGAACCAGTTCGACAACCGCGCGAACCGCGACGCGCACTTCAAGACGACGGGGCCCGAGATCTGGGAGCAGACCGAGGGCCGCGTGAGCGCCTTCGTCGCGGCGAGCGGCACGGGCGGCACCTTCGCCGGCGTGTCGGAGTTCCTGAAGTCGAAGAATCCTCAGATCCGCTGCGTACTCGCCGATCCGCCGGGCAGCAGCCTCTACGAGTACGTCAAGAGCGGCACGTTGAAAGCGACCGGCTCGGGCTCCATCACGGAGGGCATCGGCATCGGCCGCGTCACGGCGAATCTCGCCACCGCGAAAATCGACGCGGCCGTACACATCGAAGACCCGGAGACCGTGACGACGGTGTATCGCCTCCTCTACGAGGAAGGCCTGTTCCTCGGCAGCACGAGCGGCATCAAT
>CAZIGW010000065.1:0-8947 GCA_964538565.1 uncultured Hyphomicrobiales bacterium | reverse complement strand
TCGCTCATCATTCATCCGGCTTCGACGACGCACCGCCAGTTGAACGACGAGCAGAAAATTGCCGCTGGTGCGGGTCCCGACGTCGTGCGCCTCTCGATCGGCATCGAGGACGAGGGTGACCTCATCGCGGATCTCGATCAGGCGCTGGCGGCGTAGCGCCGCGCGAACCGGTGCAAGCTGATCGTAGGGGTTGAGCGGAGCGAAGCCCGCCGCTCGCAAGTACAAGTGCCCGGGAAGCGCTTCGGCAGAACTACGAAGACGACAGCGCCGTCGCCGGCACGGATGCGGTCACCCGGCGCGGCATCACGCGCTCGGCGTGCAGCGTCGCGACCGCGAGCGTGACGATCGCCGTCGCCTGGTGCAGCAGCGCGAGCGACAGCGGCACCCGGTGCACCAGCGTGAGGATGCCGAGCGTCGCCTGCACGGTGAGCGCACCGGCAAGCACGAGCGCGCCGGCGAGCGCCGGTCCGCGCATCGCGCGCGCGACGTCGATCGCGTGCAGCAGCGCGAGCCCCCACAGCGCGTAGGCGACCATGCGGTGGTCGAACTGGACCGTCAGCGTGTTCTCGAAGAGATTGCGCCACCATGGGCTGTTGAACATCAGGCGCGCCGTGTCGGGAATGAAGCCGCCGTCGATCGCGGGCCAAGTGTTGTAGACGAGCCCCGCCCGCAGCCCGGCGACGAGCGCCCCGAGATAGATCTGCACGAGCACGAGCGCGAGAAGGCCGATCGCGCCATAGCGGATCCGGCGCGGCGCCACGACGGGCGCGTGGTCGGCCATGCGGGCCGCCGTCCAGACGATGGCGACGAAAATCAGGCAGGCGAGCACCAGGTGCGTCGCCAGCCGATATTGCGAGACTTCGACCCGGCCGGCGAGGCCCGAGGCGACCATCCACCAGCCGACCGCGCCCTGCAGCGCGCCGAGCCCGAAGATCCCCCAGAGCCGGCCGCGAAACTCCGGCTCGACGGAGCCGTGCCAGAGGAACCACACGAACGGCAGCAGGAACGCGACGCCGATCAGGCGGCCGAGCAGGCGATGCGTCCATTCCCACCAGAAGATGGTCTTGAACTCGTCGAGCGTCATGCCGCGGTTGAGGAGCTGATATTGCGGAATGGCCTGGTACTTGGTGAATTCGGCCTGCCACTCGGCCTGCGAGAGCGGCGGCAAGGTGCCGGTCACCGGCTGCCACTCGACGATCGACAGCCCCGATTCCGTGAGCCGCGTGGCGCCGCCGACCACCACCATCAGCAGGATGAGTGCGGCCACCGACCACAGCCACAGGCGGAGGGCACGGCGACGGGGAGCGGGCGGGGAATTCATGCGGGCGCGGCTGGTTGCGGGAATGTGCGGCGCAACATATAGACGGGCCCGGCGCACCGCAATCGCCCGCGCCACGGTGTCGTTGCCGCACGCCGCGGAACCGGAACCCGCCCATGCTGCCAGGCCGCGTTCGCAAATTCATCGGCGCCATTGCGCTGCTGACGCTCGTCGTCGTCTGGGCGCTGCTTGCCATGGCCCTGGCCCAGGTCGTGCTCACGCGCGCCGGCACGCTTCTGCAGCTCCTTTATTACGTCGTCGCCGGCCTTGGCTGGGTGCTGTTCGCCATGCCGCTGGTGAGCTGGATGTCGCGACCGTCCCGCACGGAGCCGTAGCGCGCGATCCGCAAATGCGGAAACCGGCTTTGCGCAAGACCGCGAACCGGTTCCGCCTCGCCGGAAAATGCTTCGGGCGCCGCACCGCAGCCTGCGCATTCAGAATTTCAGCCGCTTCGAGGCGAGCCGCTCGAGCCAGTTCTGCACGCGCGGATCTTCGCAGACCGCCAAGTTGAACCGCATAAAGGGCGACCGTTCGAGATGCGGACGGAAGACGGCGCCCGGCGCGATCATGAAGCCGTCGCGCTGCGCGAGTTCGGCGAGTTCGAGCGAATCCTCGACGTGCGGAAACCGCGCCCAGACGAACATGCCGTCGGCAGGCTCGACGAACAATCGCAGGCCGATGCGCTCGAAGGCGCGCACGACGTTGAGGCGCGCCTGACCGAGCCGCTCGTTCAGGCGCGAGAGATACTTGCGGTAGTGGCCGCCGCTCAGCATCAGATAGACGAGCCGCTCGGTGAACTGCGAGGTGGTGATGCTGGTGAGCATCTTGATGTCGGCGAGCTCGTTGGCGATTTCCGGCGCGCAGGCGAGAAAACCGACGCGCAGGCTGCCGGACAGCGTCTTGGAGAAGCTGCGCGCGTAGATCACCCGGTTGAGCTGGTCGAGCGTCGCGAGCCGCGGCGACGGCTTCGCCTGCAGGTCGCTGAAGATGTCGTCCTCGACGACCAGGAAGTTGTGCCGCTCGGCCGCCTGCAGCACCTTGAACGCGACGTGCGGGCTCATGTCGGAGCCGGTCGGATTCTGCATCACGGACTGGGTGAAATAGACCTTCGGGCGGCGCGCGGCCGCCAGCGCGTCGAGTGCGGCGATGTCCGGCCCGTCGGGGTTGCGCGGCACCGCGAGCATCTCGACGCCGTGCAGGCGCAGGTTGCCGAACATGTTGTAGTAGCCGGGATCGTCCACCAGCGCCGCGTCGCCGGGCTTGAGCAGATAACGGATGACGAGTTCGAGCGCCTGGCTGGTGCCCTGCGTGAGCACGATCTGGCCCGGATGCGCGCCGATGCCGAGCCCGGCCAGCATCAGCACGAGGTGCTCGCGCAGCGGCAGATAGCCGAACGGATGCCCGTATTCGAGCAGATAGGCGCCGTTCTTGCGCGCGAGCACGTTGAGGCTCTGGCGGATGCCGGCCTCGTCGAGCCAGGAATTCGGCAGCCACGGCCCGCCCGCCAGAATGGCGTTCTCGTCCGCCTCGAGCAGGCGACGGATGAGCCAGACCAGCTGCTCGTTGCGCTTGTGGTTGTCGGACGAGGCGGGCTGCGAGGCCGGCGCCGGTCCGGCCGCGGCGTAGAAGCCGGCGCCGCGCCGCGACTGCAGATACCCCATGGCGACGAGGCGGTCGTAGGCCTCCACCACCGTGAAGCGGCTGACGTTGTGGGTTTCGGCCAGCGTCCGGATCGACGGCAGCTTGGCGCCGGGCCGCAGGTGGCGATCGTCGATCTGCCGCTTGATGCCGGCCACGATCTGGTCGGCGAGCGGCTGCTCGCCTTTCCGGCTGACCGTCAGGGAAAGCATGCCGGTTCGCCCTTCATTTCGGACTGGCCCGGCTTTCGGACCAGTACAGTGACGTCAACTGACGTCAAAACTGTCTATTCCCGTTCGCACAAGTGTTCGGCAGCGTATCGCCGGTGTCAAGCAGGCAGGCGCTCCATCCTGTCCGGCCGCAACCCCGCCTTCCGATCAGACAGACAAGGGAGAACACCATGCCGCTCATTCAGGTCCGCGTGATCAAGGACGTGTTCAGCAAGGAACAGAAACGCCAGATCATCAGCAAGCTCACCGACGCCATGGTCTCGATCGAAGGCGAGAACATGCGCAGCGTCACCTGGTGCGTCGTCGAGGAGGTGGAGAGCGGCGACTGGGGGATCGGCGGCAACGCGCTGACGACGTCCGACGTCCAGTCGCTTGCGCGCGGAAAGGCCGCGTAGCGCCGCCCGGCCGAATGCTTCAGGCGGGTCGGACGACCTTGCCTGGGGCGGTCGGAGCCCGTTGCGTGGAGAATTCCGACGCACAAGACGTCGAACCTCGCTCACGCGCTCTCGCGCCGGTCCGCCAGCGCGGGCGTCGCGGATCCGGACAGCAGCACTTTCACATAGCGCAGGCGCTGGTGCTCCCCGTCGACCGACAGGCGCGGCAGGGCCGTGAGCTGCGCCGCATGGCGGCGGAACAGAACCCCTGCGCGCGCGGTCGCCGCCGTCTTGAAGCCGAGCTCGGCGGCGATGCGGAATTCCCTCGGCCCGGCCGCGGCGGCGTCACCGAACGGATACGAGAGGTGCTCGCAGCGCACGCCGAGCGCCGACTGGATCACGGTACGGCTCATGCCGAGCTCGGCCCGCACCTCCTCCGCGCTCACCTTCGCCAGCACCACGTGGTTGACCGTGTGGGCGCCGATCGTCACCAGGGGATCGCGCGCCAGTTCGGCGAGCTCGCTCCAGGTCATGCACACCTCGCGGCAGATCCCCGCCATGTCGACCGCGTAGCGCGAAGCGAGGTCGCGCATCGCGGCGCGGATCGCCTCGTCCGTCGGCAGCCGGCGCAGCCGCGCGCGGATCGCATCGAAGGCGGCCCGCTTTTCCGACAAGGTGCCGCAATCGATGCGCAGGTCCTCGTCCTCGATCAGCAGCGCGATGCGGTCGGTCTTGGCGACCACGCGTTCGAGCGCGAGCCACCACAGCTCGCCGATGCGGTCGGCGAACCCGGTGGCGACGAACACCGCGAAAGGGACGCCATGTCGCTTGAGGATCGGCAGCGCCCAGGTCCTGGTATCGCGGTATCCGTCGTCGAACGTCAGTGCCACGAAGCGGCGGCGAAAATCGCCCTGCGTCATCCTCCGGTGCACCTCGTCGAGCGAGACGAGGTCGAGATTCGACCGGCGCAACGTCCGCACCATGCTGTCCAGGAATTGCGGCGTCACTTCCAGCCGCCGGTTCGGCTGAAAGGCGTCCGGGCGCGGCGGACGCACGTGGTGCAGGGCGAGGATCGCGCCGACACCGCCCCACACGGGCCGCATCAACGCGTGAATGCCGCTGAAGTACAGAACGTCGAGGGCGGGGCGCAGTCCGCTCACGTGTGAGCCCTTCGGACATCTGGACGGTCGGGAAAAATCGTCATCACGACGCCAGCCTGTGTGATTCGCGCGGCGAAATTGGCGCGTGCGTGGTCACCGTCCGGCCCGCGGGACATGGATTCGGTTCGCATTCGATTTGGCCTGACCGGCTCCGGTTCGGCAAGGCGCAGTTCACCGTTCCGCCGGCCGGATGCCGCCGGCCGGGCGCGGACAGGCTGCCACGGAGGCCGTCCGGCCGACACATCCGCCGCCCGCCGGGCTTTACGGGGGCTTAAATCTTTCGAGAGGATTTCCCGGTTAGTCCTATCGCCATACCTGTCACGATCCGGGCGCCGCGCGATCCTGATGATCATCGATCACGACACATCCGCCGTGCGTGCGCCCGCGTCCGATGCCGGCGCTTGCGAGCGCGCCCGCCCGCGCCCGCTCGGCGCGCTTGCCCGCGCGGTCGCGGCCGAACCGGTCGCGAAAGCGATCTCGCCGGTCGTCCTCGCCGGCAGCCTGCGAGCGGTCGAATTCCTCGCCATCCTGGTGCTCGGGGCGGCGATCGATGCGTTCTACGTCTATCCGGCGACCGGTTTCGGCTGGCACTACGTCGAGGCCATCGTGGTCCTGCCGGCGGCCGCGGTGGTGATCTTCCAGGCGTTCGGCCTCTACGATGTCGCGGCGCTGCGCACGCATGTCTACCAGCTCAGCCGCGTCGGCATCGCCTGGTCGCTCGTCTTCCTCGTTGCCTTCGCCGCCGCCTTCTTCGCCAAGTTCGCCGATCTGTTCTCGCGCGTCTGGGCGGCGGCGCTGTACCTCTCCGGCCTTGGCGTCCTGTTCGCCGGACGCATCGCCGTCACCGCCCTCGTCGGGCGCTGGGCGCGTACCGGGCGGCTCGTCCGCCGCGTCGTCATCGTCGGTGGCGGGCGCGAGGGCGAGACGCTGATCCGTGCGCTCGAAGGCCAGGCCAATTCGGACCTGCGCATCTGCGGCGTGTTCGACGACCGCACCGACGCCCGTTCGCCGCCGGTCGTCGCCGGCGTTCCCAAGCTCGGGACGGTCGACGACCTCGTCGAGTTCACCCGGCTCACCCGCGTCGACCTCATCCTCGTGTCGCTGCCGCTCACCGCGGAAGACCGCGTGCTGCAGATGGTGCGCAAGCTGTGGGTGCTGCCGGTCGACGTGCGGCTCGCCGCCCACATGAACCGGCTGCGCTTTCGGCCGCGCGCCTATTCCTACATCGGCAATGTCCCGGTCCTCGACATCTTCGACAAGCCGATCGCCGACTGGAACCTCGTCACCAAGTCGCTGTTCGACGTCGTGCTCGGCTCGCTTCTGCTCGTGGCGCTCGCGCCGGTGCTGGCGCTGGTGGCGCTCGCCGTCAGGCTCGACAGCCCCGGACCGGTGTTCTTCCGCCAGCGCCGCTACGGTTTCAACAACGAGATCATCGAGGTCCTGAAGTTCCGCTCGCTCTACCACGAGCAGGCCGATCCAAACGCCAAACGCGTGGTCACCAAGGACGATCCGCGGGTGACGCGCGTCGGCCGCTTCATCCGCAAGACCTCGCTCGACGAGCTGCCGCAGCTCATCAACGTGGTGCGCGGAGAGCTCTCCCTCGTCGGCCCGCGTCCGCACGCGCTCGAGGCGCCGACCGCCAACCGGCTGTGGGACGAGGTGGTCGACGAATATTTCGCCCGCCACCGGGTGAAGCCCGGTATCACCGGCTGGGCGCAGATCAACGGCTGGCGCGGCGAGCTCGACACGCCGGAGAAGCTGCAGCGCCGCGTCGAACACGACCTCTACTACATCGAGAACTGGTCATTGCTGTTCGACTGCTACATTCTGCTGCGTACGCCGTTCGCCCTGCTCGAGACGCAGAACGCCTACTGAGCCGGCGACAATTGCGGCCGCGCGAACGCCGGCCGGCATCGTGGCCCGAAGGCCTTCGATCCGCCGCACGAGGATGCGACCTGTTTCGCAGGCTTGAAAAGAAACCGGGCGACCGCGACCCGCCAACCGGGAGGACGATGGTGAAGCACCCTGCCCCTCTGCTTGCGACCGGCCTTGCCGCGCTCGGCCTCGCCGCGTTCCTGCTGCCGGCCGCCGCGCATGCGGTTTCGGCGGGCGAGGAGAGCGCCCAAGGCACGGCGGCCGAGGCGAAACCGCACAAGAGCCTCAAGCGCCACACGAGCCGTCGCCCGGCGCACCGCTGGCGCGGCTACGGCTTCCTGCCGGGCTACACGCCGCCGCCGGGCCAGGGCCGCGAGATCGCGGAAATTCCCGGACGGGAATATTCCTACCACGGGCCTTACTGGTACGGCGACCACGTGTGGTACGGCTACGGCCCGCCGCGCTTCTACCGCGGCCGCTGGAACGGCGGCAGCTTCGGGCCGTGCTGGACCTCGACGCCGATCGGCTTCGTCTGGAACTGCGGAAAATAGCGCGCGTTTCTCGCGACGGGCGCCTCGCCGCGCAAGCTCACGGCGCTTGCGCCCGCAAACCCCGCTCGCTAACCTGATGGCGCGGGGACACGCAGTCTCCCCGTCAGACGGCCGCGCCGTCCAAGCGCTGCGCAACGCTCGATCCTTCGAGGTGATTGCGCATGGACGGACACAGGCAACGCCTTCTTTCTCTCACGTTCTGCATCATCGTCGCCGCAACGGCGCCGCCGGCGTGCGCCCAGCCTGCCGACACGGACCCGCTGCGGCTCGAAGCCACGATTCCGCTCGGGCCCGTGCGCGGCCGCATCGATCACATGGCGGTCGATCTTGAGCGGCGGCGGCTGTTCGTGGCGGAACTCGGCAACGACACCGTCGCGGTGGTCGATCTCGACGCACGCAAGGTCGTGCGTCGCCTCACCGGCCTGCGCGAACCGCAGGGCGTCGCCTACGTGCGGCCGGCCGACACGCTCTACGTCGCCAATGCGGGAGACGGCTCGGTGCGCGCTTATCGCGGGCCGGACTATGCCGCCTCCGGCCGGATCGACCTCGGCGAGGACGCGGACAACATCCGAATCGATCCGCGGAGCGGCCGGCTGCTGGTCGGCTACGGCGGTGGCGCGATCGCGGTCATCGACGCAGCGACCAACAAGAAGATCGACGCGTTTGCGCTCCCCGCCCACCCTGAGAGCTTTCAGCTCGATTCGGCGTCCGGCCGGCTGTTCGCCAACCTGCCCGACGCGCGCGCGATCGCCGTACTCGACGGCGCGACCGGGGCCGAACGCGCACGCTGGCGGATGCGTCACGGCGGCAATTTTCCCATGGCGCTCGACGCGCAGCGCGTACTCGTCGCGTTTCGCAATCCACCGATGCTGGCGGCGTTCGACGCGGCGAGCGGCGCGGCGGCGGGCGAGACCGCGATCTGCGGCGACGCCGACGATCTCTTCGTCGACGCCAGGCGCCGCCGCGTCTACGTGGCTTGCGGCGAGGGATTCATCGACGTCCTGAACGCGGAGGAGCCCAACTTTCCGCGCCTTGCCCGCATCGCGACCGCGAGCGGCGCGAGGACCGCCCTGTTCGTCCCCGAGCTTGATCGCCTGTTTGTCGCCGCCCGGGCGCGCGCGGGAGAGCCCGCCGCCATCCGGGTCTATCGCGCCGCGCCCCCGGCGCCGGAGCGCGCGCGATGAGCCGGTCGCAGACGGCGAACCGGCCGGCAGCGGCGCGGCGAGCGGGCGGCGTCAAACGGGTTGTCTTGGCGCGTTCGCAAATCTGGTCGGAGCGCCGGGATTTGAACCCGGGACCCCCAGTCCCCCAGACTGGTGCGCTAACCGGGCTGCGCTACGCTCCGCCATTCCGGTCGAGGGCGAACCTCTACGCCGGGCGGCCGTCCCATGCAAGGGCCGGCGGGCGCTGGGCTTCCGCCCTCGCGGCGACGTGCGGCTGAAACCTCGACGGGCGGCCATCCGGCCTCCGCGGCTCGCAGACCTCAGCGCATCACGGCTCGCACCAGCGCCCGGCGCCGGTGGCGCTCGGCGGATAGAGCGGCAGGCACTGGACCTCGTGGCAACGACAGCCGGGCGGATGACGACGGCCGTCCGCCGCTGCGACCGCCGGTCCGGGCAGCGAGGCCCCGCTCCGCCGCTTCGACGCGTGCTCGCGCGCCGCAACCCGTTTGCCGGCGCGCAGGCGCCGGTGACGGCGCTCGAGCGCGGCGATCTCGGGACTGCTTTTGCCCGCGAACGACGCGACGACGTCGGAGGCGTCGTCCGCCGCCTCGCGTTCGACGGTCACGACGCGGGAGGCG
>CAZIGW010000064.1:0-2768 GCA_964538565.1 uncultured Hyphomicrobiales bacterium | reverse complement strand
GAGATTGATGCTCTGCCCGGTGACGAAGGCGGAGGCTTCGGAAGCGAGGAACAGCACCGCGCCCACCAGGTCTTCCGGCACCTCCGCGCGCGGCACGCACTGCATCGCAATGATCCGCTCTTTCTGCTCCGGCGTCACCGTCTTGCGCTCGATCTCAGTGAAGGTGGCTCCCGGCAATATCGCGTTGACGGTGATGTTGTCGGGCCCGAGCTCGCGCGCCATCGACAGGCTCATGCCCATCAGCGCCGATTTGCTGGCGATGTAGTGCAGATAATTCGGCCGGCCGAGCCGCACCGCGCCGGAAGCAACGTTGATGATGCGGCCCCATTTGGCGCGGCGCATCGCCGGCAGCACGGCGCGCGCGCACAGGAACGGGCCGGTGAGATTGACGCGCAGCACGCGCTCCCATTCTTCGAGCGGGATCCGGTCGAAAGGCCGCATCTCCAGCGTCGAGAAAATGCCGGCATTGTTGACGAGCACGTCGATGCGGCCGTACTCGTCCTCGACGATCTCAACCATTTCCTTGATCGAAGCTTCCTCGGAAACGTCGGTGGTTACCGCCAGCGCCTGGCCGCCCGCCCGCATGATTTCCTCGGCCACAGCTGCGGCCTTCGCCTCGTTGACCTCCGCGATCACGGCGCACGCGCCGGCTTTGGCGAAGGCCTTGGCGAAGACGCGGCCGATGCCTTGGCCGGCGCCAGTGACGATGACGACGCGGTCCTTCAGCGAGGGAAACACGACGGTGTCCAGATCGGCAGTCATGGCGACGTTTCCTTTTGGCCCTGGGTCCCGCTTTCGCGGGGACGAGCGGAGAATGGCGCGAATGCCCTCCCGCCGCTCATGCCCGCGCAAGCGGGCATCCAGCAGCATTTGCATTCACACCGCGCGCTCCCGTTGCGGCAAGGCTTCCAGCGCTGTGCGCGCGTCCCATGGGCTCCACCACGGCTCGAGCCCGAGATCGCGCGCGATGAGGCCTGCGCTGATGTAGCCGGCACCGCCCGATATGGCGCCGCCGGGATGGCCGGCGGAGCCGGCGTTGTACAAATTCGGGATCGGCGAGCGATAGCCGAAGTGGTTGTACATCACCTGCTCGGCATTGAAGGCGCCCATGAAGATGTCGCCGTGGCGCATGTTGATCAGCTCCTGCACGTAGTCGCGCCCGGTGTAGACGTAGCGGCCGAGGATGTTTCGTTGCGTCATGTTCGGGCAATAGCGCGCGAACACCTCGATGATCCTGTCGGCAAACTCCTCCTTCCAGTCCTCGAAGTTCTTGGCCCCGATGTCGGGATCGAGCGGCATCACGTGCCAGCAGTAGGTGGTGTGCTTGCCGGGCGGGGCCTGCGTCGGGTCGATCACGCTCAAGGGTCCGGAGCCGAACTGCACGATCTTCGGCACGCGTCCGGCCATCACGTCCTGGTGCGCGGAGAACAGGTCCTCCATGGTCTCGGCGCCGATCGACCATTTGAGCGTGCGGTTGATGTTGGGGTCGAATTTCTCCGCGGAAAATCGCGGGCTCTCTTCGAGAGCGAGATGCAGGCCGAACAGGCTCCAGGCGGTGTATTGGAAGCGGTCGAGCTTGTCGAGGAAGGCTCCCGGCAATTGCTCGCGGCCGATGAGTTTCTCGAAGGTCTGGTGCACGTCGAGGGTCGAGGCGACGAATTGCCTGGCGCGCACGGTGCGGCCATCGGCGAGCGCGATGCCCGTCGCTCTCCCGTTCTCGATGACGATGCGCGCGACGTCGACCTGCGGCTGGAAGGTGCCGCCGGCGGCGATGAAGGTCTCCATCAGCCCGCGCGCGAGGTTGAACGAGCCGCCCTGGCAGAGCTGGTAGCCGCTTTCGAGATCGAAGGCGCGGATCACCGAGCCCATGGGCGAGGTCTTTGACAGCGTGTCGACGAGCCAGGTGCCGAACAGCGAAACCTTGAACAGGAACAGGAGTCGGACGTGCTCGTTCTCGAACAGTTCGCGCACCACGTCGAGCGGCTGGCGCTTCGACACGGCGAGGAATTCGCGACCAAGCGCGGTGCGCGACAGCAGCGCCTCGCGTTCTGCCTGCGGCAGCGGCTCGGCGTAGCGCTCGGGCAGGAATATCTCGCGCGTGATCTTTTCCGCCTTGCGGTTCCATTCGCGGAAGGTCGCGGCGTCCTTGCTGGAGAAGCGCGCGATGTTGGCGACCGACTCCTCGAGGTCGCGCCCGAGCACCAGCGCGGTGCCGTCGCGATGGGCCTGGCCGAACTCGTAGCGCGGCGTGATGTAGGCGACGCGCGCGTCGAGGCCCAGATCCTTGAACCACGGCGTCTCGGTGATGTGGAAGTGATTGATCGAGTGCAGGTTGTGGTAGAAGCCGGGCAGCGTCACCTCGCGCGTGCAAAGACCGCCGCCGTAGGCGAGCCGCCGCTCCACCAGCAGGATGTCGAGGCCGGCGCGCGCGAGATAGCTCGCGAGGATGAGGCCGTGATGGCCGGCGCCGATGACGATGCCGTCGTAGCTCTTGCTGAGCGCCTTGGACAACGTGTTTCCTTTCGGAATTATCGTTCCGGCCGCCCAACCGCCGCCGTCCTCGGCGTTACAGTGCAGAAATCCGGCCCAGGAGGTCAACCCGCCGGCCGCCGGGGTCCTCGGGCGGGTGGACGTTTCCCCGCCTGTGCCGGTAGATTAGGCCATCTGAAAACAAGCGGGCCGAAACCGGCCCCCGGGGGAGGACAGAATGCGTAGAGCGTTGTTGGTTGCGGGCGCCCTGCTGCTCGCGGCGGCTCCGGCCGCGGCCC
>CAZIGW010000063.1:0-12697 GCA_964538565.1 uncultured Hyphomicrobiales bacterium | reverse complement strand
AATTTGTCATACGCGGCGCGCATATCCTTTCGATGGACGATCAGATCGGCGACCTGCCGGGCGGCGACGTGCACGTGCGTGACGGTCAGATCGTCGCCGTCGCCTCGAAAGTGTCCGCGCCCGGGGTCGAGATTCTCGACGGCAAAGGCATGATCTGCATGCCGGGCTTCGTCGACACGCATTGGCATCATTGGACGAGCGCGCTGCGCCCGCTGATGCGCCAGGACGATCCCAAGGCGACCTACTTTCCGATCACCTTCAAGTGCGGGGTGCACTACACGCCGGAGGACAGCTACCGCAGCGTGCGACTCGGCACCGCGCAGGCGCTCGCCGCCGGCATCACCACCACGCAGAACTGGGCGCACAACGTGCGCAGCCCCGCGCATGCCGACGCCGAATTGAGCGCCATGCGCGACACCGGCATTCGCGGCCGCTTTGCCTACGGCAACCCGCTCGGCGATCCCGACGACAAGTCGATGGATCTTGCCGATCTCGCGCGCGTGAAGCGTGACTGGGTCGGCAAGGACGGCATGCTCACGCTCGGCGTCTGCTCGCGCAACGTGGACGGCAGTCTCGGCGGCACGCGCGGCGCCATCAGCGTCGAGATGGCGAGGAAGGAATGGGGCGCGGTGCGCGATCTCGGTCTGCCGATCACGCTGCACACCTCGGGCGTCGGCGCGATCAGGACGCTCGCGGACGCCGGCCTGCTCGGGCCAGACCTGCAGCTCGTGCATCCGCTCGGTACCAGCGCCGAGGACCGCGCGGCGCTCGCCAGGCACGGCGTCTCCTACAGCACCTCGCCGGTCGGCGAGGCGCGTCGGCCGGGCGACACGCAACTCGCCGAAATGCTCGAGGCCGGCGTGCGGATGAGCCTGTCGATCGACCACACCACGACCTACGATGCCGACTTCTTCCTCAGCATGCGCATGCTCTACACGCTCAACCTGCATCGGATGGGCAGCAAGTTCAAACTGCCGATGCGCCGGCTCCTCCAGCTCGCGACCATCGACGGGGCGCGCGATCTCGGGCTCGCCGACCGGATCGGGTCGCTCGCGCCGGGAAAGCGCGCCGATCTCATCCTCATCCGCACCACCGACGGCAACCTGTCGCTGATGGGTGATCCTTACGACGGGCTGGTGCAGCTCGCGCAGCCGATGAACGTCGACACCGTCGTGGTCGACGGCCGCATCCTTCGCCGGAAAGGCCGGTTCACCACGCTCGACCAGGAGAAAGTCGTGCGCGAGGCGATGGAATCCGCGGAGAGCCTTCGCCGCAAGGCCAAGCTCCCGTCCTGACGACACGCCGGCGCGCGGCGCGGCGTTGTCGGATTCGTGGATGTTTGCAGAAGCGGGGAAAAATCATGCTGAACCACATCAGAAGCCTCGTCGCGCCGTTGACGGTCGCGCTGCTGCTGGCGCTCGGGCTGCCCGCACACGCCCAATACACCGCCAAGGACTGGCCGGAAGGTCCGATGAAGCAGCGCTTCGTCAACACCTGCGGCGGCTGCCATGACATCAACCGCGTCCGCGTCGGCTACACGCCGGAAGGCTGGCTCACGGTCGTGCGCATGATGCAGAACATGGGCGCGCCGGTCCCGGCCGAGGACTGGGGCCCGCTGATGGAATACCTGATCAAGAATTTTCCCGAGCGCGCGCGCCCGGCCGCTGTGATCGTCGACGGGCCGGCGCACGTGAACATCCGGCTGTGGGATGTGCCGACGCAGGGCTCGCGCCCGCACGATCCGGCGGCGGCGAGGGACGGCTCGATCTGGTGGACCGGGCAGCTCGCCAACAAGCTCGGCCGGATCGATCCGAGGACCGGCGCGATCCGCGAATACACGCTCAAGACCGCCTACACCGCGCCGCACGGACTGGCCGAAGACAAGGACGGCAACATCTGGTTCACCGGCAACAACGCCGGGCTGATCGGCAGGCTCGATCCAAGGACCGGCGTGACGACGGAATTCCCGCTGCCTGACAAGGCGGCCAAGGATCCGCACACGATCCGCATCGACGCGAACGGAACAATCTGGTTCACGGTGCAGCAGGCCAACCGGGTCGGGCGGCTCGATCCCAAGACCGGCGAGATCAAGCTCGCCACCCCGCCGACCGCGAAGGCGCGGCCCTATGGCCTGGTGATCGACTCCAGGGGCACGCCGTGGTTCGTCGAATTCGGCGCGCCGAAGATCGCCAGCATCGATCCGCAGACCATGGCGATCAAGGAATACCCGCTGCCCGATCCGGCCTCGCGCCCGCGGCGGCTCGCGATGTCGGACGACAACACGATCTGGTACACGGATTTCCCGCGCGGCCGGCTCGGCCGCCTCGATCTCAAGACCGGCGCGGTGAAGGAATGGATGTCGCCGAGCGGCCCGAAATCGGAGCCCTACGGCATCATCTTCACCAAGGGGGCGCTCTGGTATTCGGAAAGCGCCGCCAAGCCGAACACGATCGTGCGTTTCGACCCGGCGAGCGAGAAGTTCCAGAGCTGGGCCATTCCGGGCGGCGGCGACATCGTGCGCAACATGGACGTGACCTCCGACGGCAATCCGGTGATCGCCGACAGCCTGGCGAACCAGGTCGGGCTGGTGGAGATCAGGTAGGCGGCACTGCGCGACGCGGCGTCCCGCCGCCGTGCCATCGATCGGAACGCGCGGGATGCGGCTTCGAGAGCCGCATCCCGTCCGTCCTGGCGCGCAAGGGGCGACCCCCCGCGCTCCCGCCCGGACCGGCCGGTGCGATCAGTGCGGCAGGCTGCGCCGTTCTCCATCGGCCGCCGGGTGCGCCGCGTGGCGGGCCAGATCGGCGACGTGCCGCAGCTTGTCGGGATTGCGCACGGCGTAGAGCGCGACGATGCGGTCGGCCTGGATGTCGAGCGCGAGCGTCTCGACATTGCCCTCCTCATCCGTGATGACGAAGCCCGGCATGCCGTTGATCTCGGCGCGGCGGACCCGTTCGGACGGGGTGGGGCCGTATTTGCGCGCGAGGCCCGTGAAGAAGCGCAGGATCTTGTCGCGGCCGAAGATCGGGTTGCGCGCCGCGGCGCGCTTGCCGCCGCCGTCCGAATAGAGCACCGCGTCCTGCGCCAGCAGCCGCACCAGGTCACCCGCGTTGCCGCTCACGACGGCGCGATGGAACGCGTCGTAGAGCCGCGTGCGCTCGTCGGCGCCGGTCTTGAAGCGCGGGCGCGAAGCGCGCACGTGATCGCGCGCCCGCACAGCGAGCTGGCGGCAGGCCGCGGGCGAGCGGCCGAGCGCGTCGGCGATGTCGGCGAAATCCATGTCGAACACGTCGTGCAGCAGGAAGGCGGCGCGCTCGAGCGGCGAGAGCCGCTCGAGCGTCATCAAGAGCGCCATCGACAGGTCGTCGGCGTAGTCTCCCATCGCCTCGACGGCGAACGCGCTATCGTCGACGACGGGTTCCGGCAGCCATGGTCCGACGTAGGTCTCGCGCCGGACCCGCGCCGACTTGAGATGATCGAGGCAGAGCCGGGTGACGACTTTCGACAGATACGCGCGCGGCACGGTGACCGCGGCGCGATCGGTCTTGTGCCAGCGCAGATAGGCCTCCTGCACGATGTCCTCGGCTTCGGCCACCGACCCGAGCATGCGGTAGGCAAGCCCCGTGAGATGACGCCGCAGGGGCTCGAAGGTCCTTGCCGCTTCCTCCGACATCGTCATGCCGCCCTCAGGACCGGAACCGTCGTTCCGCCGACCGTGATGCGCTGGCACGCCTGGCCGTGGCCGAGCGCGTATTTGGCGGTCGGGTAGATGCGCGCCGCGGTCACCGCGAAGGCGAGCGAAACGAGCGCACGCTTGCCCCAGCGGCGCAGCACCTCCGCCCGCAGTTCGTCGGCGGCCGGGTCGTGTGCGAGCGTGGCCTGCGCAAACCGCAGCCCGAGCGCCGCGTCGGGCGGCAGTGTGCGGACATCGCCGGCCAGGATCGCCTTGAGCACGGCCGGCGCGATGCCGTCCCGTTCGGCCAGGGTGATGCCGAGCTGGGTGCAGGGCCCGCAATCCTCCGCCAAGGTCGCGGCGAGTTTCGCGGCGTACCAGGCCTCTTTCGGGAGGTCCTTGCGGTACTTTCCGAGCGCCGCCGCCTTGCCGAAGGCGAGGGCGGCCGAAAGGTCGGCGTCCAGCATGTCGTGGACGTAACTCGCGTCGTAGCCATGGGTCCGTTCGAAAGCGGCGAGGCGTCGTTTCAGCAGCCATTTGAGCATGGCGGGTCTCCTTGAAGTCGATCGGGGACGAGCAACGAGCCAAAGAGCGATCACGGACGGCGCAAGGACGGCAACAAGCTCCGCGGGATGCTGCCCGCTGGAACGGCCGGCGAGCGCGTCCGCCCCATGCACGAGCGCGTGCAGCACCAGAAAGGCGGTTCCTGCGGCCGCCGCCGCCCGGGCCCGCGCGCCGAGCGCGAACCCGGCGAGCGCGACACCCGCCACCATGTAGGCGCTGCCGATATCGCGCACGAAATGGGCATTCAAGGGGCCGGTGTCCGGCACGCCGGGCACGAAGCCGTACCAAGCTGCCGGATCGGCGAGCATGACCAGCCCGTTCGCCGTGAGGGCAGTGCCGAGGGCAAGCCCGGCGACCGCCGCGAAGGTGATCCGCATGTTTGGCTCTTCTCGCTGCCCACAAGACGAGGGGGGAGGGCCGGATGTGACATGCGCCGCGCTGACCGGTGGCGCAAACCGCGCGTCCTCAACCCGCCGCGGGGACACGCCCGAACACGAGGACGAGGTTGTTCGCCGGCATCGGGATGGTTTCGGCGAGCGTCAGCCCGGCGCGAGCGGCTTCCTGCCGCAGGTCGGCGAGATCGCGCACGCCCCATTCGCGATTGGCGCGGCGCAGGCCGGCATCGAATTCGGCGTTGCTCGGGGCCGTGTGCTGCCCGTGGCGCATGAAGGGCCCGTAGACGAACAATCGGCCCTCGGGCCGCAGGAGCCGCGCGGCGCCACCGAGCAGATGCAGCGACACCCGCCAGGGCGCGATGTGCAGCACGTTGATGCACACGATGGCGAGGAAGCGGGCGGGCAGGCTGCCGAGTTCCGCAGCCCAGCCGGCCGCGCCGAGATCGATGCGCGTCGGCGCGCACAGGTTGGGAAGCGCCGCATGGGCCCGCCAGGCCGCGATGCTCGCCAGGTGCTTCTCGTTGACGTCGCTCGGCCACCAGACGATGTCCGGCGCGGCTTGCGCGAAGGCGACCGCGTGCTGCCCGGTGCCGCTGCCCACCTCGAGGACATCGCCCGCGCGGTGCTGCAGGAACGGCGCCAGCGCCGACCAGATCGCCGCGTGGTTGCGATGGAACGCCGGTGCGTCGAGCCGGCCGTCGGGCTCGAGCGGCTTGCCGACCTTGCCGAACTGGACGACATGCCCGGCCATGTGTCATCCGGCCTGCCCGGCACGCAACCGATCGAGATAGCCGTCGCGTTCGAGGCGCGGCAGCAGGTCGGTCTCCCAGGTCAGATACTCGATCATCGCCGACTTCGGCGCGTCCGGCAGTTCGTAGGGCCGGAGCCAGATGTCGACCGCCTCGTCCGCCATGCGAGGATCGTCGGCGGTGATCGGATGCCCGGCCTGCTGCCAGGCCCCGTTGCCGCCGGAGAGATAGCGGACGGGACATTTCGTCAGCGCGCAGGCCTCGGGCGCGGCAAGCCCGGCGAGCACCCCGTCCTCGGAGGTCAGCACCAGGGCGCCGCGCAGCGGAATCCGCGCAAGCGCATGGGCGAGGCGCGAGCGGATGGCGAACCACGCGCCCGGAATGTGACCTGCCAGGTAGCCGCGGCTCAGCGACAGATCGACCACGGTCGCCTCGTCGTGCGCCAGCAGGTCGGTGAGCTCCGCGCAATCGATGCGCAGCTCCGGCATGGGGTCGGGGCCGAGCACGGGATTTTCCGCCCATCCGGTCGCGCGGCCGGACTCGGCGAGCACGAATACGTCCTTCCATCCCATGCGCCGCAGCCAGGAGCCCGTCATCAGCGCGCGCACTTCCTTGTCGTCGACAAGGACCACGCGCGCGCCGAGCGTGCCGATATAGAAGTCGGTCGCCTGCACGAGCTGGCCGCCCGGGGCCGAGAGCGCACCGGGGACGTGCGCGACCGCGTATTCGGCAGGATCCCGCACGTCGAAGACATAGAGTGAGCGCCGGTCCTGCTCGGCGCGGAAACGGTCGAGCGTCGCGCGATCGATCCGTTCCACGCCGAAGCGCCGGGCCACGCGGTCGGCGGCCGTCTTGGCCCAGGCGAGTGCGGATTCCGAGGGCGCCGGCGCGCGCCGGCTCTTGCCGCTCTCGCATGCGAGGCCGGCGAGATTCCAGCCCATGGTGCCGTTGCGCAGCGCAACGACCTTGTTGGGAACGCCGGCGTCGATCAGCGACTGCGTGCCGATGATGCTGCGGGTCCGCCCGGCGCAATTCACCACGACCATCGTGTCGGGCGAGGGCGCGAGGTCGCGGATGCGCAGCACGAGCTCCGCGCCCGGCACGTTGATGGCGCCCGGGATCGACATGCGCGCGTATTCGTCGAGCGGGCGGCTGTCGAGCACGATGAGATTCGTTCCGTCACGCATCATCCGCTCGAGCTCCTCGGCGGCGATGCTCGGAGTCTCGCTTTGGTGCTCGACGAATTCGCCGAAGCCCTTGCTCGGGACGTGGACGCCGGAGAACAGCTCGAAGCCGGCGCGCTCCCAGGCCGCGATGCCGCCGTCGAGCACGGACAGGTCGGTGTAGCCGTGGCGCGCCAGGATCGCGGCCGCGCGCCCGGCGAGCCCGTCGGCGTCGTCGACGAGCACGATGCGCGTCGTCTTGCGCGGCACGAGCCGCGCCATGCGCAGCTCGAGCCGGCTCAGCGGCAGCGAACGCGCATGAAGAAGGTGCGCCCGCGAAAAGATCAGTTCCTCGCGCAGATCGAGGAGC
The DNA here is from genome assembly GCA_964538565.1 of uncultured Hyphomicrobiales bacterium. Classification (GTDB taxonomy): domain Bacteria; phylum Pseudomonadota; class Alphaproteobacteria; order Rhizobiales; family Xanthobacteraceae; genus CAYVBN01. The sequence goes on along the minus strand of CAZIGW010000063.1, from coordinate 5,783 downwards.
GCGATCTCCTCGCCGTCGTCGCACATCGCCTTGACATCGGCCGGCGCCAGCGCTCGCAATTCCGGTGTCGTGTCCAAGGCGGGCTCCGCTCAGGTCGCCTGCTGCGGCGTCATCGGCTGCACGGCGCCGGTCGCGAGATCGAACCGGACGCGGGGAATGCGGTCGAGGTTCGTACCGGTCACGCGGACGAAACGCGCCTTGTCGGGGTAGTCGATCGAGTGGATCGCGCCGTCCTGATAGATTCCGGCCTGGCCGGGCATGAGGCGGTAGGTCTTCTTCGGGCGCAGCGTTGCGCGCGCCGGATCGCCCGCGTCGTCCACGCGCTCCCACTCGGTCATGTCGGTGTATTGGCTGGCCTGGCCGTAGATCGCCCAGGACTGGCCGTGGTCATGCGGCGGCGAGACCCGCGCCTTGTCGTTGATGTGCGCGAGGATCTGGAATCCGAGTTCCTCGTCCTCGTAGAGGAGCCGCAACCCTCGCGGCGCGTCGTCGCCGCAATAGGTCCGGATGAAGTCCTCTTCGGCGAGCAGGCGCTCGAGCCGAAGGCGAACCTGCTCGCGCCCTTGCGGACCCGGATCGCGCGAGAGGATGGCGCGGCAGTCGGTGACGAACTGATCGAAGTCGTAGGACACGGCACGTGTCTCCGCCGGAACGCAAACGCCGGCGCAGTTTCGCCGATCCGCGCGCCGCGCGCCAGAGGCCGCTTGGCTGCAGGGAGTACCGTGGAGCCGGGCGGGGCGGCGGCCCTGCCTCAGGCCGCGCGCACCTTGGCGACGAAATGGCTGACCGCGTGGCCGAGCTTGCCCGCCATGCGTGAGAGCTCGACCGAGACGTCGAGCACGTCGTTGGCGGCGGTGCCGGTGGTGGAGGCGGCCTGCGAGACGCCACCGATGTTATCCGAGACTTCCTGGGCGCCGCTCGCCGCCTGCTGGACGTTGCGCGAGATTTCTTCGGTCGACGCGCGCTGCTGCTCGATCGCCGCCGCGATCGTCCCGGAGATGGCGTCCATTTCCTGCACGATCTTGCTGATGACGGCGATCGCCTCCACGGTCTGGTGGGTGTTGGCCTGCATGGCGGCGATCTGTCTTTGAATGTCCCCGGTCGCCGACGCCGTCTGGCTCGCCAGCGACTTCACCTCGGAGGCGACCACGGCGAAGCCCTTGCCGGATTCGCCCGCGCGCGCCGCCTCGATGGTGGCGTTGAGGGCGAGCAGATTGGTCTGGTTGGCGATGTCGCGGATGAGCGCGACGACCGTGCCGATCGTGTCGGCGGCGGAGGCGAGGCTCTGGACCGTGCGGTCGGTCTCCTGCGCCGCACGATTGGCGCTCTGGGCGATCTCGTTGGAGCGCCGCACCTGCACCGCCACCTCGGCGATGCTGGCGGCGAGTTCCTCGGTCGCGGCGGAGACGGTCTGCACGTTGGCGGACGCCTGCTCGGACGCGGCCGAGACGCCGGCGGCGAGGGTCTGAACGTCGCCGATCGCGCGGGCGGTGGTGCGCGCGCTCGCTTCCATCTGGCTGGCGCTCTCGGTCACGGCCTGGACGACGCCGCCGATCTCGGATTCGAAGTCCGCCGCGATCTGCGCGAGCATTCGCCGCTTCTGGTCGTTCGTGCGCGCCTCGGCGGCCTTCTGCTCGGCTTCGAGCGCCTCGACGCGCTTGAGATTCACTCGGAAGTTTTCCGCCGCGCGCGCCATGATGCCGATCTGGTCGTTCCGTTCGAGGCTCGGCACCGCGATGTCTAAGTGCCTGTTGCCGAGCGCTTCCATCGTCTCGACCAACCCGCCGAGCAGACCGCCGAGGGTTCGCAGCACCAACCGGCAGGAAAGCAGCACCAGGAGGAGCACTCCTAGGCTCACGCCGGAATACGCGATCAGGCTGTTGCGGGCCTCGGCGACCATGCGGTCGGCCTCCGCACCGAGCGAGTCGGCGCTGGAAACGACGATCTTGTTCAGGACGTCGGTGAGCTCGGCGCAGAGCTCGAGCCAGCGCTTGACCTGCTCGGGCGAGGCGGGCGTGCCGTTGTTACGCAGCGCGATCTCGCGCAGCTCCTGCATTTCGCGTCCGCGGGCGTCTTCGAACGACTGATAGAGCGCGACCAGTTCCGGCGCGGCGTAGTCCTTGAACAGCTTGCCGAACGTCGCCTGCAGGGCGACGGCGCGCGCCAGCAGCAGATAGGGGCCGGACGCGAGCTTGCCGGATTCGAGCCCGTATTGTCCGGTGCCGCGCTGCACGAGGGAGTTCTCGTTGAATTGCAGCGTGGCATAGAGCGCGAAGATGCGGCGGGAGAGCACCGCGTCGGCGGCGACGGAGGCGGCCGTGCCGACGAAATTCACCGCGAGAGCGGCCGTGGGCGCCAGCACGATGGTGCTGTCGCTGGGCGAGGAGAGCGCCTTCGCATCGATCTTCCGGCGCAGCTCGGCGATCAGCTTCATGCGATCGCCCAGGGCTTTGAGCTGCGTTTCGAGCTTGGGATCGGCGACGCCGTTCGCTTCCGCCGCCTCGCGCACGGCCCTGTAGAGCTCGTCGGTCGTGCGGCGGCGCGCCTCAATCGTCGCCGCGTCGGCGCGTCCGGCGACCGCCTCGCGGCTGATCGCCCCTTCGCCCGGAATGGCGATGCCGGCGAAGCGCCCGACGGCGACGCTGAGGTGCGCCAGCGACGAGGCCCGCACCAGGTCGCGATAGCGCGTCCAGCTTTCGTACGTGAGGGTTCCGGCAAACAGCACCATCGCCACCAGCGGCAATCCCGCCACGATCAGCAGCAGCTTCGAGAACGACAGATTGCGCATGATCCGAATCCTTCGGTGGGTCTGGGGAGACCTAAACGTCAGTGCGGTATCAAATTACGGCCGCAACGCTTTAGAGAACGTTGCATCGGCGGCGATGCCGGCAGGCAGGAAATCCCCGCCCAGCAACCGGCGACGGGGCTTCGGAAAAATGGATGTCAGTGCGGCGCGCGACCGGGGACCCGCGCGCGTTGTGCCCGGGCGTTGTTCGATGCTCGGTTGTGTGGCGCTAGGTCGTTCAGCTGCCAGGGTGCTGGCCTGGAGCTCTGTAGTAGAGACAGCGCGGTGGAGGGGGCAAATCCGGCCATGGAGAAGGCAAGCTGGGGTGGTGCGGAGAAATCCCTCCACGCGCCCCAAGAGCGTTCGAAAGCATGATGCCGAATTGAATCAGCCAGCATGCTCGAAATCCAGAGATGAATGCGACAACGAGCCTCCTAATTTCATCGGGCAGATAGATTGACTTTGGCCTCGCCTGCACAAGGGCGAGCGCAGTTTCTGTGCTTCGTGCCTTAGCAACAAAGGCAACGACCTCGTGGTTCATCTGAAGAAGATTGCAAATAGGCTGCTCAACGCAAACTCAAGTTGAGCGCACTTCAGGCTTGCGACGCAAAAATGCTCTCGCGGGGACCAACTCTGTAAGAAGGTCAGTTTTGCTTTTCGGTCATGGCTGGATTGCATACCGCAGGCTGGATAGATCTGCCCGGGAAGACAAATCCCACCTATTCCTTGCCAGCCGGTATTTTTGTCGCAACGGTATACGCACTCGAATGTTCGTGCACTACAGTTGGCCCCACAGTTACGATGTAGATTGGAAATTTTGCGTTTAGCCCCGCATTGACGGACACATTGAACTGGCTTGAACAGGTGACCCGCCTAATTCCCTGTCCTTGGGCATCCGGCGCAAAAATGTTCCGAGATTGAACAAGGCATGCATAAACTCCAATGCCATTTGGAATGCGGTTTCTTTTTTTGCAAGCGGCCCGGTTGTCGGGATGAATGTTGTAGACGAGATCAGTGTCGTACAACTGGATAACTTCTTCCTTCGCCTGCACTTGGCCCCCAAACAACGCCGCGAGAAGGAAGTTGAATCCGCCGCTTGTTGAGGTGGACTCCTTCGACGTGATGGTGATTTCTGCCCGCTGCTTTTCTCGAGGTATGCGCGCCCTCCGCATCCTGTATCCGAAAAGGCCGACTTCACATTGAACCGTATTTTTGACGGTCGTCAGATTAAATTGATGTATTTCGGCGGCCCTGGCATTGGTGATGACGGCGATGCTGAATGCGACTGCAAGCGAAATCACTCGCATTGTCTTCCCCCCAGTGCTGCGATCGAAATACCGGAAGAGCCCCACCTAGTAAGAGGATCAGCAACAATCCCCGATCCAATGCCTAAAATGCTACCGCATCTTTGGGATGGAGGAAAAATCCTTTCAGTTGCGAAAGCGCCGCAATGCCCATGTTTGTGGCGCGATTGCACCAGGCCTCCGGTTGACGCGACAATCTATCTATGCGAGTCAGGTGCGACGTTACGTAAGCGTGAAAAACTTGAGCCAAAGCTTTCGAGCTCACCGCTCCAGCCGCGCGATCAGGCTCGATGTGTCCCAGCGCCGGCCGCCCATCTTCTGCACCTCGGAATAGAACTGGTCGACGAGCGCCGTGACCGGCAGGTGCGCGCCGTTGCGCCGCGCCTCGGCGAGGCAGATCGCGAGGTCCTTGCGCATCCAGTCGACCGCGAAGCCGAAATCGAACTTTCCGGCGTTCATGGTCTTGTAGCGGTTCTCCATCTGCCAGGACTGCGCGGCGCCCTTGGAGATCGTCTCGATCACCGCCTCGACGTCGAGCCCCGCCTTCTTGGCGAAATGAATTCCCTCCGAGAGGCCCTGCACCAGGCCGGCGATGCAGATCTGGTTGACCATCTTGGTGAGCTGGCCGGCGCCGGCGGGACCGAGCAGCTTGCACATGCGCGCATAGGCCGCGATCACCTTCTCGGCGCGGGCGTAAGGCTCCGCGTCACCGCCGCACATCACGGTGAGCACGCCGTTCTCGGCCCCCGCCTGTCCGCCGGAGACCGGCGCGTCGACGAAATCGAAGCCGCGCTTCTTTGCTTCGGCGTGCAGCTCGCGCGCGATCTCGGCCGAGGCGGTGGTGTGGTCGACGAAGACCGCGCCCTTCGTCATGCCGTGAAAGGCGCCGTCCGGTCCGAGCGTCACCTCGCGCAGGTCGGCGTCGTTGCCGACGCAGGCTATGACGAAATCCTGGCCGGCGGCGGCCTCCTTCGGGGTCGGCTTGCGGCTGCCGCCGTGCTGGGCGACCCATTTCTCGGACTTGGCCGCGGTGCGGTTGTAGACCGTGACGTCGTGCCCGCCCTTCGCCTTGAGATGGCCGGCCATCGGATAGCCCATCACGCCGAGCCCGAGAAACGCCACCTTCGCCATCGCATCCCTCCTTCGCGGGCCACACGCCCGTCCGAGGCGGGTACTGTGCCGCCTCGCGGGGCGAGGTCAACCCTGAGCACGCCGGTCCGCGCCCCGGCGCGGCGTTGACCGTTCCGGCCGGGGCCTTATGTAGATCGTGCGGTTCTCATCGTGGGCCGCCCAACGGAGTGCGTCATGGCGGTGACCAAGCAGCAGATCCTCGCGAGTCTCGACGGCGTGAGGAGCCCGGACGGATTGCCGCTGCCGCAGACCGGCACGCTCTCCGACATCGTGGTGACCGACGGCAAGGTGTTCTTCTCGATCAACGTCGACGCGGCGGCGGTGCAGCGCTGGGAGCCGGTGCGCAAGGCCGCCGAGACGGCCGTCCGCGCGGTGCCCGGCGTGACGTCCGCGCTTGTCGCGCTCACCGCGGAACGGGCGGCGGGCGCCGCGCGCGCGCAACCCGCCCGGCCGGCCCTCGGCCGGCCGGCTCCCGGCCGCGGGCGGGGTCCCGAGCAGGGGCCGGCCGTGCCCGGCGTCGGCGCGATCATTGCGGTCGCGTCCGGCAAAGGCGGCGTCGGCAA
>CAZIGW010000062.1:0-50733 GCA_964538565.1 uncultured Hyphomicrobiales bacterium | reverse complement strand
AATGCAATTGGCTGCAGGCGATGGAGGGCGGCATCGATTCGAGTCACGTGTCATGGTTGCATTCCGGTGAGCTCAATTCCGACCCGCTGTTCAAAGGCTCGCGCGGCAACCAGTACAATCTCAATGACGCGCGGCCGGTGTTCGAGGTGGTGGAGAGCCCCGGCGGCCTCTACATCGGCGCTCGCCGCAACGCCGAGAACGGCAACTATTACTGGCGCGTCACGCAATACGTGATGCCGTCGTTCACCATGATCCCGCCGCGCGCCGACCATCCGGTGCACGGCCACTTCGGGATCCCGATCGACGACGAGAACTGCTGGGCCTGGAGCTTCGACTACAAGCCGACCAAGCCGCTCACCAAGGAGCAGGTCGCGGCCATGCGCGAAGGCCACGGCATTCACGTGAAGTACGTGCCCGGCACCTATCGGCCGCTCGCCAACAAGGACAACGATTATCTGATCGACCGTGAGGCGCAGAAGCGCGGCGACACCTACAGCGGCGTCGAAGGGATCGCCATGCAGGACGCCTCGCTGCAGGAAAGCATGGGACCGATCGTCGATCGCACCAAGGAGAACCTCGTCTCCACCGACAACGGCATCATCATGGCGCGCCATCGCCTGCTGCGCGCCGCGAAGGCGCTGATGGAGAAGGGCGAGACGCCGCCCGGCGTTCCGCTCGAGCATCAGCGGGTGCGTTCGGCCGCTCTGGTGCTGCCGCCGAACGAGCACTTCAAGGACGCCGCGAAGGAAATGCTGAAGGTTCAGCCGGGCGTCGCCCACGCCTCGGTCTGACGGGAACGACGCAGGGTCCGGGACCGGCAGGTCCCGGACCGCTTTTCGCGGACAGGCGTCAGGTTGGACATCGCATTATCGGGAGCGGAGTGATCCATGCTGAGTGAATCGGCGCGCATGACGACGGCGGCGGAAGCCCGCTACCGCATCAACGCACCCAATTCCAAGCCGCGCACCATCAAGGTGATCGCGCTCGACCGGCCGAGCGAGACCATCGTCAAGCGCCTTGCCGGTCTTGCCTGGAACGGCGCGGTGTTCCTCACAGCCTCGGCGTTCAGCGGAAGCCCGCGCAGCGGCGAGCCTTTCAGCATGACGGGCTGGCTCTCCGATCTCGCGGGCCGGACGACGGACCTGATCGACGAGATCAAGACCGCCGATCTCGTCGTAATGGTGGCGACCACGGGCGAGGACGCCCACGCCGCCTCGATCATCGGCGACGCCTGCCACCTCCATCGAGTCATGACGACGGCGCTCATCGTCGGCAGCGCGTCGAAATCGGACGAAGCGCTGTCGCAGAGTCTCGCTCAGGTGCGGCCGCACGCCCTCATGGTGGTGATCGCCAACGCCGAGGAATACATCGAGGACATGCTGATTGCGCTGCGCGCCTGAATTTCGCGCCGCGACGCCCGCAGGCCGTTCAGCCGACCGCCCGGGCGCGGTGGCCCAGCCGCGCGGAAATCGACGCCGCCGTCTCGATGACGTCCGGCATGAATGCCGTCAGGGCCTTTTTCGACAGCCGGCTCACCGGTCCGGCGATACCGACGGCGGCCACGACTTCGCCGGCGTCGTCGCGGATCGGCGCCGCGATGCAGCGCATGCCGATCTCGCTCTCCTCGTCCTCGATGGCGCAGCCGCGCTGGCGCACCACGTCGAGCACTTTGCGCAGCTTGGCGGGATCCGTGATGGTCTGCGGCGTGCGCGCCGGCAGCCCCTTGCGCAGGACCTTGTCGACGACCTCCGGCGGCCGGAACGCGAGGATCGCCTGCCCTTCCGCCGTGCAATAGGCGGGCTTGCGCACGCCGATGTCGGAGCGCATGCGGATCGCGTGCGTGCTCTCCATGTTGTAGACGTACATGATCTCGGTGCCGTCGAGCACCGCGAGATGGACGGTCTCGTTGGTCTTCTCGCGCAGGGCGAACAGGTGCGCGCGCGCCTCCGTCGCCATGTCCATGCGCTGGCGCACGAGCGCGCCGAGCCGGAACAGCGCGAGGCCGAGGCGATAACGGCCGTTGTCGGGGTTCTGCTCGAGCATGCCCTCGGACACGAGCGTGACCGCGAGCCGGTGCACCGTGCTCTTGGCGACGCCGAGACGCTTGGCGAGCGTGCTGATGCCGATCTCGACCTCGGCTTCGGAGAACGCCTTGAGCAGATGGAAGGCGGTCGCGACCGACGAGAGGCGGTTCTTTCCCGGCTCGGTCTCGTGATTGTCCGCGCGTTTGTCCATTCGCAATTTGGTCCGGCCTGTTGTCTGCGCAGGATCAACACCAATCCTAGCACGATCCGCAACCGTGATCTGGCGCGGCGCGGCAAAGTTACCACCTGCCGGCGGGCGGCGGGCGGCAAAAGCGCGTCCCGCGCGGCCGGCCGGCCGCCCGGGGAAGCGCGCCGCGGCGCGTCACCCCTTGCCGATCGGCAGGCGGACGCGACGAGGGGGGTGACATGAAGCGCATCGTGGTGATCGGCGGCGGTCCGGCCGGCGTCTGGGCGGCGATCGAGGCGAAGCGCAAGGACGCGGCCGCGGACGTCGTGCTGCTGACCGAGGAGGCCTGCGAGCCGTACGAGAAGCCGCCGCTGTCGAAAGCGGTCCTCACCGGCAGATCCCGGCCGGAAGACGCGCCGATCGCGGCCCCGACGGGCGTCGGCGCGCTGGGCGTCATGCTGGAGACCGGCGCCGTCTGCACGGCCATCGACCGTGCCCGGCGCGAGGTCGTGCTGCGATCGGGCCGCCGACTGCCCTACGACGCGCTCGTCATCGCGACCGGATCGCTGCTGCGCGAAATCCCCTCGCTCCCGCTCGGGGCGCCACGCGTCCACTATCTGCGCACCCAGGACCACGCGCTCGCCCTCAAGGACGAGCTGCAACCGGGTCGCCGCCTCGTCGTGGTCGGCGGCGGACTGATCGGGCTCGAGGTCGCCGCCTCGGCGGTCGAAATCGGCGTGCGCACGACCGTGATCGAAGTCGCGCCGCGCATCCTGGGGCGCGTGTGCGACGAAGAAACGAGCGCCTTCGTGCTCGACGCGCACCGGCGCCACGGCGTCGACATCCGCCTCGGCAAGTCGATCACAAATGTCGAACGGCCGGCCGACGGGCGCATCGCCATCGCGACCGGCGACGGCGAGACCTTCGAAGCCGACGTCGTGGTGGTCGGCACCGGCGCCAGGGCCGACGACCGGCTGGCCGCCGCCGCCGGGCTCGCGACCGAGGACGGCATCGTGGTCGACGCGCAGTGCCGGACCTCCGATCCGCTCATCTTCGCCGCCGGCGACTGCACGCGCTTTCCCGGGCCGCACGGCTCGGTGCGGTTGGAGAACTGGCGGCACGCGCAGGACCAGGGCCTCGTCGCCGGCCGCAATGCCGCCGGCGGAAACGACACCTATCGCACCGTCCCGACCTACTGGTCGGAGCAGTACGACCTCTACATCCAGGGCGTCGGCTGGCCCGCGACCGGCCCCGTCGAACACGTGCGGCGTGCGATCTCGGACAGCAGCATGCTGGTGTTCGAAGTGACCGGCCAGCACCTTGCCTATGCGGTCGGCATCAACGTGCAGCGCGACATCGCCACCATCCGCCGGCTGATCGAGCGGCAGGTTCCGGTCGCGGCCGCGGAACTCGCCGATCCCGGACGCCCGCTCGCCGCGATGCTCAAGGCCAGGGCGTGAGGATGCGAAACCGCCGGCTTGCCACCGACCCGGAAGGGACTACAAGAAAGACAACACCTGGACCCGATCGTGAAACATCGCTTCCGGTTTTCTGACCGGATCATGCGCGAGCAGACGAGACAGGCGCGAACGAGAGACCAACGAGGACGATACCCCCATGCACGACATCACCGGTCAGACGCATTGGCACGAGCCGACCGCCGGAAAGCGCGCCGGCTTCGGAAAGTTCGGGCGGCCGAAGAGCCCGTACGATCTGTTCATGGAATCGGAAGGCCTTCCGATCTTTCGCGGCATCGGCATCAACAAGGTGCAGAACCTGCCGCTCGCCCCGTGGAAGCGCATGGGCGGCAAGGGCACCTACATCCAGCTGCACGGCACAGAGGGCAAGTGGGGCTGCTACCTCGTCGAGGTGCCGGGCGCCGGCGCGCTCAACGCCGAAAAGCACATGTACGAGGAGATCTTCTACGTCGTCGAAGGGCGCGGCTCGACCGAGGTCTGGCTCGAGAGCGACAGCAAGCGGCACGTGTTCGAGTGGCAGGCGGGCTCGCTGTTCTCCATTCCGGTCAACGCCTGGCACCGCATCGTCAACGCGAGCTCGAGCCCGGCGCTGCTGCTCGGCGGCACGTCGGCACCGAACCTGATGAACCTCATCAACAACACCGACGCGATCTTCAACTGCCCGTACGAGTTCCGCGATCGCTTCAGCGGCGCCGACGACTTCTACAAGTACAAGGACGACATCGAGCCGGACCCGGTGCGCGGGCTAGCCATGCGCCGCACCAACTTCATCCCGGACATCGTCAACTGCGACCTGCCGCTCGACAATCGCCGCTCGCCCGGCTACCGTCGCATCGAGCCGTTCATGACCGGCAACACATTCTATCTGTGGATCGCGCAGCATGAGAACGGCCGTTATTCGAAGGCACACGCGCACACGTCGGCCGCGGTGCTCATCTGTCTCAAGGGCAAGGGTTACACCTACACCTGGCCCGAGCGCCTCGGCGTCAACCCCTGGAAGGACGGCAAGACCGACGAGATCAAGCGCGTCGACTACGAGCCGGTCGGCATGGTGTCGGCGGCGCCGGGCGGCGCACGCTGGTATCACCAGCACTTCGGCGTGTCGAAGGACCCGCTGCGGCTCACCGCCTGGTTCGGCCCGAACTCGCCCGGCCGCGAGCCCGGCCCGCCCGGCGAGCAGCACACCGACTACACCGCGATGGACATCCCGGAGGGCGGCACCTCGATCCCGTACTGGATGGAGGATCCGTTCATCCGCGCCGAATACGCGGCGACGCTGAAGAAGAACGGCGCGGTGAATCGCATGGATCCGCAGTTCTACGACAAGAACTACAAGGGCGAGCTGCCGAAGGAGTGAGCCGGTGTCCTGTCTCGCCGGTTCGCTTCACCTCGGCGTTCGTATCCGGGACGGAGTGCTCCGCGCCGCCCGAGGCGTGTTGCACCGCTGATCCGGAGCCGCTTTCAGATCATGCTCCAAACCAGGGAGAGCTAGAGGATGTCGGACGAGGACGCCGGCGGGCGAATCTTTTTTTCCAGCACCGGGCGCACCCTCGCCGAGGAGGACGAAATCTGCGTGCTGAGCGTCGGGGTCGACATCGGCTCGTCGACCTCGCACCTCGTGTTCTCGCGCATCGTGCTCGAACGGCTCGACAGCCGCTATGTCGTCAGCGAGCGTGAGACGTTCTTCCAGTCGGACATCCTGCTCACACCCTACGCCGGCGAGGAGACGATCGACGCCGACGCGCTCGGCGCGTTCATCGAGCGACAGTACACGCTCGCCCAGGTCGACCCCGAGGAGATCGACACCGGCGCGCTGATCCTCACCGGAGTCGCGGTGCGGCGGAGCAACGCGCGGCGCATCGGTGAACTCTTCGCGCGCCAGGCCGGCAAGATGGTGGCGGTGAGCGCCGGCGACAGCCTGGAGACCGTGATGGCGGCCTACGGTTCCGGCGCGGTCGGCCGCTCGATCCGCGACCAGGCGGTGGTGATGAACGTCGATGTCGGCGGCGGCACCTCGAAGATCGCCGTCTGCCAAGGCGGCAAGGTGGTGGCGTTGACCGCGATCGACGTCGGCGCGCGCCTCGTCTGCGTCGACGCGGACGGACGCATCACCCGCCTCGAGGAAGCCGGCCGCCGCTTCGGCGAGGCGATCGGCGTCAAGCTCGAGATCGGCGGCACGCTCGACGAGCCAACCGCGCGCAGGCTTGTCGCCGCCATGACGGACCGGCTGTTCGAGGCGATCGAGGGCGGCGCGCCGAAGATCGGCGCGACCGGACTGCTGCGGCTCGATCCCCTTGCCTATCGGGGCCGCGTCGAGGAGGTGACGTTCTCGGGCGGCGTGTCGGAATACATCTACGCGCGCGAGAAGACGAGCTTCGGCGATCTCGGCAGCCTGCTCGCCGCCGAGATCCGCGCGCGCGTCGAAAGATGGGGGCCGGCGCTCAAACCGCCGGCCGAGGGCATCCGCGCCACCGTGATCGGCGCCTCGCAATACACCACGCAGGTGAGCGGCAGCACCATCTATGTCTCGCCGCTCGACGCGCTGCCGCTGCGCAACGCGCCCGTCATAGCCCCCGACCTCGGGCTCGACGGCGAGACGATCGACGCGGCCGCGATCGCCTCCTCGATCGAGACGGCGCTGCGGCGCCTCGATCTCATTGAAGCGGACACGCCGGTCGCGGTGTTCGTGCCGTGGCGCGGCTCGGCCACGTTCCAGCGGCTCGACGCCTTCTGCCGCGGCGCCGCGCAGGGGCTCGGCTCGCTGCTCCGGCGCGGGCATCCGCTGGTGCTCGCCGGCGACGGCGACGTCGGCGGGCTGATCGGCATCCACTTCCGCGAGGAGATGAAGCTGCCGAACCCGATCATCTCGATCGACGGGCTCGAATTGAAGGAATTCGACTACATCGACATCGGCGCGATGCTGGAAAGCTCCGGCGCCGTGCCGGTCGTCATCAAGTCGCTGATCTTCCCGACCAACGCCGCGCTCGGCCAGGAGTGGAAGGCGGTGACGAGAGTCGGGGGCGAACCCGCGGCCAGCGTCTAGCGCTCGGCGCCGGCGCCCAAAGCAAGTTCTCGGCACTCTAGGGCGGAATGGCCCAGCGTATTCCGCCATCGGCGATGGATCGGCGCAATACGCTTGCTATCGCGCCCTGCGCGACTGCGCCCCGCTGTTCCGACTTGATCCAATCGATGGCGAGGCGGCATTGCCGGGCGGGCACCGCCCACCCGTGATAAGATGCAATTCGGGACGGCCAAGCGACCAACGGAGATGTTGCCATGGCCACGTACGTGATGCTGGGAAAATATTCGCCCGAGGGTGTGCGGGGAATCAGCGCCAAGCGGACGAGCGACGCCCGCGCGCTCATCAAGGAGAAGGGCGGCGACCTCAAGGCCGCCTATGCGCTGCTCGGGGAGGACGATCTTCTGATCGTCGCCGAGCTTCCCGACACGGCTCGTGCGATGCAGACTTCGGCCGCGCTGACCAAGCTGCTCGGCGTCCATTTCACGACCTGCCCGGCGGTGACGGCCGAGGAGTTCGACAGGCTGATGGGCTCGTAAGAGTCGCGGTCGAATCGCCTGTATGCGCCCTCCGGCGCAGGGCGGAATAGCTCCCGCGTACTGCGCCGATCACAAGTGGAGACTGATCGGCGCAAACGCTTCGCTGTTGCGCCCTACGACGAGGGGCCGTGCAATCATTTCGATCGAAGTCCACCCAACCAGCCGGCATCGATCTTTGATGATCAAGCCATGACGCGGATCGCCGCAACGCTCGCCCCCTATGCCTACCGCGCCGATCCCGCCGTCCCGGACTTTCCGGACGACAAGCCCGTCATCATCTTCGACGGCAAGTGCGTGCTCTGCTCCGGCTTCGCCCAGTTCGTCATGCGGCATGACCGCGCGCGCCGCTTCCGCCTGCTCGCGGCTCAATCGCCGCTCGGGGGCGCGCTCTACCGGCACCTCGGGCTCGACCCCGTCGACTACGAGACCAACATCCTGATCGAGGACGGGCGCGCCTATTTCAGGTCCGAAGGCTCGATCCGCATCGTCGCGGCGCTCGGGTTTCCGTGGTCGCTTGCCGCGGTTGCAAGACTTCTGCCGCGGCCGCTTCGCGACAGGCTCTACGACGTCGTGGCGCGCAATCGCCTGCGCTGGTTCGGGACGCGCGACACCTGCTACCGTCCTGATCCGATCGAGGCCGACCGCTTCCTGTCATGAGGACCACACTGGCGATCATCGTCGGCGGCTACGGATCTTCGGCGGCCGCACTGTCGAACTGTTCGAGGACGGAAGCCGGAGATCCATTCTGCGCGCGGAAGTATCCCTGATGCGCAATGGGTTCCCCGAGATTGCACTCGACGGGTACGATGCGCCGGAACTGCGCGACGCGCTCAAGGCCTGCCCCGACATGAATTCGTGTTTCCGGAAACTCTTCGACGCATTCTGAATCCGCGCCCGTGGGCCGCCGCGATCCGATTCCGCCTCCCGCGCATACGTCCCCTTCCCACAAAAGGCTTTCTGTCCGGCCGCGCGGTGCTAGCATCGAAGCCGGCTGGGAGAAGGGATGCTTTCGGCCGCGCCGCCGGCCGGCGGCGACGTCATGAGCAGAATCACAATCGACGGATGCCGACGCCGGGAGCGCGGGCGTGCCTGCCCGCTTCGACGGCGCGGCGGGAGGGAATGTCATGACTCGAAAAACGAGACGGCGGGCGCTCGCCCTGTCGCTGGGCCTGTGCCTTGCGCTGCCGAACCTCGCGCGGGCGCAGAGCGACGAGACGCTGCGCGCGGCCGGCAAGGATCCGACCCAGATCCTCACCTACGGGATGAGCTACAGCCACCAGCGGTTCAGCCCGCTCAGGCAGATCAACCGCGAGACCGTGAAGCGCCTCGTCCCGGCCTGGACCTACAGCATGGCCAGCAACTACGGCGAGGAATCGCAGCCGCTGATCATGGACGGCGTGATGTACGTCACGAGTCACGACAAGACGGTCGCGCTCGACACCCTGACCGGCAAGGAAATCTGGAAAACGCCGATCACCTATCCGCCGGAGACGACGCGCGTCGTCTGCTGCGGGATCGTCAACCGCGGCGCCGCGCTCTACCACGGCAGGCTCTACCGGACCACGCTCGACGCGCACGTGATCGCGCTCGACGCCAAGACCGGCAAGGAAGTGTGGAACGTCAAGTCGGGCGACGCCAAAAACGGCATCGCCATGACGGGGGCCCCGCTTCTCGCCAACGGCGTGCTGATCGTCGGGGTCGCCGGCGCCGAGTACGGCATCCGCGGCTATATCGAAGGCTACGATCCGGAGACGGGCAACCGCCTGTGGCGGCACTACACCGTTCCGCGCCCGGGCGAGCCCGGCGCCGACACCTGGCCGGACCACGCCGCCGACGCAAGCGGCGGCAGCAGCTGGAACACCGGCTCCTACGATCCCGAGCTCGATCTCGTGTTCTGGGGCATCGGCAATCCGGCGCCGTGGAATCCGCTGCTGCGCAAGGGCGACGACCTCTACACCGACACGATCGTGGCGCTGCGGCCGAAGACCGGAGAGTTCGTCTGGCACTACCAGACCTCGCCCAACGATCCGTTCGACCACGACGGCATCAACACGCTGATGCAGGCGGATCTCACCATCGACGGCAAGCCGACGAAGGTCGTCATGCAGGCGGGCCGCAACGGCTTCTTCTACGTCCTCGAACGCGCGACCGGAAAGCTCATCGCCGCCAATCCGTACGTGAAGGTGACGTGGGCGAAGGGCGTCGATCTCGAGACCGGCCGGCCGATCTGGACCGAGGAGACCAAGGCGGTGATCAACGGCACGGCGCGCGGCACCTTCTATCCGAATATCTCGGGCGGCACCAACTGGTTCCCGCCCTCCTTCAGCCCGCTCACCGGCCTCGCCTACGTCAACACGCTGGCGATCGGCATGGAGTATCATGCCGCAGCCGATCGAGAAGATCAAGGATCTCAAGCCCGGCCAGCCGCACTACGGCGTCGAGCGCAAGAACCTGTTCCCGGATCCCGATCCGCGCGGCTATCTGAAAGCGATCGATCCCCTGACCGGCAAGGCCAGGTGGGAGATCGGGTTCAAGAGTCCCAACTGGGCCGGAACGCTGGTGACGGCGGGCGGGCTCGTCTTCACCGGCGAGCTCACCGGCGAATTCATCGCCGTCGACGCCGAGAACGGCAAGATCCTGTGGAGCTTCCAGACTCCCTCCGGCATCATCGGACAGCCGATCACGTGGGAGAAGGACGGGAAGCAATACGTCACGATCCTGAGCGGCATCGGCGGCGTCTACGCGCTCAAGACGCCCGATCCAAATCTCAAGCACGTGCCGGCCGGCGGCTCGCTGTGGACGTTCAAGCTGTTCGACGGCTGAGCGTCACCGACTCCGAAGCGTCGCCGCCGGTGCGGCGGCGCGGAGGGCGCGACAGCGACGACGCATTGCGCACCGTTGCTGTCACGCCCGTGATCGCCGCAAGATCCCGCTCCAACATGATCCGAACATCAGCGATGCGAATTCAACTGCTCCTCGTCTCCGTCATCACCGCAGCCGGCGCAGCGACGCCCCCCGCCCACGCCGCCGAGGACGCCAAAGCCGAGGCCGGCGCCGAGGTCTACGAGAACTATTGCGCGACCTGCCACGGCGAGCAGCTTCAGAACAACACCGGCGTGAGCTTCGACCTGCGGCGGCTGCGCCCGGACGAGCACGAACGCTTCGTGACCTCTGTGACCAACGGCAAGAAGGCGATGCCGTCGTGGAAGGGCGTGCTCGACGCGGAGCAGATCGAGTCGCTGTGGGTCTACATCCGGGCCAACGCGTACGAATGAGCGGACTCTCCCGGCCGGCTCGCCGGCGGCCCGGGGGATCCCCCCCCCCGGCGCGGGGCTCGGCACCCCGCCCCGCCCATGCGAAAACGCAAACCGAATCCGCGATCTAGGAAGTGTCATTCCGGTCCGCGGGCGGCTACAGATCGCCTTCGCCGCGCTGCGCAAACGCGGTTCCTTGTCGCCCGCCCGCGACCCGGGCAGACCAGCCGAGCACCGAGATGCAGACCGTCGAGACACGCACATCGTGGGTTGTGGGAACCGTCGCGCTGATCTGCCTCGGCATGTCGTTCGGCTCGCCGCTGATCGCGGCGGTCGGGCTCAAGACGATCGCGGCCGAGATGGGGGACGCCCGTTCGGTTCCGGCGCTCGCCGGCTCGCTCGCCTGGCTCGGATCGGCGGCGGGCGGCATCTTGATGGGCCGGCTCGCCGACCGCTTCGGCGTACGGTCGACCGTGATCTTCGGCGCCGCCATGATTTGCGTCGGATTGTCCGTTTCGACGCTCGGCCGGCCGTGGCAGTTGTTCGTCGGCCACGGGCTGTTCATCGGGTTCCTTGGGCTCGCCGGGCTCAACGCACCGCTCTACGTTTACGTCAGCCGCTGGTTCGATCGTCGGCGGGGCTCGGCGCTGGCACTGATCTCGAGCGGTAGCTACATCGCCGGCTTTCTCTGGCCCACCATTTTCGCGCGGGCGATCGGCGCCTTCGGCTGGCGGTGGACCATGATCAGCTACGGCATTCTGGTGCTCGCAACCGTTGTCCCGCTCGCGCTCCTGTTCCTGCGCAAGCCGCCGGAAGCGCCGCCGGTCACGCACGCGACGCAGATTGCGCGCAAGCCCACGCTGTTCGGCTGGCGCCCGAATCTCGTGTTCGGCCTTCTCGCCGCCGCCTCGTTCATGTGCTGCGTGCCGATGGCCATGCCTCAGGGACATCTGGTGGCGCTGTGCAGCGATCTCGGCCTGTCGGCGACGGTCGGCGCCGCGATGCTGTCGCTGCTGCTCGGCGCCGGGTTCGTCAGTCGCCAGGCGTGGGGATTCATCTCGGACCGCATCGGCGGCCTGCGCACCGCGCTCCTGAGCTCCACGCTGCAGGCCGCGGCCATGACCGGCTATCTCTACGCCTACGAGGAGTACGGGCTCTTCACGGTCTCGGCGGCGTTCGGCATCGGATTCAGCGCCCTCATCCCGGCCTACGTGCTGACGATCCGCGAGTTGTTTCCGTTGAACGAGGCGCACTGGCGGGTGCCGGTGCTGCTATTCATGACGGGTTCCGGGATGGCGACCGGCGGCTGGCTCGCCGGCTATCTGTACGACCATTTCGGGTACTACGGCCCGTCGTTCTCGGTCGGCCTCGCCTTCAATCTCGCCAACCTGGCGCTGCTCGCAACGCTCGTCATGCGGCAGGAGGTGGCGCGAGCGATGGCGTGAAATCGACAGTTGGCTGGCGCGTTGTAGCCGAAACGTTGTTGTTGTTGTTGCGAGACCGGTTTTTTGTCACCGACATTGTTCTCCAGAAAATTGCAACGTATCGGTCGTGATATTCCTGCGCTGCGAGACCGGCGCGGCGGATCGAACAGGAAATCGAGAGCGGCTTCGTCCGGCGCCGCGCCCGACGTGATCTGGATGTCCAGGACGATGTTCCCCTGTCGGAAATCGTCGCAGCGCATCGACTCCGAGCAGGCATCACGAACCACCGGCCTCCGGCGTCGCACAGCGAGACGACCGCCTCGCGATCGCTTGCGAGCCGGATGTCCTCGACGAAGCCGTCATGAAGCTGGGAATGTTGAACAAAGCCGCGAGGATAGAGCACGTAGGTCATTGCTCTATCTTATAGCGCTCCCGTCGATCGGCACCATCGCATGCGTGCGCCGCCCGTGCTCGACATTCGCGATGGACGGTGCGCGATCCTGACCTTGCGTCAGCTCTGATTGAGTCTTCGCGCAACGCGTGTGCGGTGCTAGAAAGCGCCGTGATACTAGAAACCGCCATTCAGATCCGGAGGACTCCCTTGGGCCGTTGCATTTCCTGGATCGGCTTTCGTGGAACGACCAAAGACCACATCTTAGCGCGGCTCGGCCTGCGGGATACCGGAGAGCCCGATGAGTACAACGAGGAGCCGGTCTCGGGCGCCGAGATTCCCGGCGGGTGGTATGTCGTCTTCTCGAACGACTTCGACTTTGTTTCGCTCGAACGGCTTGCGCACCTGTCCAAGGACTGCCTGGTCGTCGGATGTCAGGCGTACGAAGGAATGATGATCAGTTCGGCGTATTGCTATGAGAACGGCGCGGACCTCTGGGCAGTGACCCACGACTCCAACGAGGCCATCGATGATCTGTTCGTCGACGGAACACCTCCGCCGGAATTCGAGACCATCCGCGACCGCTTGACGCAGCAGCAGCGCGAGGAAGGGGCAAGGGCAGCGGGGGACGAACTTGGTGTCGATTACGTCTTCGACATTCCGATCGAGACCGCCGCCACCGTCTGTCCCTATCGCTACGACGAACACCGGTTTGACTGGGGCGAACCGAATTTCACGCGGCTCGAAGCCGTGGCAAGCACCGCGGAGAGCAAGCCTCCAGGATTCCTCAGTCGACTGCTCGGAAAGAAGTGAGCGGCTCGCGCCTTGCGAGGACACAACGCGAACGCGTTGCACTGTTTGCGCGTCGGGGCGCTGAACGAACCTCGGTCTCTCCGGCCGGCCATGTCCGACACCGCGACATTGCGAGGCTGCAGTTCAAATATCCGGGCGGGGATTCTCGCGATGGAATGGCTTCACCGGATTGAACCCGGGTCTGCCATCAGGGAGCGCGCCCCGCCGCCCGCCGATGGCGCGACCGCCGTGACCGCCGGTGCAGCCGCGAGACCGCGGCCCGGGCGACGTTCAACGCCGGGGCGTGATGGCAGCCTGCAGAGACGAGTATGGATAGCAACCCGTTCCGCCGCAGATCGTCCTGATCTTTTCCAGATTTTCCCTGGCGGCCGGGAGATTGCCTTCCTCGACGAGCAGCAGGCCATAGTACGAGAGCGCCCAGAGGTGGTTGGGGTCGACCGCGAGCGCCTTCTCGTACCAGCTCTTTGCTTCGGCACGTTGTCCGAGCTTGGCGTGAGCGTATCCGGTGTAGGCCGCGACGTCGGGATCGCTGTCCTGATTGAGCGCCTGCAGCGCAGCAAGACCGGCCTGGTAGTTGCCGCTGAGCACCAGGTCGCGGGCCGCGATGAAATCGCTGCCGCGCGCTCCCGAGCCAGCCGGCGTCACCATCGTCTCGCTTTCGGCCGACGGTCTCTCGGCCTGAAGGGGCTGCGCGGCCTGGTCGTCCTCGGGCTCGGCCGGCACGATGTGCTCGTCGTCGCCGACCGCGAACACGACGGCCGGCTTCTCCTTCGACGGCTTCTCGCGCGCCGGCCTTTCCCGATGTCGCTCCGCCTCTTTGGCGCGCGGCGGCCGGACGGGCCTGGTCGCGGCACGGCGGTTGATCTCCCGTTCGGAGCGATCGACCCGCGGCGGCTGACGCGTGACGGCCGGTCCGCTCGAATCGGAATTGCAGTATCCGCCGACCCCGCTGATCGATTGCTGACATTGCTCGAACGTTCGGAAGCCGCAATTGTTGCCGCCGCCGCGATAGTGAGCGCACCATTGCGCCTGCGCGGGCTGCAGTGCGGCGAGCATGATCGGGACGGCAAACAGAATGTAGCGCACAGGATGCTCCTCTCACCAGAACGTCGCGGCCAGACGCCGCCGGATTCCCAGCAACCGGCGGATTTACGGGACGCCATCATGCCAGCCCTTCGCACCTTCGGCAGCGCGTCGGCAGCAACGCCGACATCAATCTATTGTGTTCTGAGGCCACTCAAATGCAGTTCCTTTGCCGACGTCACGGTGACATCGCTTGCGCCCCGGATCGTGATGGCGCCGGATGCGTTGACCCGGATGTTCATGCCCTTGACGTCAACGCTTCCGTCCCGGGCGAGCCGAACAGATGCGTCTCCCGCCCTCAGAACGATCTCGCCGGCCTTGTCGAGGGTCAGCTTGGACTCTCCGAAGCTGAGATGAAAGGCGCGATCGCTGACGCTCAGATGGCTCAATTCTTTGTTGAGCGCGCCGAGCGCCATGATGACGTGTCTTACCATCTCGATCAGCACGATCAGACCTTCGGTCTGCTTGACGTTCAGCGCTCCCATCTCGGGCCCGAGATATTTGCGCAAGTCGGCCTCGGCATAGTTGAGCTGGCCGAGGTCGTGACCGAGGTCTCTGATCAGATCGTCGCGCTCTCCGTGCGACATGGGGCTCTCCTGTCTGGTTGTTTCGGGCGCGACAAATCGCTACTGCAGCTTGAAGTATCGCGCGGCGGCGGCAACCGCCAGTCCGGATCGGGCCGCCTCCGCAAGGACGGCGGGAAACACCTGAGCGCCGTCGAGGGGCCGATCGATCTGCAACGCCGCGAGCGGACGGGCGCTGACAATGGCCATCAGCAACTGCGGCTGGGCCGCGTTCGGATTGTCAAGCTGCATCCGCAGGCTGAACGATTTTCCATCGCGCGTGGTCTTGAGAAGCGCCGTCAGGTTGTTGACCGAGCCGTCGTCCGACACCAGCACCAGTTCGACGTTACGGTCTCCGAAGCCGTTGACGGTTCCGGTCAGGACCTCGCCGCTTCGCAGGCTGGTCTGCCCGATATCGAGCTGAGGCGCCGAGCCGTGCTGCGCGCGCAACCGGCCAAGGAACGTCACCGCCGGGCATTGTCGCGCCGTCACCTGGCGTACGCCGATTTCGGCCTCGAACCCGTTGGTGTTCTTGAAGTCCGAATCCAGCGCCTCGAAAGGCTTCAGCGAGGCTCCGTAGCCCTCGATGCGCGCGGCGGCCTCTCCGACCGAGATCGGAGTCGCGAAGAAGCATTCGCCGCCGTCGTAGTCATTCACGTAACGCGTGATCGAGTCGATCCGGCTCAGCCGGCCGGCATCCGCATTCGCGCCGGCACCCCCCGGCGGCACCACGGCGAGATTGGTCCCGCCACCGAGAGAGGGCGCGGGTGGCGTGGGCAGCACCGGTGTCGCTGGCGTCGCCGGCGCCGGCGTGTCGGGGGCGGCCGCGCCGGTTTGAGCGGGTGGCGTCAGGGCGGGCGGCGGCGCCGGCTCGATTCCGGTCGCGGGCGAGGCAGCCGCCGATTTTCCCTCGCCGCTGCCGGCGCCGGCCTGCAGCCTCGGTGGTGCCGGGACCTGCGGCGCGCCTGACTCCGGCTCCCACTGGGTGAGGACGACGATTGCCGCCGCCAGGAAGAACACGATGCCGGCCGTCGCGGCGCCGAGCCGACGCCAGCGGACATCGATCCGCGGCGGCGGCACGCGCGCGGCGACGGCCGTGCGGGTCGGCGAGGCGGCGATCATCGCGGCGACGGCGTCCATCGATTCCGGGCGATCGGCCGGATCGGGCTGCAGCATCCGCTCGAGCAACGGGCGGATCCGCATGTCGATGCCGCCGAGGTCCGGCACCTTGCGCCGCTTTTCCACCACCTGGACCTGACTGCCGGCCATGTCGATCGCCTGGCCCGTCAGGGCCTCGGCGAGAACGAGACCGAGGCTGTAGATGTCCGATTTCGCCGTCACCTCGCCGCCGAACAGCCCGAGCTGCTCCGGCGAGACGTACTTGTATTTTCCGGCAAACCCGCCGCCGATGATCGTGCCGTCCTGGGTCTGCGTAAATCGGGCGATCCCGAAGTCGATGATCTTGGCCCGGCGCACGTCTGCGTTCGGGATGATGACGTTGTCGGGCGCGACGTCGCGGTGAACGATGCCGCGCTCGTGCGCGACATGCAGCCCCCCGGCGACACGCTGTCCGAGATTTCTGACGGCCTCGAAGGTGAGCGGCCCCTGCCGCAGCAGCTGCGAAAGCGACTGGCCATCGACGAATTCCATGGCCAGATAGGGCCGGCGCAGATCCGGATCGACCGAGCAGACGTAGTAGCGCACGATGGAATCGTGATGCAGCGTGTGGAGCGCCGAGGCTTCCTTGCGAAACAGCGCGAGCGCGGCTTCGTTCTCTCCCAGCTCCGGCCGCAGCAGCTTGATGGCCACTGGGTCGCCGGTGTGGATCGTGTGGCCTCTGTAGACCTCGCCCATGCCGCCCGACGCGATCAGCGCGTCGACCTCATAGATGTCGTTCAGCCGCGTTCCCGGCGCGACATGATGCGGCGAGGCCGGGGAAAGCTCGGCGGGCGTCATCGAGATCCCCGAACTGCGGGCGTCGGGCCCTCAGGCACGAGGACGGTGTCGTCCGGCCGGTTGCGCACGACGATCACCGTCACGTTGTCTTCGGCCCCGCGGTCCAGGGTGAGGGCGATCAACTTGTCACAGGCGGCCTGGGGCGGGCCGGCCTGGACATGATCGAGGATTTCTCCGTCCTCCACGTGCAGCGTGAGCCCGTCGCTGCAGAGCACGAACACGTCATCGGGTTCGAGCATGCCGCTGCGCATCTCGAGCTTCGGATCGTCGTCGATTCCGATCGCCTGCGTCACCACGTTCCGGCGCGGCCAGCTCTTCGCTTCCTTCTCATCCAGCACGCCTTCGGCGATCAGCTCTTCCACCTCGGTATGGTCGCGCGAGATCTGCCGGATCTGGCCGTCGCGCACCATGTAGATCCGACTGTCGCCCGACCACAGGCAGGCGAAGTGCTGCTCGTACACCAGAAGAGCCGCGATCGTCGAACCCATGATGGCTCCACCGCGATCCCGCGCGATCCGGCGCAGGCGCGCGTTTGCCTTGAGTACCCGCTCCTCGCACAGCACGAGCAGCTCGGATGCGGAGGACGGCTGGTCGATGGTGCGCAGTTCCTCGACCAGGGTGGCGCTGGCGAAATCGCCGGCAGCATGGCCTCCCATTCCGTCCGCCACCGTCCAGATGCCGACGTCCGGACGGGCCAGGTAGTTGTCCTCGTTCCGCTCCCGCAGCTTGCCGACGTGCGTGGCGGCGCCGGTCTCGAAGCGCGATTCGGTCCCGAGCATCGATCATTCTCCTGCCGGGCAAACTATTCCAGGCCGAGTCCAAAACGGCCGGTCAGCATCTCGGTGAAGAGAAAAGGGTCCGGCATTCCACTTCCGCCGAACGCGGTCGGGCGAAAGTCTTCCCCGCCGATCGTCCACCAGAAGGTGGACGCGGCGTAGGCCCTCGCATGATTCTGCACCCGCATCGTCGCAAACACGTCGGAAAAGCTCTGGTCGGCCGAAAGCCGGCCGACCACGCCGCGCGGCAGCGCGGCGAAATTCGCCTCCTTCGAGGCCGGACGGCCGGCGAGCGGCACGTCGAGCCGGTCGAGCGCGGCGATGATCGCCTCATAGCTCACGCCGTGGTCGAGCGTCGACAGCATGAAATCTTCGGTCGCGCCGAACCAGTCCGCCTGCATCTCCAGCTCCGGCGGCGGGATCGCCTCCCCCTCGTCCGCGCAGGCGAAAACGGTCAGCGGAAAATAGCGCCCGACGCCGTCGACGGACGGCATGAAGGCCCCGATCGCGGTGCTGCCGCAGATGTCCTCGCCGATCCAGAACCGCCAGATCGGCGCTTTCAGATATGCGGACTGCCAGTCGTTGCCGAGTTCCTGCCGGCTCGCGGACATGCCGCTCTGGATCCACCGTTCCCACGGCTCGAGGAAATGTCGGGGAGCGTGGACGGCGACGAAGTCGCGCTTCGAAGCCACCTTTCCGAACAAGGCGCAGCGCATTGCCGGTCATATCCCGCTCGGGCAGTGGAACTGCCGCAGGGCACCGAGCGTGAGCGGGTTCTGGCTCGATCCGGCGATGAACTCGTAGCGCAGTTCGCGCCCGCCGACGATGAAGCTCGCCACCACCCGGTCGCCGTGCTGAGCGGGCGCGGCCGCATCCAGCAGGCGAAAGAAGGACCATGTGCCGTTTCGCTCCAGCACCGAGGACGGCATCTGGACCGGCTGCGCGCCGAAGCTGAACTGGGTCGAGGTCTGCGTCAGCGACACGCTGGTGCGCCCCCCGCCGGCGCCCGGCCACTGGATGGCCACGGGATTGCGCGCGCCCGCCTTGCTCTCGACCGCCGCGCCGTTGATCTCCAGCCGGGCGACCGTGTTCGGATCGTTGATGGCCGGCGGGATCACGTTGATGCTCACGGAGGGCAGATTTCCTCCCGTCGCGAAGAAGGCGTCGCGGATCTGCGCCGCGCGCTGGAACTCGCGCAAGGTGGCGGGCGACAGAGTCCGCGCCAGCGGATGCTCCGGGCGCCAAACCCACTCGGCCCGCGACTGGTCCACCAGCGCAGCCAGGTGCTGCTGAAAGAAGCGGTCGATGATTCCTCCGGGCGCGAACAACCGTCCGAAGTCGGGCAGCGCGACCTCACGCGACGAACTCTTGCTGAACGGATAGCGGTTGGCGACGATCTGCTGGCAAGCGCCGGTCACCTGGTCGCCCAGCGCGCGCGACAATTGCTCGTGCGAGGCCGCGGTGACATCGGCTTCGAAGAAGCCGGCAGCGCGCGTGACGATGTCCTGGAAGGGCTGCGGCAGGCGATTTGCGTTCGCCCGCAAGCCCGAGACCTGGATCGCCAGATCGGAATTCGCCCGCGCCGTCTCGGCCGGGTTGGTCGCCATCAGGGTCAGGCTCTGGTAGATCGCCGACAGGTTGCCGATGATCGCGTCGACCGGCTTGCGGCCCGCGTCGCCCTCGAACAGCACCTCGTATCCCTTGAACGCGGCCTCTATGTCGGTGCCCGGCGCCCGGCCTCCCTGCTTCAACAGGCTCGGCGCGCTGTCGGCCGGACTGGAATTCCCCGCCTTCCCGCGCGGCTGTCCGCCCTGATCCGCCCGGCTGCGCGTCAGCAAGGTCTCGTCGCGAACGGATTCCAGGATCTGCCTGATCGGCGAGGTCGGCGAGGAGGCGGCGGCGAGCGCGATGTATTTCGGCTTGTCCGCCACCAGGTTCCGCAGTCTCAACCTGGAAAGCGCCGTTCGCCACGTCTCGACGAAGTTCTTCGTGTAGAGGTCCAGAAGAGCAGTCCCGAGGGAGTCGTATTGCGCCGTCAGCGCCGACTGCTCGCCGGCTGCGCCGAGCACCCAGCGCTCGTTCCTGATCTGGTCCGCGATATTGCCGAGCCGCGGCAGGAAGAGGCGGTGGAAGCCGTCGTAGGTGAAAAACCCGGGCACCACGTGGCCGCTGTCGCTCGCCGGCTCGAAGACGAGCGCGAAATCCGGACCGCCGACGCGTTCCGGCGTCCAGTCCGGCACGGGCGAAGAGCGCGCCTGTGACTTCAGGATCTCGAAGGCGCGCTGCGCGACGCTCAGGCGCGCGAGCGTGCGTTGCGTGTCCTCGATGAGCGGGCCGTTGAGGGTGACGAGCGGCTCCTGCCCGGTGTCGAGATCAAGCATCGCGGCCAGATGCTGCTCGAGCTCCTTGCGGCCCTCGGCATTCGCCGCCCCGGGATAGAGCACTTCCGCCCAATAGCGGCGCCACCAAGCGAGCACGAGCTCGCGGTCCGGGGCGTGCATGGCGCCGAGCATCATGTAGACCTTGAGCGCCTCGTAGAGGAAGCTGGCGTTCTCGCGGTTGGATTCGAGCGCCTCCTCCAGGCTGTAGAGGAGACGCGGACGGAACAGGCGCTCGAGACCGACGCGATAGGCGTCGTCCGAATAGGATTCGAGCCGCTCGCGCTGGCTCAGCCCCATGCCGGCGAGAAACGGCGTCGGCGTGCCGCGCGTTCCGTATCCGGCGGGCAGCAGGCGCAGCTTGTGCAGCAACGGCAGCACCTTGGCGAAATCGCGGTCGGCGATCGTGGTTTCCTGGCTGATCGCCCCTGCGGCCTGATGATAGTCGGCGACGGCGGCGTTCGTCTGTTCGATCAGCATCCGGTTGTACGAATAGCTCTTCCACCATGCGCCGATCAGGCCGGCGGACAGAAGAAAAAGAAGCCCATAGGCCGACGCCTTGAGGACGAGCGCGCGCCGCACCGCGGCGCGATCGGTCGACACCCAGGCGGCCTCGCCGATGATCACCTTGCGAATGAGATCGGTGAGGAAGAAGGCCTTGCCGCTCCCCGAGTAGGAGGACACCGCGACCTCCTCGGCGCCGAAGTTCCTGGCCAGCGCGCCGATCAGCCGGTCGATCGGCGTGCCCTCCTGCGTGCCCGAGGTGAAGTAGAACCCGCGCAGCGTCGCGTTGGCGTGGTAGCGCGTCGGCTCGAAGATCTGGTTCAGGAAATCGAAGATCGAGCGCTTCAGGCCGGCCATCTGCGCCGGGAATCCGAACAGCAGCACCCGGTTGTTCGGGGACGGGTCCTCCTGGAGTCGATCGGTGACGTCGAGCGCCAGCCGCTCGAGCAGCGCATCGTATTCGTGCGGAACATCGCCCACGTAGTTGCGGTTCTTGTCGGCCGTCTGGAATGTCGCGCCCCAGACCTGCTGGCGCGCCTGCTCGTTGAGGTTGGCGAAGAATTCGGTGAATCCGGCAACCAGGTCGGTCTTGGTGAACAGCACATAGACGGGGAAATCGATCTTCAGTCGTTCGTGCAATTCCAGAAGCCGCGCCCGGATGGCGTCCGCATGTGCCTTGATCTCCGCCGGGCCGAGCGTCATCAGGTCTTCGAGGCTGATCGCCACCATCACGCCGTTGATCGGCTGCCGCGAGCGGTTCTTTTTCAGCAGGTTCAGAAACTCGAACCAGCTCTTCTTGTCGGCGCTGGCATCGGAATCCTGGGTCGTGTAGCGGCCGGCGGTGTCGATGAGCACCGCCTCCTCGGTGAACCACCAGTCGCAATACCGCGTGCCGCCGACGCCGGCGATCGCCGCCGGCGTGGCGCCGCGCGAGAGCGGAAACTTGAGGCCGGAGTTGACGAGCGCGGTCGTCTTGCCGGCGCCCGGCGGGCCGATGATCACGTACCACGGCAGATCGTAGAGGTAGTCGCCCTTGCCTTTGCCGGCCGCCTTCAGGGTCGCCAGCGCGTCCTTCATCCGCTCGTTCAGAACGACGGCGTCGCTGTCTTCTTTCCTGCCTTCCGTCGCAATGCCCTCGGCGATCTCCGCCGATTTCTTGCGGCGCTGCCAGAAATGGAATCCCCCCGCCGCGGCGGCCGCCGCGACCAGCAGGAGGATGACGATTTCGCGGACGATGTAGTTGTCGAGCGGATGGTAGTCGCCGATCGCCAGCAACGGGCCGCCAAGATAAACCAGCGAGGCCACCGAACCGATGCCGATGCCGTAGAGGACGATGCGGACGAGATCCTTGCCGAACATCAGGACAAATCTCCAGAGGCGCGATCAGTCGGCCCGCGGAATGGTTATTTCGACGCGTCGGTTGCGCGCCCGACCCTGCACGGTGTCGTTCGAGGCGATCGGCGCCTCCGCGCCCTTGCCTTCGGCTTCGACGCGCTCCGGCTTCGACAGATATCGCTTGAGCAGACGACCGACCGTCCTCGCCCGCTCGACCGAAAGCTCCCAGTTCGATGGAAAGCGTATGGTGCGGATCGGCGTGTTGTCGGTGTGGCCAACGACCCGGATCGGTCCCGGCTCGTTGTCGAGGGAAGCGGCGATCCGCGGGATCACCGGCTTGAAGCTTTCGAGCACCTCGGTCTGGCCCGGCCGGAAGAGAACAAGATCGCCGACGCGGATGAAGATCCTGGTCGCATTCTGCTCCGCGGTGACGAGCCCCGCGGTGATCTCCGGCGCCAGCACCTTGCGGATGCGCTGGAGCTGCGTCAGCCGATCGGGCTGCGGCGGCGGAGGTGGCGGCGGCGGCGGAGGAGGCGTCACGACCCTGCGCATGAGCGCGAGCTTGGTGGCCGGATGGAGCTTGCCGAGCGCCTCGGTGGACAGGTCCGCGCCGCCGCCGAGCCACGCCCTGAGCACGAGATACAATGCGAAGAGCAGGAGTGCCGCGAGCGCGCCGACCGCCCACACCGGCACCTGCACCTTGTTCGTCCGGCTCGCCAGCTCCTGGCCACGCCAGCGCGGGGAGAGATCAAGGTTGGTGCGCGGCCTCACCCGGCGCAGGAGCTCGTAGAGATCGCGCTGGATCTGCTGCAGGGCCGTCTGGCCCCCGCCCGAGGTGCGATGAATTCCCTGGAAGCCCAGTGCCAGGCAGGCGTGCTGCAGCTCGAGCACCGGATAGTTGACCAGCGGGTCCATCTTGGCGCGATCGAGTTCCTCGAAGAACCGCACGCCGCCGATGCGCTCGCCGAAGAACCGGCTGAGCATGCTGTACTGGGTCCAGACGTGCCGGTCCTCCGTGGGGATGTTCTGCACGATGTCGTCGGCGGTGGCGCAGAGGATGTATTTCGCCTGCGAGGCGTGCGCCTCGGAAATTCCCGCGGACCTGATGTCCTTCTCGAAGAACTTGATCGCGTCCGCCACCTGCTCCATCAGGCTTGCGAACGATGCGCGCATCAGCGCGACGCGCAACCGGCCGAGCAGAAGCAGGAGCGGCTGCGCCGCCCGCATGACCGGGTTGGCGTTCGGCGCGACAAGCTCGTCGATGCGCAGTTCGGGCAGCGGCCGCGCGGACTCGCTTTGCGCCTTCTGCTGCGGTGGCGTGACGATCCACTCTTCCTGTCCGGTCGACGCCGGGGCCTCGGGCGCCGGATAGGAGATCGGCGACGGGGACTGCGCCGCGCGGGGATCGGCTGACACAGCCGGCTGGGATGGAGCCGCCGGGCGCCGTGCACCTGGATTGGGGCGGATGATCGTCCGTTCCCCGCGTCCCCAGACGTCGGATGGTCGATCCTTGTCGCTCATCGCCGATGTTCCAGGATCGCCCAAAGCTCGAGCTGCAGATCGGGCCAGTCGCCCGAAAAATGCATGCCGATCGAACTGGCTGTGCTGAATTCAGGCCAGAGAGGCGATCTGCGGTCAAGATAAAAGTAGACGTGATCGGTGATGGCGCGAATCTGCGGCGGCGGCGTCGGCATGTGGACGAGCGGCACGCCGGGCAGATGGGCGTGCACGATGTCGTTCATCTTGGTGTTGGGGCCGAACTTGAAGAGCCGCGGGAACTGGTTCTGGATCTCGGTCAGCGGCCGTCGCGAAGACACTTCGAGCACGAAGGTGGCATTCACGAACAGCGAGCGGTCGCGGATCGGAGAAATGAAGGCGTTCTGGGCGCGTTCGATGATCTCCAGCCGGATGGCGCGGCGACCGAGCCGCGCGCTCAGGAAGTCCTGCAGGTCGCGGATGAGGGGCGCGAACACGTTTTCGAGATCGTCGTGATCGTAGGCCGGATACTGCCGCGCCCGCCGCTCGGTCGTAGCGAACGTGGCGAGCTCGCCCGCCAGCCTGAGCAATTCCTCGAACAGGCGTTCCGGGTGGACGTAGCCGGATCCGCGGAAATGCTTGAGAACGTTCACATGCCGGTTCAGCAACTGAAGGACGAAATAGTCGACGCTCTGCAGTCCGCCGCCGGCGCTCGGATCGGCGGCATAGCGCGCGAGCTCCTCGAGCTTGTTCTCGATCCAGCCGACCACCCGGTCGATCCAGCCGCTGACCGTCGGGTGCGCGCTGCAGATGAGCAGCGGCGGAACGAACTTCTCGTCGAAAATGATCGTCTTGTCGCGGATCTCGATCACCCTCGCCATGGCAAGGTTGGCAAAGCCGGGCTTCGGCGTCTTGCGCAGCTCGAGCGCCAGCCGCGGATAGGCGACGTCGATCTCCTCCTCGATGCGCAGCTGGGAATTCGAATCGATGAACGTCTCGGCCGCCTTGGTGTAGCGGCTGGCGCTTTCCGCGCCGGGCTCGTCCACCTCCCGCGTGTTCGGCGCGGCGACCGGCATCGACAGCCACAAGAGCTGGCCGGATGCGCCATCCGGCACGTCGATCGGCTGCGGCAATGGGCTGTCCGCCGGCATTTCGAACGGCGTGCCGTCGGGCATGACTCCCGCCACCCGGCGCAAGGCGAACTTGCTTTGCTGCGCCAGGTCGCGATCGATCTCCAGGTGGGAGAACCCCCACGGATAAGGCGTGACGTGGCGCACCCGGCTCTGCACCAGGTGCTCGAGATAACGGTCGCTCTGCTGAAGGTGGTGCGGACGAAGAAACAGGCCTTCGGCCCATGCGACCTTGCTATACCAGGACATCGAACACCTGCATTGATTGGCGCGCGCGCCCGCAAAGGATTTCGAACAGCCTCATCGCCTGATCTTTCTACTCATTTTTCCGGTCGTAACACTCCGCAAACAATTCCATGAACGCGTCGAGCAGTCCGCCGTCGAATCGTCTGGTTTTCGCCTGCCAGCGGCTCACATAGGCGTCCCACAGTCGCGCCTTGCGCGAGCCGATCAGCTTGCCGATTCCGGTGTCCTGGTCGAGGGCCTTGTCGATCGCCTTCGGATCGAGGTCGGCGATAAGCAGCGCCAATGCCTGCTGCATCGCCGCGAAGGTTTGCAGCTGATGCTGCTTGATGTCCTCGAAGCCCTGCTCGAAGGCGCGCGTCGCGCCGAGATAGCTTCTGGTCGGCGGTCCGAACATGATTTCGAGCGCCTCCTTCGTGGTCGGCGCGAATTTGAGCGGATTGTTGTCCAGAGCCTGGATCGTCGTCTGATTGGCGCTGCGCACGATGCCCCTCGCCTGCAGCCGCGCCCTGAGAAGCTGCCGCAGGTTCTCCGTCACGAGCCGCATGAGGCTCCCGAGCTCCGCGGCCAGCTCATCCGGATCCTTCCGGGCCAGGAGGTCCGGGGAGACGCCCGCCGCCTGCGCGACCCGCCCGCTGAAGTCGGCCGGTGCCCCGTCCGCGGGAGCGACAGCCGGCGCACTCGGCGCCGGAAGGTGCGCCGGCTCCGCAGCCGGCGCGCTCGGTTGGGCGCGCGCGGCTGCCTCCTGCATCCAGGCATTTCCGGATTCG
Source organism: uncultured Hyphomicrobiales bacterium (assembly GCA_964538565.1). Classification (GTDB taxonomy): domain Bacteria; phylum Pseudomonadota; class Alphaproteobacteria; order Rhizobiales; family Xanthobacteraceae; genus CAYVBN01. Next base: position 25,390 of record CAZIGW010000062.1, on the reverse strand, counting down.
GACGCCGCCTGGACGGGGCGGCGCGGCGCCGGCACGGGCGGGGGCGGCTCCGGGGCGGGGACCGGTCGCGCCGGACCACTGGCCCAGTCCATGTCTTCGCGCGGCGGCGGCTCGTGCCGGACCGCGGAGCGCACCTCGTTCGCAGGCGGCGCGGCATCCGGCACGTCCGACGCCCAATCGAGGAAGTCGGCGTGCTGCGGACGCGGCCGCTCGCGCGGGGCCTGCAGATCGGCGCGGTCGACGGGAGGCGCGGCGTCGGCGCTGTCGTTCCACAGATCGCTGTATGACGTCGGCTGCACCTGCCGCGGACCGGGATTCTCCGGCTGTGAGCCATCCAGCGTCACGCCGATGATATAGTGACCGATGATCAGGCGGTCGCCGTCGCGAAGCCGATACGGTCCCTTCAGCCGGCCTTCCTTCCCGTCCAAGAAGGTGCCGTTGGTCGAGACGTCGAAGAGCACATAGCCGCCGTCCTGGTAGCGGATCTCGCAATGCTTTCCGGAAATCGTGCGGCTCGGATCCGGCAGCGTCCAATCGAGATGCCGGTCGCGCCCGATGTCGATGCCGCGCATCCCCTGGATGGAGACGCTCAACGGACCGCCGTCCGGGAGGCTCGTCTCGTTCTCGATCTTGAGGACAAGGCGCATCGTTAACCCTGTTCGGTCGATTCACGCCGCCGTCGTCCGCACACGGCAGCCCGGCGATCAGCGCAGGACGCGAGGAACGCGAGACGACGGCTCATCATATCACAGCCCGGTTTGCGCCAGCTTCATGCCCTCGGCGACGCACGCGCGCAGCCGCGACAAACGTTCGGATGGCGCCATGCGGCTTGCGCCGAGCGTGATGGCGATGCGGGCGGCGCGCGCCGTCAGATACTGAGGCATCGCCACCGGGGCCGCGGGATTTGCGCTGAGCATTCCGCCGGACCATCCGGCGCCCAGGGCAAGCCACGTCAGCGGATCGGAGCTCTCTCCTTTGGTTCCGATCTCGAGCGCCTTGCGCCGGTTGTCCTCGCTTGGTTCGTACACCCAGGACTCGGCGGCGTGAAACGCCTCGCTGCGATTCGAGGCGGCGTCGTCGAGCAGATCCTTGAGGCTGCAGCACGCCCACCACACGGCCTCGCGCCGCGGCAGCAGATGTGCACAGAACGCGACCGCGTCCGCGACCCTCTCCTCGGCGCAGAGCTTGCCCAGGTATTCGATGGGCGGCTCATCTCCCGGCCCGATGGTCAGCTTGCTCGTCAATTCCGGAAACGCCTCCAAGACCGACCGCGCCGTCGCAAAGCGGAGTTGTGACATTTGAGATTCCGAGCCCTGAAACCCACACCTGTCGTTGCCGCGTCTTCTGCGGGAGTCCCGCCCGCGCCGTCATACCGGAACGAGCACCGGAACCATTCCGTTGATGAGGACGAAACCGTTCAGATTGATGATCGGAGCCGTCAGCGTGATCGTAGCGCCTGCCGTGCAGTTCATGATCGTCTCCGCCGTGTTGTCGATCACCGGCGACTCGACCGACATGGTCGCCTGGGTCAGCGTGACCGTGGTCATCACCACGTTGTGGCTGATCGACAGCATCGCGCTGGTGCTCTGGCTTCCCGTCGGAATCGAGACGGTCTGGTCGCCCATCTGCACCGTCAACGCATCGTCGCCGTTGAGCAACGTCGTCTTGCGCGAGGCCGCTCCCTTCGGCGGCATAAATCTCTCGCCGATCTTCCGGGTCTCGGAATTCAGCACGTCGACCTCCAGGTCCTTCTGCGCGTGCGCGGTGATCTTTTCCGAGCCCTTCCTGTCCTCGAACCGCAGCTCGTTGAAACCGCCGTGGCCCTTGGAGGAGTCCGACTTGATGCCCGACTGCGTCTTGTTCGCCGGCAGCGAATACGGAACCTTGTACTCGCCGTTGTAGACGGTGCCGATCACGAGCGGACGGTCCGGGTCGCCCTCGAGGAACTCGACGACGGCTTCCATGCCGACGCGGGGGATGAACTGCCCGCCCCATTGCTTGCCGGACCAGACCTGCGCCACGCGCACGCGGCAGGAGGGCTTCTTCTTGCGCGTGTCCTTGTCGGGTCGCACCCAGAAGAATTCCACCAGGATGCGCCCGTGCTCGTCGACGTCGATCTCCTCGCTTTCGTTGCCCTCCTTGGCGACGACCTTGGCGGTCTGGATGCCGTGGATGAGCGGCTTGGGCGTCGTGATCGGGCTGCGGAACGGACGCTTGCTGGGCTGAAACTCGAAGCTGCCCCGGTAGACCTCCTCCAGGCCCTCTCCGGCCATCGAACGGTACGGCTGGTTGGTGATGCTGTGCGTCGCCCGCACGACGAGATACTCGTCGTTCTCGCTCCCGGTCGGATGCTTTTCCAGTTTCATCAGCTTGCCGGGAAACAGGCTTGCCGAGTCCCCGGTCGCGTGGCGCCGGAAATCGAGCGCCTGCTCGGATTCGAGCAGGACCTTGGCGTATTTCTCGCCGTCCGGCCGCTTCTTGAACTTCGCCGGGTAGTCGTAGATTTCCATGTCCGATTTTTCGTACCGGGCGGAGCCTTTCGCCCTGCTCTTCAGATCGGCGCTCGGGTTCATGTCGTCGTAGTCGTTGAACTCGATCTGGCCCGTGCGGAACCGCCGCTTGCTCGACCAGTACGTCAGGTGTTCGCGCTTCTCGCCGAGCGCCTCGCCGTGCTTCACGAACGGCACCGTCTGCGACTCGGAATGCGACGACTTCGAATCGGCGAGAACGAGCGTGTGCTTGTCGGACGTATGCTCGAAGAAATAGTAGATACCGTGCTGCTGCATCAGCCGCGAGACGAAGTCGAAATCGGTCTCACGGTACTGAACGCAATATTCGAGCTTCGGATAATGCTCGTTGAGACTTGACCGGAAGTCGTCGAACCCGCGATCCTTGAACACCTTCTGGATGATGTCGGGCGCCGTCATGTCCTGGAAGATCCGGCAGTCGGAAGTGCGCGACAGCAGCCACAGCCACGGCCTTGCGATGAGCCGGTAGGCGTGGAAGTGGTCCTTCAGTCCCTGCCATTCCGCTTCCACCACGATGGCGTGAAACACGCGCTCCTTGTCATAGGTCTTGTAGGTCACGCAGCAGGGTCGGCCGAGCACCTTGTCGAAATCGACGTTCTCCTCTTCGCTGTACGCCTCGATGCGAAATTCGAACAGTTCTCCCAGGGCCTCATGGCCCTCGAAGCGGATGAGCGCGAGCACATCCTTGCCCGCCGCCGTTTCGAGTTTGGCGAGTCGCTTCTCCTGCGCCAGCGAGCTCATGCAGATATCCCTCCCGAGGCCGTGTCCGGATGTCCCATCCGCTCACGCATTTTAGACCATCTCGCCGGCTTCCACGAGAATGCGGGGAAGATGCCTGTCGATCGTTTCAACACAACAGCGCGACCGTCGGCGAAGGAACCCGTGCAAGCCGGGACCTGTTCTGTCTGCATGCATAATTCTTAACGTTAAATCGCGCCCGTGGCGCGGGTCGAGAGGACCGGTTGCAGCAGGTCCGCGCGTTCGCTCAACAAATCGGCCCGATAGGCAAGCTCTATCCGAGCGCCTGGAGCCCGCTCTCGAAAACAAATTCTCGGCGGTTGTGAAAGTACGCGCTTGCGTGTATCACGCTCGGGAATTCGCCCGAGAGCGGCGCTCACGATAGTCCGGTCCGCGAGGCCTCGGGACGAAGGCCGCGCGGAATCGCGCCGAGCCGGACGCAAATTTCAAGAATCTGGTGACTGAAGCGGACCATCATGGCCGGCCTCGCACTCCATGTCCTCACCGCGTCCGTTTCGGACGAGAACCCATGCGGACCGGATCTCGATGCCGCCGGCGATCCCGATTTCCTGAACTTCATCGCGCGCGCCGAAGGACTGCTGCCGGCGACGTATTTCTCCGGGCCGGACGGCCGCCCGTTCGATCGGTCCACGATCGACCTCGAGGCGGAATTCCAGGCCGCCCAGTCGCTCTTGGCTCGAACACGCGACATCCGGCTTCTCGTTCTGCTCGCCAAGTTCTCGATCCTCTGCCGGGATCTGAACGCGTTCGTGACCTGCATCGCCGCCATCGCGCAGCTGCTCGAAACACGATGGCAGGAGGTTCACCCACGGGGAGAAGCAAACGATTTCCTCGCCCGGACGGCGGTCATCGAGACGCTCGACGACAGCGCGCCGGTCGTCATTCCGCTGCAGTACATCCCGCTCGTCCATGCCAAGCGGTTCGGCCCGGTCGCCTACCGGCACGTGATGTTCGTCAACGGCGAGGCGACCCCGCGCGAAGGTGAAGAGGCGGTCGACCAGTCGAACATCGATCGCGCGTTTGCCGAGGCCGAATTGTCGGCGCTCGTTGAGATGCGTTCGAGCTTCCAGGCCTTGAAGGACGCGCTCGAGACGATCGAGAAGTGCTGCGCGGCGAACGCTCCGGGCGCGCCCGTGAGCCTGGAGAAGGTGCGCGGGATCGTCAGCAAGATCGTGATCCTGCTGAGCGACGCCGTCGCCAGGCGCGATCCCGGCGCGGCCGCGGCGGGCGCTGCTCCCGCCGAAGCCGATGGCGGGGCCGCGCATGCGCCGGCGGCCGGCTCCATTCGCAGCCATGCCGACGTGATCGCCGCACTGAACGCCATCGACACCTATTTCTGTCGTCATGAGCCATCCAACCCGGCCTTGCTGCTCGTCCGCCAGGTGCGTCAACTTGCCGGCAAATCCCTTGTGGAAATTCTGCAGATCCTGATGCCGGCGCAGATCGCGGAGGCGAAGTTTCGTCTCGGCGCCGGACAGTCGGTTGAAATTCCGATCGAAAGCCTGGCGCCAATCGCCGCGATCGAGACGCCCGCACAGAATTTTGAAGAAAGCGAAGTTGAGGTTAATGCACCGGCAGACGGCGCGTCGGTACCTGCCGCTCGGCCCAAGGTCGAGACCCGGCAGGAGGCCTTCGCGTTGCTTGAACAAATCGGCGCATACTATCGCGTCTGCGAGCCTTCCAGCCCGATTTCCTTGCTCGTCGAACGTGCCCGCAGCTTTGCCAATCGCGATTTCCTGTCGGTCCTCAAGGACCTCCTGCCGAAGCCGCCGGACTGATCGGGTGCGCCCATAGGTTTCCCCTTCATTGACGAAAACACAAATTTCTTTTTAGATATCCACGGCTTGTCTATCCAAACAACGTGGTGTCACCCGTTCCGCCCTTGGAGGGTTTGCACAATGGCCACTGACAGCGGACAGCGTTTCATCCGTCGCAACCGGGCCCCCCGCGTCCACATCAGCTACGAGGATCCCTACGACGCGGAGCGCAAGGTCGAGCTTCCGTTCGTGATGGGCGTGATGTCCGATCTCTCCGGCAACAACTCGACCGTCGAGAAGCCGGACATGGCGGAGCGCAAGTTCCTCGAATTCGACATGGACAATTTCGAGAACCGCATGGCGGCGATCGCGCCGGGCATTTCCATGAAGGTCGCCAACAAGTTGGGCGACGGTTCGGGCGAGAAGCTCTCGGTCGAACTTCACTTCAAGAAAATGGACGACTTCACGCCGGCCGCCGTCGCCAGGCAGGTCCCGCCCGTGGCAAAGCTGCTCGAAGCGCGCGAACAGCTCGCAAACCTGCTGCGTTACATGGACGGCAAGGTCGCGGCGGAAGATCAGATTCGCAAACTGCTGAGCGATCCCGAGCTCATGCGGGCGCTGCGCGACCGCATGGCCGCGCAGCATAAGTTGACAGACGAATCCGGCCAGGATTGACCGGCTGAAAGAGACGAGGTCGGACATGGCCATGGAACCCAAGAGCTCACAACAGGCGACGGCAGTCGAGACGAGGGACGCCGACGAGTTCTCCGCGCTTCTCAAGCAGGCGTTCAAGCCGCGGACGGAGCGGGCCGCCACCGAGGTGGAGAACGCGGTCTCCACCCTCGTGCGCGAGGCGCTCGCCGACACCAGCATCATCAAGGACGACGTGCTCGACACGATCGAGGAGATGATCGCCAGGCTCGACGAGAAGCTGACCGCGCAGGTGAACGAAATCCTGCACGCGCCGGAATTCCAGCAGATCGAAAGCGCCTGGCGCGGACTGCACTACCTGGTGTTCAACTCCGAGACCGACTCGATGTTGAAGATCCGGGTGATGAACGTCTCGAAGAACGAGCTGTACCGCAATCTGCGGCTCTATCCGGGCGCGCGCTGGGACCAGAGTCCGTTGTTCAAGCAGATCTACGAGCAGGAATTCGGCCAGCTCGGAGGCGAACCCTTCGGCTGCCTGATCGGCGACTACTACTTCAGTCACGTGCCGACCGACATTCAGCTGCTCCGCGACATCGCCAAGGTCGCCAGCGCCGCGCACTGTCCGTTCTTCTCCGGTGCGGAACCGACGCTGCTCGGCATGGATTCGTGGACGGAGCTCGCCAATCCGCGCGATATCGGCAAGATCTTCGACACTCCCGAATACGCCGCCTGGAAGGGCCTGCGCGACTCGGACGACTCGCGCTACATCGGCCTGTGCATGCCGCGCGTTCTCGCGCGCGTGCCCTACGGCGCGAAGTCGGAGCCGGTCGAGGAATTCGCCTTCGAGGAGGATACCGACGGGCACAAGGGCGAGAAATACGCCTGGATGAACGCGGCCTACGCGATGGCGGCGAACGTCAACCGCGCGTTCAAGGAGTGGGGCTGGTGCACGCGCATTCGCGGCGTGCAGTCGGGCGGCGAGGTCATCAACCTTCCGACCCACACGTTCCCGACCGACGACGGCGGCGTCGACCTGAAATGTCCGACCGAAATCGCGATCAGCGACCGCCGCGAGCACGAACTGGCGAAATCCGGACTGATCCCGATCATCCACCGCAAGAATACCGACAAGGCGGCCTTCATCGGCGCCCAGTCGGTGTACAAGCCGAAGAGCTACCAGGGCAAGAACGCCGTGGAGGCGACGGCCTCGGACAACCTGTCCTCGCGTCTTCCCTACATCTTCGCGGTCTCCCGCTTCGCGCACTATTTGAAGTGCATGGTGCGGGACAAGATCGGGTCGACCAAGGAGAAGGAAGAACTGCAGCGCTGGCTGCAGGACTGGATCACCGAATACGTCGACGGCGATCCGGCGAACTCCTCGGAATCCATCAAGGCGCGCAAGCCGCTGGCGGACGCCAAGGTGGAGATTTTCGCCAACGAGGAAAACCCCGGCTATTACAACGCGCGGTTCTATCTGCGGCCGCACTATCAGCTCGAAGGAGTCGATATTGGCATGAGTCTGGTCTCGCGCCTGCCGGGCGGGATCAATTGAACCTGATCCTGCGCTGAAATGACTGATGATTGGAGGCTGATTCGGTCAGCCACAAAGATTGAAAGGGACGAGTATGCCATCCGACTATTTGCTTGTGATCGACGGTGTCCAGGGCGAATCCCAGGATTCGAAGCACAAGGGCGCCATCGAAATCGAGAGCTTCTCGTGGGGCGCCACCAATAGTGGATCGTTCTATTACGGATCGGGCGGCGGCACCGGCAAGGTGAGCTTCCAGGATTTCCATTTCACCATGAAGGTCAACAAGGCGAGCCCCAACCTGATGGTCGCTTGTGCCACCGGCAAGCATCTCAAGAAGGTCGTGCTGTATGCCCGCAAGTCGACCGGCGCCGGAGGCCAGCAGGAATACGTGACCATTACGATGGAAGACGCCCTGGTCAGCTCCTATTCGGTCGGCGGGCACAACGGCGGGGACAGCATTCCGATGGACCAGATCTCGCTCAACTTCGCCAAGATCGAGTATGTCTACAAGCCCCAGGACGAGACCGGAAAGCTGGGCGCGGACATTACCGGAAAGTACGACATCCGAGCGCAGAAGAATTGATGCGGCTGGCGGGTCCGACCGCTCGAAACCGGTTGTCTGCGCGGTCCCGCAAGCGCGGAGCGAACCCCGCCGCGAGCCTGAACTCCGCGAGCCGGGCTTGCTTTTGTAGCAGGCCTGACCGCGGAGCCCGATTTGGGGGTCAAAATGGTCGGCCCGGGTAGGAAGGATCGCCTGAGCCCGCCTCTGATGTCCCTGTTCCGAGGAGCGTTCGAAGCGCGGGACGCGAAGAAGAAGATCGACCTGCGCGATGAAGGAGGCGAACGCGTCATCGCCAGCCGGCGGACCTCGCGCCGCACGGCCATCACGGAACCGGTGCTGCGACGCGAAGTCGCACGAGATCTCGAATCGCTCATGAACACGGTCGCGATGGAGTCGAGCGAACCGCTCGACCGCTTCGAGTTCGTGCGTCGCTCCATCCTCAACTACGGCTTCCCGGATATCACCCACCGGACGATCGACGAGAATTCGGTCGACGACATCAAGGACGAAATCCGGACGGTGCTGGCGAACTACGAGCCGCGCCTCATCCCCGGCTCGGTGAAAGTCACGCGCGACGACACGGTCGACCGGGCGGAGCTGAAGATCCGCTTCACCGTCAACGCCGAGCTGTTTTGCGATCCCGTCAACGTGCCGGTCGAGTTCATCGCCGAAGTCGACATGGACAGCGGCAAGATCCAGATCAGTCGTTTCTGAGGAACCAGAATGGATCGGGAATTCCTCGATCTCTACAATCGCGAACTCCAGCTGCTCTACGAGCAGGCCGGGGAATTCGCGGAGGAATATCCCGGCATTGCCGAGCGGCTGGGCGGCCTGACCGCCGAGCGCACGGATCCGATGGTCGCCGGCCTGCTCGAAGGCGCCGCCTTCCTGGCCGCGCGCGTTCAGCTCAAGCTCAAGCACGAATTCTCCGAATTCACCAGCAACCTGCTCGAGCAGCTCGTTCCGAATTATCTGGCTCCCACCCCCTCCGCCATGCTGGTGAAGATCGTTCCGCCCTACTCGGACCCGGCTTTGCGCGAAGGCCCGCGGATCGCCCGCGGCTCCTACCTCGACGCCACCTACCGCGAGCGGGACCGATTGATCGCGTGCCGCTATCGGCTGACCCGGGATGTGACGCTCTGGCCGTTCGATCTGGTCGGCGCCGATTATTTCCTCAGCCCCGGGCAGTTGCAGGCCTTGCGCGTCCCGGTCGGCGCGAACGTCGCCTCCGGCCTGCGGCTGTCGCTCACGAGCCGCGTCGCGCCGCGCCTCGACCAGGAGCCCCCCGAGGCCGAGGCGAAGACGCAGCCAGAATCCTGGTTCTCCGCCTGCCGAACCTCGGATCTGACGGTTTTTCTGGCCGGCAGCGAGGCGGATTCGATCGCGCTCTACGAGCAGCTTTTCGCCGATTGCGTCGCCATCTACGTGCGCTTCCTCGACGAGATGTGCGATCCCGTGGTGCTGCCGCTGCCGCTTCCCTCATTGAGGCAGATCGGCTTCGACGACGAGGACGCGCTGCTGCCGAAGGACGACAGGATCTTCGCGGGCTTCGACCTCATCCGCGAATATTTCATGTTTCCGCGGAAGTTCCTCGGTTTCAACCTGTCCGGCCTCGAGGCCGTGATGCCGCGGATCAAGGCCAAGTCGGCCGAGCTGATCTTCGCGTTCGACGAAGTCAACGCGCGCCTTGCCGCGGCCGTGCATCCCGGCATGTTTTCCTTGTACACGGCCCCCGCCGTCAACCTGTTCGAAAAGACGACCGACCGCATCGCCATCAAGTCAAACCAGCACGAATACCAGGTCGTCCCGGACCGCAGCCGCTACCTCGAATTCGAGCCGCACCGGATTCTCAGCGTCTATGCCTATTATCCGGGCGGACAGGAAAAGCTCTCGGTCAGCCCGGTGTATTCGGCCGCGATGGATGCGTTCTCGGCGACGCCGACTCTCGGCTACACGGTCCGGCGGTTGCCGCGACGCCGCACGGCCGAGGAGAAACGCTATGGCGAAGGGTCCGACTACACCGGCACCGACATGTTCATCTCGCTGGTCGAGCCGGCCGGCGTCGATGACGAGCCCGTCGCCGAACTGAGCGTGCGGGCCCTCTGCTCCAATCGTCATCTCCCCGAACATCTGCCGGTGGGAGAGGGCGGCGCGGATTTCCGCCTGCTCGACAATGCCACGCTCGACGCCGTCTGCGTCGCCGGTCCGACCCCGCCGAAGGGGCCGATCGTCGGCCAGCATCGCAGCCGCAGCGAAACGGCGTTCACCGGCGCCGTGACATGGCGTCTCATCAACATGCTGAGCCTGAACCACCTCGGGCTGGTCGAGCGCGGCGCCGGGCAGAACGGCCAGTCATTGCGCGAGATCCTCTCCATGTTTGCCGATCTGTCCGACAGCGCCGTCGAGCGTCGCATTCGCGGCATTCGCAGCGTCGACAGCCAGCCGGTGATCCGCCGCATGCGCGAGCGCACTGGCAGCGGCATCGCCCGCGGCACGGAAGTCACGGTCACGGTCGACGAAAAGGCGTTCGAAGGCAGCGGCGCATTCCTTCTGGGGGCGATCCTTGACCGCTTCTTCTCCGAATACGCGGCACTCAATCACTTCACCCAGACCGTCATTCGCTCTGTCGAGCGGGGCGAGATCATGCGCTGGCCGGCGCGCGTCGGTGGCCGGAGACCGCTTTGAACACCCTTGAAGACATCAAGCAGGAGCCATGGCGCTTCGATTTCTTCTCCGTCATGCGGCGGATCGAGCGCAGCTTCCCTGATCGTCCGCGGATCGGCGACAGTTCCTCGATACGTCATGAATATCTGACGCTCGGGCAGGAACCTTACATGGATTTTCCCGCGTCAAACCTGGCGCGGGCGGAGCAGCAGCCGGACGGCCGAATCAGGGTTCTCACCAAGTTCCTCGGCCTGCTCGGACCGCAAGGCGCCCTGCCGCTGGCGACCACGGAGGAGGTCCACGCATGGCTGCTGATGCGGGACGACGCCTTCCCGCGCTTCCTCGATCTGTTCAACAACCGGTTCCTGCAGTTGTTCTTTCGCGCCTGGGCCGACGCGCGACCGGTGGCCCATCGCGATCGCCCGAAGGACGACCGTTTTGCCTGCTACGTCGGATCGTTCATCGGGCTTGGCTCGCCGATCTACCAGGCACTCGACAGGATTCCCGACAGCGGAAAGCTCGGTTTTGCCGGCCTGATTGCCGCCCAGGCCAAGTCGTCGTCGCGGCTGCGCAGCCTGATCGCCGGCCTGTTCGACGTGACGGTCGAAATCGACGAACTCGTCGGCTCGCATCTCAAGCTCGATGCCGCCAACCGTACTCGCCTCGGCCAGGCCAACTCGACGCTCGGCAGCGATGTTTTGGTGGGTGCGAGCGTCTTCAGCGTCCAGGACAAGATTCGGATCCGGCTGTTCACCAGGAACTTGCGCGAATACACCCAGTTTCTGCCGACCGGCGGGCGCTGCGAACCGCTGGTGGACATCGTCTTCTTCTATATCGGCGACCAGCTCGACTGGGAGGTCGAACTGGCGATCCCGACCGAGGAGACCGCGCCCGTTCAACTCTCGAAATTCGGACAACTCGGCTGGACCACGTGGATCGGTACGGACCGGTCGCCGGATCGACCGGCGTATCGTTGCGATGCCCGCTTTCATCCGGCCGATCGACTGAGGCAGCGACGCAAGGAAGCGTTCGACCAGCTCTAGGGGAATGTCATGGCCGAGATCAGCCTGGAGGCGGTCACCGGAAAGCTCAACCGCCTCGGATACGAGACCTTCATCAAGGCTCTGCGGCATGCCAAGGGGCATGGCAACCGCAATGTCGAGCTTGCGCACTGGCTCGCGCATATCCTCCAGCACGACAGAAGCGATCTCGCGCTGAGCGCCGATCACTTCAAGGCGGATCGCGCCCGGCTGCTGGCCGACGTCGACGACGTGGTCTCGAGCTTTCGCAAGAACGAGACCGACATGCCGGGCGTCGCCAACACGGTGATCGATCTTCTCGATCGCGGCTGGCACTACGCCACGCTGCTCTTCGGCGAGAGCCAGATCCGCACCGGTCACCTTCTCGTCGGCGCGCTCAAATCGGCGGAGCTACGGCGCGCGCTGCTCAACATCTCCAAGGAGTTCGCCAAGTTCAACGGCGACGTCCTGGCGAGCGAGCATCGCATCGTCTGGAAATCCTCGGAGGAAGAAAACCTGCGGCCGGTGGACGGCACCGGGCTGCGCTCCGCCGGTGCGGGCGAGGCCGGCCCGAAGGGCACCACGGCGCTCGATCGGTTCTCTCAGGAACTGACCGCGAAGGCCGCCTCCGGCGAAATGGACCCCGTGCTCGGGCGAGACGAGGAGATCCGCCAGATCGTCGACGTGCTGATGCGGCGCCGCCAGAACAACCCGATCCTCACCGGCGAGGCCGGCGTCGGCAAGACGGCCGTGGTCGAGGGATTTGCGCAGCGCATCGCCCGCGGCGACGTGCCGCCGCCCCTGCGCGGCGTCAAGCTCTGCGCGCTCGATGTCGGCCTCATGCAGGCCGGCGCCTCGATGAAGGGCGAATTCGAGCAGCGGCTGCGCTCGGTGATCGACGAAGTGCAGAGCTCTCCGACACCCATCATCCTGTTCATCGACGAGGCTCACACCCTGATCGGCGCCGGCGGCCCCGCCGGCACCGGCGATGCCGCCAATCTGCTCAAGCCGGCGCTCGCCCGCGGGACCTTGCGGACCATTGCGGCGACGACGTGGTCGGAATATCGGCAGTATTTCGAGAAGGACCCGGCGCTGACGCGGCGATTCCAGCCGATCCAGATCGACGAACCCGACGTCGCGCGATGCTGCAGCATGTTGCGCGGAATCGTCGGCCCGATGGAAAGGCATCACGGCGTCCGCATTTCCGACGCCGCCATTCTCGCCGCCGTCAATCTTTCACAGCGTTACATCCCGGCGCGGCAGTTGCCCGACAAGGCGGTGAACCTGCTCGACACCGCTTCCGCGCGCGTGGCGGTCAGCCAGTCGGCCACGCCGGCGCGGATCGAGGATACGCGCGCCGCGATCGCCGCCCGGGAAAGCGAGAAGGCGCGATTGATTGCCGACCGGGAACTCGGTCTCGGCGACGAGGAGCGGCTCGGCGCGGTCGAAAAGGACATGGCGCAATTGAGCGAGGCGCTCGCCGGTCTGGAGCAGGCCTGGCAGGCCGAGCAGAAGCTCGTCGGCGAGATCCGCAGCATCCGCGACATCCTCGCCGGGTCGCCGGCCGACACGACGGCCGCGCGCGCCGACCTGAAGTCCAGGTTCGAGGCGCTCGAGGCCATCGATCCCGAGCAGCGCATGATCTACCCGCATGTCGACGAGCAGGCGGTCGCTTCGGTCGTTGCCGACTGGACCGGGATTCCGGTCGGCCGGATGGTGAAGGACGAGATCGAGACCGTCCTCAATCTCGCCGAGATTCTCAACCGGCGCGTCGTCGGCCAGTCGCACGCCCTCGAGATGATCGCCCGGCGCATCGAGACCAACCGGGCCAGGCTCGACAATCCGAACAAGCCGATCGGAGTGTTCATGCTCTGCGGACCCTCCGGGGTCGGCAAGACGGAGACCGCGCTCGCGCTCGCCGACGCCCTCTACGGCGGCGAACAGAACATGATCACGATCAACATGTCGGAATTTCAGGAGGCGCACACCGTCTCCACTCTCAAGGGCGCTCCTCCCGGCTACGTGGGATATGGCGAGGGCGGGCGGCTGACGGAGGCGGTGCGGCGCAGGCCCTACAGCGTCATCCTGCTCGACGAGGTCGAGAAGGCCCATCCGGACGTGCACGAGATCTTCTTCCAGGTGTTCGACAAGGGCCAGATGGAAGACGGCACCGGCCGCAAGATTGACTTCAAGAACACCCTCATCATCCTGACCTCGAACGTCGGGACCGACCTGATCAACGGCCTGTCGCGCGACCCGCACTATCGGCAGAACCCGGAGGCGCTGGCCGCGCAGTTGCGGCCGGAACTGCTGAAGACGTTTCCGCCTGCCCTGCTCGGCCGCATCGTGACCATTCCCTACTATCCGCTGTCCGACGAGATGCTGGGCGGGATCGTCCGCCTCCAGCTCGACCGCATCGCGGAGCGGATCCGGGAAACCCAGAACACGCGCTTCGTCTACGACGACAAGGTCGCGAGCTACATCGTGTCGAAATGCAACGACCCGGACTCCGGCGGCCGGATGATCGACAACATCATCACCAACTCGTTGCTCCCCGCCCTCTCGCGCGAATTCATGAAGCGCTCGCTCTCCAAGGCGCCGCCCAGGGAGGTGCGGGTGAGCGCAGGCGACGACGGGTTTGCCTACGACTGGTCCTGAATTGACCTCTTCCAGGGCTCGCCTTGCGGCGCCGGACCGCGCCGCGGACGTGAGCCGAGAACGAACGGCCGGCATGACACTCATGGAACCCACGGCCCACGACCGCGTCACCTACCCGAGCAATCCTTTCGCGCGCACCTCGCCGCACTGCCTCGCGACCATCGCGCGCCTGCATGGGATGGCTCCCGCGCTCCCGTCCCGTTGCCGGGTGCTCGAGCTCGGCTGCGGCGCCGGCGGCAACCTGATCCCGATGGCCTACCAGGCACCCGCGAGCACGTTCGTCGGCATCGACATGAGCCGGGAAGCGGTCGGAGCCGGGCAGCGCACCACGAGCGCGTTGGGCCTGGCGAACATCTCGCTCCAGCACCGCGACATCATGGAGATTGCGCAAGAGGACGGTTGCTTCGACTACATCATCGCGCACGGAGTCTACTCCTGGGTGCCGCACGTCGTTCGAGACAAGATCCTGTCGGTGTTCAAGACGAACCTCGCCCCGAACGGGATCGCCTGCGTCAGCTACAATGCGCTTCCGGGGTCTCGCTTGCGCGACCTCGTGCGGTCGATCATGCTTTTTCACGTCCGCAATCTCGCGGATCCGTGGGCGAGGAGCGCGCAAAGCCGCAGCCTGATGAAATTCCTGGCAACCGCCAGCGCACACGACCAAGTCTACGGGATTGTCCTCCGCGACCAGCAGCATCGGATCGAATCGCTGCCCGACGAGGTGTTCATCCACGACGATCTCGACGAGGGCGCCACGCCCTTTTTCCTTCATGAGGTGGTCGAGGCGGCGGCGCGCCGCGGGCTGCAATATCTGGCCGACACCGACTTTCCGATTCTCGGCCTGCACGGTCGGTCGGAAGAGATCTGCAACATGCTCTCGCGTATCCCGGAGACCGATGCGGCGGTTCGCGAGCAGTACCTCGACTTCATCGACGGCCGCTGCTTTCGCACCAGCGTGTTCTGCCATCAGGACGTGCGCCTGACCCGCCCACCCGCAGCCGCAACAGTGAGAGAGCTCTATTTGAGCGGCGGATTGTCGCTGGAGGATCCGGCGGCGAACGCGGCCGGCGACAATATCGCGGTGTTCAAGGCGCCATCGGGCGCCACGTTGAAGACAAACCATCCATTGAGCAAGTCTGCGCTCTTCGTGCTGGGCCAGGTCCAGCCGGAGGCGATCGGCTTCGATGACATCATGGCTCGCGCCCTCGAGCATTTGGAGCGCACCGAAGCGTCGATCTCCGGAGACGACATCGAGATGCTGTCGAGCGTGCTGTTTCAGGCAGTGCGAACCGGCCTGCTCGAAGCCTATGTGGAGCCGCCTCCGGTCACGGGTGCGGTCAGCACCCGTCCCAGGGCGAGCGCGCTGGCGCGCTGGCAGGCGTCTTCCGGATCCGAATTCGTCACCAACCTGCTGCACGGCTCGGTCAAGTGCACGGATGACGTGCTTCGTCGCTTCATTCCGCTGGTGGACGGAACCCGGTCCGCCGACGAACTTCGCTCCGGCCTGCGCGATGCCCTCGGCGAAGACGCGTGCAGATCGGTCGACACGACCCCGCGGGCGGTGCAACGAACCCTGGCCATCATGGCGCAACTCGCGTTGCTGGAGCGATGAGTGCCGGACGCACTGGTGATCGACGTGCACTATGCGCATCCGTCGCAGACTTTTGATCCCGTCGCCGGGATAGGAGACTGATAAAATGGATCGGCGGGGCGAGGAGCGGGTGGCCGGAACAGATACGGACTTGACGCGGATCGATTGTCGCCCGGTGGGAGCCATGCAGCGTGCAATCCCCATCCTCGCGCTCGTCGGCGGCCTGTGGGCCACCGCCGCTGCCGCGGAAAATTCCCTGATCAGGCGCTTCCCGGCCGGCCAGGATGCGAATTCCGTTGGCATCGTGGCCGCGAGCAGCGATACCGAGCAGCTCGGACCCCAGGCGATCTACGCGGGCCGAAACGGCGAGCTCTATCTGCTCGACCAGGTCAACGGCCGCATCCTTCGCTTCGATCCCAAGCGCCCGGTGGCCGAGACGCGATCCTATGAGCTCCCGCAGGGATTGCGCCCGACGGACCTGGTCGTGACCCGCAGCCACATCATGGTCTGGGACGGAGACGTGCATGCGTTGCAGCCGCGCGGACCGGACGACGCTTCGACGCGCGGCCTCGACGAAATTTCCACGCGCGACATCGACGACAAGTTCACGCTCTCGGCCTTCGCCCAGATGGGCTCGCAGCGGCCCGACAGCAGCACCGACCTGTTCGGTGACAACACGCGGGCGGTCGCGGCGAAAAAGGGACCGACGCGCTCCCAGCAGGCGATCGACACGCGTGGCGAAGGCGCCGTCGTGGTCGACGTCACTGCCGGCGAACGGCCGGGTCTCGTGCAGATGGCGGTCCGCCGCGAGGTCGACAAGGCGCTGCTCGCCAACCTGCGGATCGAGGTGCGCGACCGGATCGGCGCCGCCGAGTTCCTGGAGATCGACAGTCGCGACCGCATGTACGTCCTGGTCGAGAACATCCCGACGGATCTTCGCAAGGGCGCCGGCGCGTTCGTCGCCCAGTTCAATCCGGCCGGCCGGCTGGAGCGGATCTATGACATCCCGCTATCGGACAATGTCGCGCTCACCCGCCGGTTCGTGACCGTGTCGTCCGACGGCGAGGTCTATTTCCTGCGGATGCTCAACGGCGAGGTCGACGTGATCGGGGTGGGTGCGCGCAGCGCGCGCGGCGACGTGATCGACAGCCTGCCCGGACAGGCGCGGCCCCGGTTCGCGATCGACAACAAGAACGGCTTCATCGCCGGTGTCCGCCCGTTGACCCGTCAGCAGGTGGTGCAGACGGCATTCGCCTTCGAGGAGGTGCAGTGGAAGGTCACCCCGAGCGCCTATGGGCCGGACCCCGACAGGTCATGCAGCGGAATGCAGCGCATCCGCAGGCCCGCCTATCTGATCGGAAAGCTCGGCCAGCAGGTGCGCGGCGTGCCGTACTGTTGGGGCTGCCACGGATCGCTGACCGCCATCGGCGACAGGCTCGCCCGCGGCGCGCTTGCCGGCAATGTCTGCACCAGGGACGAGCCGCGATCCGATGCGACCGGCGTCGACTGTTCGGCATTCGTCAGCGCCGCGTGGGGCCTTTCGCAGCACTTCACCACCGACGCCATCCCCTCGATCACCGACCCGATCTCCGACGTGTGGGACCTCAAGCCGGGCGACGCGCTCAACAAGCCGGGCTCGCATGTCGTCCTGTTCCTGCGCTTCACGCCGGATCGCAAGGTCGAAGTCATGGAGGCGGCGCCGATGGGATGCAAGGGCCGCGTGTGCCGCAATATCTATCCGCTGTCCTCCCTGCTCGAGCGGGGATTCAGGCCGGTGCGCTTCCGTCCACTCGCCAACGAGGACGTCTCGCAAGTCGCGCAGGCGGGCGGCGATGCGCCGAGCTCCGGCAAGAGCGTTGCACCGAAGGCAAGACGCAGGCACCATCGCAATCGCTGAGGCGAGCTCCGCAGCTTCGTGTTTCTCAACGTCCGACAGGAAAACCCCAATGACAGCGAACCGCTTCGAGCAGGTCGACGACATTCAGCCGGACGCGATCACGCTCTCGCTGATGAAGGAGGGAGACCAGGACGTCGGGATCGTGACCTGCCCGGCCGCGATCACGCACGGCCGCTTGCCCGCCGACATGACCAGCAAACAAATGCCCGCCAAGGACGCGTTTCGCTCGGCCATCCGGCTTGCCAATGAGATCAAGGCGGCGATCGTCGTACAGGATCCCGGCTCTCTGTGGCAGGACGAGTGGGGCGTGCTCTACCGGCCCGTCGACTGAGCCGCCAGGTTTCCTTGCCGCCCGGACCGCCGCGCCTGTCATGAACAAGTCTCTCCGCTTCCTGATCCTGCTCGCAGCCGCGTTCCTTCTGTCGCGGTTCGGGCAGTCTGCGGCCGCCGGCCCGGTCTTGCGAAGCGGCGGGGACCAGGCCGTGCATGCGCTGGTGATCGGCATCGACGCCTATCAGAACGTCCGGCCGCTGAAGGGAGCGGCCGCCGACGCGCGCGACATCGAAGGCGCGTTGCGCGGCGTGGGCGTGACGGACATTCTCGCGCTCGTCGACGCCGACGCCACGCGCGACAATCTGCTGCGCGCCGTCGAGCAGATGTCGCAGCGAATCAAACCCGGCGATCTTGTCGTCTTCTCGATCGCCGGGCACGGCTCGCAGGAGCCCGAGAGGGTCAAGGGCTCGCAGCCGGATGGAATGGACGATGTGTTTCTCCTCGCCGGCTTTGCCCTGACGCCGTCCGGCTCGCGCGAACGGGTGATCGGGCGGGAGTTCAACCACTTCATCAAGCAGTTCGAATCGCGCGGCGCGTCCGTGCTGTTCGTCGCCGATACCTGCCACGGCGGCGGGCTCACGCGCGAGGTCGATCCGCGCGCCACGCAGCTCAGTTACCGGCAGGTACCGCGCTATACACTGACCGAGGATCGGCTCGAGCCGGTCGGCACGATGTCCGAAGCCTATCTGACGCCGCTCGATTTCCAGCGCACGGCGTTTCTGGCGGCGGTCGACCGCAAGACGAAGGCGCCCGAGGTGCGCATCCCCGGCGTCGCCGGATTCCGCGGAGCGTTGAGCTACGCGGTGGCGCGCGCCCTGCAGGGCGGAGCCGATGCCGACCGGGACGGCAGGACCACGCTCGGCGAGTTGTTCACGAACGTCAAAGCCGTCGTCTATCAGCTGTCCGATCAGCGTCAGAACCCGGTGATGCTCGCCTCTCCCAGGCAGAATCTCGCGTCCGACGTCGCCTTCCGGATCGAGAGCGCGGCGCAGCGGGTCGTGGCAGGTCCACGGCTGCGGATCACCGCGGTCGAAGACAACGTGCCGCCATCGGGCCATTCCGTGCGCGTTGCCGCGCTCGGCGCGCAGGCGGCCGCGCTCGCCGGACTGGAGCAGCGCGAAGTCCCGATCGAGGTGGTGCCGTCCGCCGCCCAGGCCGACCTCGTCTGGGATCCGAAATCGCGGGACGTCCTGGCCAGCGGCGACGTCGTCGCCTACGGGGTCGACAAAGGCGACCTGCCCAGCGTGGTCGATCGCGCGGCGGCGGTCCTGGCGATCAAGAGCCTCGCGGCGAGGTCGCCGCAAGTCGTCGCCGTCGCGCCGGACGACAAGGTGCATCACGAGAACCGGAAAGTCGTCGTCGACGTCGCCGGCGTTGCCGGGCGCGCGCTCGTCCTGTTCGATCTGGCGAGCGACGGTACGGTGCAGTTGCTCTACCCGCTGCGCGACGATTCCCCGTTCATATCTGCCGCCGCCTATCGCCTCCCCGTGACGGTGCGCGCGCCCTTCGGCGCCGACCAGCTCGTCGCCGTCACGTCCGAACAGCGCATGCTCTCGCTCGAGCAGGCCTTGCAACAGCTCAACGGGCGCCGTTCCGCGGTGCAGGCCGTGCGCATGGTCGAGCGCTATGCGCCGCGCGATGCGAGAATTGGCAGCATCGGCTTGTTTACGGCGCCGTGAACGGGATGCGGCGGCTCGGACCCGGTCGTCTGGCGCGGTGTTTGGGCCTCGGGCTGGCGACCGCGGGCGTGTGCGGCGCTGCGTGCCGCGCGCAGCCGGCCGCCGATCGCGCCAGC
The DNA here is from genome assembly GCA_964538565.1 of uncultured Hyphomicrobiales bacterium. Lineage (GTDB taxonomy): Bacteria > Pseudomonadota > Alphaproteobacteria > Rhizobiales > Xanthobacteraceae > CAYVBN01. Next base: position 5,645 of record CAZIGW010000062.1, on the reverse strand, counting down.
GGGTTTCTCCCGAACGCAACGCGGCTGGCGCAGTCGCAGGCATCTCCGGGCGGGTCGCAGGCGGCGGTCTTCGCCGAGAATGACGCCGGACTCAGGCTGGAAATGGTGCCCGCCGCCGGTCTCGCGGTCGGGACGCGCGTGACCCTCAGGGTGTCGGCGAAACGGCCGGGATATCTCATCGTGCTGAACGTCGATCCCGCCGGAGCCATAGAGCAAATCTATCCCCGCGCCGACTACGTGCTGAGCGCCGAAGCCAATGCGCGGATCTCAAATCGGCTCGATCCCGGTCACGTCGTCACGATTCCCCAGCCCGGTATCCCCTATGCCGATTCGGCGCTGGTCGTCCCCTCGTCTCCCGGATTGGCGATGGCGCTCGCGATTCTGTGCGACCAGCCGGTGCAATTCCTCGATCTGCCGAACGTTCCGCCGTCGCTCGCCGGTCGCGCCGATGCCCTGATGTACGTCGCCGGCGCGACAACCGCCTTGCAGCTGACGTCGGCCAGATCCGGGGCCCGGCCGGCCAAGCCGCGATGGTCGTTCAGTGCCAAATTCTATCTGGTCAGATGATGAACCGATCGGCCGCTCGTAAAGACCTTTTGAACAGCCGAGGGCCGTCGACCGGGTTCGGTTGTTGTTCGGAAATCCATTCTGATATAGTGGCTTAGAGAGACTTTTTGAGGGCTTGGCGAGCGGCGGGCGCATCGAACCTGAATTGCGCCGCGAGCGACCAATTTGTAAATCATGAACGGCGGCAACTCCGCGGGTCCCGGACCGGCCTGCTGGGATGCGGCCTCGGCTTTGATAGAGTGACACCGGGGAAGTGACCGGCGGTCCTGGCCGCGGTCGAGGAGCCCATGATGCTGCCACGGCTCGCGATCATTTTTGGTGTGATGACGGCGCTCCTTATGGGCGCCGGTCGGGCCGAGGCCGAGAAGCGGGTCGCGCTGGTGGTCGGCAATGCCGCCTACGTGAACACGCCGGCGCTGCGCAACCCGCGCAACGACGCCAGCGACATGGCGGCGGCCCTCACCAGGCTGGGGTTCGACGTCGTTCTCGGGCTCGACCTCGATCAGCAGAAATTCGCCGCGCTGGTCGCCCAGTTCGCCCGCCGGCTCGACGATGCCGACGTCGCGTTGTTCTACTACGCCGGTCACGGGCTGCAGATCAACGGCAAGAACTATCTGGTATCGGTCGATGCCCGCCTCAAGAACGAATTCCTGATTCCCTCGGAGACCATCGAGCTCGAGTCGATCATCGGCGTGATGGAGTCGAAAGTCCCGACCAATCTCGTCTTCCTCGACGCCTGCCGCAACAATCCGCTTGCGGACGACCTGCGCCGGAACCTGGTCGCGATGAACCGCAGCGCGTCGCTCGGGCGCGGGCTCGCACGCATCGAGCCGACGCGTCGCGATACGTTGATCGCGTTTGCGGCGGCGCCCGGACAGGTGGCGGCCGACGGCGACGGCCGCAACAGTCCGTTCACGTCGGCGCTGCTGAAATACCTGCCGCAGCCCAATCTCGAGATATCCGTCATGTTGAAGCTTGTGGCCGCGCAGGTCGGCCAACTCACCCACGACACGCAGCGGCCGCAGCAGATGAGCGACATGACCCGCACGTTCTATTTCGCGAACGGGTCGGGCGTCGCGGCCGCGAAGCCCGAGGCGTCCGACGCGGGGCCGTCCGCACCCGTGTCCGTGGCGAAGCGCAGCCCCCCGGTCGCGGACGATCGCGACGTCGAGATCGCCTACTGGAATTCCGTGCAGGCCGCCAACGATTGCGAGGCCGTGCGCGCGTATCGGCAGAAGTTTCCGAACGGAATTTTCATGTCACTCGCCGCCGTGGCGGAGCAGCGCCTGTGCCAGCCGCAGCAGCGCCACGTGACGCTGCTCGAAGCCTCGCCCGACACGAATTCCGAAGCCGCGAAAAGTCCGGCGGCAGTTTCCGGGCCGCCAAAGGCCCAGCCGGCGCTGCCGCCGGCCCCGAGCCTGAACCAGGCAACTCCGGCTCCGCCGGCGCCAAGCGTGCTCGCGCCACCCGCCGCACCGGCCCAGCCCAGCCAGCAGACGGTGTTCGTCAACCCGGGCCTCGCGCCGCCGCAGGCCGCGCCCGGCGCGGAGCGCGCGTTCCGTGACTGCGAGCATTGTCCCGAAATGGTCCGGCTTCCGGGCGGCACGTTCGAGATGGGCAGCAAGGACGACCCGACGGAAAGTCCCGTTCACCGGGTGAGCGTGAAGCCGTTCGCGATCGGACGCTATCCGGTGAAGATCGGCGAGTGGAAGGCGTGCGTGGCGGCCGGAGCCTGTCGATACAGTCCGAAGGGCGGTGATGATCTTCCCGTCTACAACATCAGCTGGGACGACGCGCAGGAGTACGTCGCCTGGCTGTCGCGGACGACGGGAAAGACGTATCGGCTTCCGACCGAGGCGGAATGGGAATACGCCGCGCGCGCCGGAACGACGAGCAGATATTGGTGGGGCGACCACGTCGTGCCCGGCAAGGCCGCGTGCAAGGGGTGCGGCAGCGCATTTTCCGGATCGGCGCCGATGAAGGCCGGCCTGTTCGGCCCGAACGGCTTCGGCCTGTTCGACATGACCGGCAGCATCGACCAATGGGTCTCCGACTGCTGGAACCGCAACTATGTCGGCGCGCCGGGCGACGGCTCGTCGTGGCAGAAACCGAATTGCCGGCAGCACGTGCTGCGCGGAGGCTCGTGGCAGAACGACGCGAGCTATTCGCGCACATCGAGCCGCGACAGCTATGACACCGACGTCCGCTATCCGACTCACGGATTGCGCGTCGTCCGAACCAGCCCATAGAACCGAGCCAGGAGTGACCATGACGAAGTTGACAAGGCGCGCCATTCTGGGCGCGGCCGTTATGATGCCCGCCCTCGCCTCCGCCCGAGCCGAGCCCGCCCCGGCCGACGCGAAGGTCTACATCATCTGGCCGCACGACGGCGACAACGTGAAGTCGCCGTTCTGGTGCCGCTTCGGATTGCGCAACATGGGCGTGGCGCCGGCGGGCACGCACATGCCGAATACCGGCCATCATCACCTGCTGATCGACGTCGAGGAACCCTTGAGCCCCGGAGAGGTCATCCCGTCGGATCGCCATCACATGCATTTCGGCGCGGGTCAGACCGAGGTCAATCTCGACCTGCCGCCCGGGCGGCACACGCTGCAGCTCGTGATGGGCGATGCCGACCACCGGATCTTCGATCCGCCGCTCGTCTCGAAGAAGATCACCGTGACCGTCTACTGAAAACGGTTCCGCCGACCACGGGCCCAGGCCGGCGCCTCGCCCGTGCGGCCGCATTGCCCGCCCTGCGGATCACACAGGAGAACAGCTTCATGTCAGGGCCCGATCCCGTCGCCGAAGCCTGGCGCAGGGTGCCGCCCGCGGGCCTGACCAAGCCCGCGCGCGCGCGCTGACGCAGACCGAGGCGCGTGACCTTGCCGTCTACTACGCCCTCGACGGCCAGCTCGATCTCGACAAACCGATCGCGTTCGGCAAGGACGGCAAGCCGAGCTCTCCCAAGGTAGGCGAGCGCGCCAGACTCGGTCTCACCATCGCGGGCGTCCAGTTCACGCCCGACAGCAAGGCCGCGGCGAGCTGGACCCGCACCGGCGCGATGGACATGCGCATGGCCGTGCTCAGCGTCCGGCTCGCGCAATTCCTGAAGTCGAGCAAATGGAATGCGACGACGATCTACTGGGGCGGCATGGGTGTCGGCCGCGACGAGAACGACCGGCACGGCAAGGGCTACGCGCTCGACTTTCACGGCGCGGACACCCGGCGCGGAAAATTCGACGTGGCGAAGGACTGGGGAGCCCAGCCGATCACCTTGCCCAGCGGAAAGACCGCGCACGTGTGGCCGCCCGAGGTCGTTCCCTACTTCCGGCTCGACGTCGACACGCCAGCCGGGGAATTCTTCTACGCCCTCTATCATTTTCTGACCGGCGAGGCGGCCGACGCCGCCAAGCCGAGCTCGATCGGCGACCGCAGCTTCATCGTGCATCCCGATCATCCGGACGTCGCGCTGCGCGCCACGCACCAGGATCACATTCATTGCGAGATCGACCGATGAGAACGCCGCGCGCGGCGTAGCCCGTGCGGCCGGCGTGCGACCGCTTTCCGATCGAGCTTGGAGCGACCAATGTCTCCGCCCAAAGCACCCCCGCTCATCTTCATCAATACGGACAACAGCAATCCGCACGACAAGGTGTTTCAGGCGGCGAAGGCCGGCAGCGCCAAGGCCGAGGAGCTGATGCAAAAGACGATCGTCAGGATCATCGACAAGGCGGACGGATTCACGACCAAGAGCTTCGACAACGCCAAGGGATTCACCATCCGGCTGACGGTCTCCTCCGTCGAGGTGGAGGCGCACCGGGTCAAATGCGCGATCTCGGGGTCGATCGAATATTATCCGCCGCAGTCGACAAAAAACCGCGGCAAGGGCGCCGAGATGCTCAGCACCGGGATGTCGGGCCACGCCGCGGCCGACGGAACCTCGGAACGGTCGATCCTCGATTGCGTGGAAGCCATCACCGAGGACCTGACGAACAAGGCCATTCCGATCATGAGGTCGGCCTTCGCGAAGCGCTACGGCGCAGGCAACTGAGCCGCGGCGGCACGCGCCATGCTCCGACTCCAGCAGTCTCAACGCGCCTGAAACAGGAGGTTGCGGTGACCGTAAGAAGCCTGACGCCCGGCGAACGATCGCTCCTGCGCTCGGTGTTCGAAATCACGATTCCGATCGACAGCCTGAGCGTCGCCACCAACGACCATAACTGGGGCGGCGCCGACAATTCCATCACGCCGGGCAACCTGCCCTTCATCTCGACCCAGATCTGGTGCGCGGACTTCAGCGACAAGAGCGTGAGCGATTCGGACCGTGGCACTTTCATCCACGAGTTCACGCATGTCTGGCAGTACTACCACGGCATCACCAAGCTTTCGGCGATCTGGCTCGCGGTCCGCCACCTCGGCGACTACTCGCTGGCCTATCCGTACGATCTGTCCGACAACGACGACTTCACGGATTTCAACATCGAGCAGCAGGCTTCCATCGTCGAGGACTGGTGGCGCCTCACCCGCTCCATGCGGCCGCTCAACAACGTCGGCAGGGACAAGACGCTGGGCACCTACAACCGGTTCGTCGATCAGATGCGGGGCGCGGGACCGCCGCACACGCCGATCATCGTGACGATGAGGTACCGACATTGACGCCGACGCGCGGCCGGGATGGAAGCGCCGCGCAATCGAGCTTGCGTCACGGCTCGGGCATCCGGTGTCTGGGATGGCCTTCCTGAGGGGCGATGGCGGTCCCGGCAGGACTCGAACCTGCGACCTTCGGTTTAGGAAACCGCTGCTCTATCCGGCTGAGCTACGGGACCGGGCGGCTTCCTCTAGCACATGCGAACCGCGCGCGCACCCCGTCGGCAGCGACGCGCGGAAACGACCCGCGGCACGACACGTCGGGCCAGAGGCGGTTCGCGCGGACACCGGCTTCCCTGCCCGTCCCTCGCAGCCCCTGCGGCCGCCGTCGAGCAAGGCGCGCGCGCCGGCCGCCGCGGCCCAATCCCGCCCGCCCTCCTTCTTGCCGCCTACATCGGCTTGATCTGCACCTTGCGGAACTTGATCGT
>CAZIGW010000061.1:0-15996 GCA_964538565.1 uncultured Hyphomicrobiales bacterium | reverse complement strand
CGGCTGCCTGCACGAGCCGCTCGGGGTCGGCCGCGATCGTCGCGCCGGCGACGACCGCGAGGCCCGCCAAACCGGCGGACGCCACGCCGTCGATCGTCTGCGGTCCGATCGACGGCAGATCGAGCCGCCGGTCCTGCCCGGGCTTCGGACCCTTGACGAGAACGCCCGACCCGCTCGGCGTCGGAACCCGGCCTTGCCGCCGCAATTCGGCGACGCGCGCCAGCATCAGGTCCGTGCCTTCCGCGGCTTCGACTGCCAGCACCAGGCCCTCGGCGACGATCGCCGCCTGCCCGACGTCGAAGGGTCCCATGGCGGCGAGCAACCCCAGCGCCTGGGCGATGTCCTTGCGGTCGCGTTCATTCGGCGCCCGGCCTGCGAGCACGCCTTCACGCACCAGGATGTCCGGAGCGACGTCGTGCGCGCCGACGAGACGAAAGCCGTGGTCTTCGAGAATGCCGGCGACGCCGCGAAGCAGATGGTCGTCGCCGCCGCGGTACGCGCGCAGAACGCGTGGCAGGAGCCTGACCGTCGGCCAGTCGAGCCGCAATTGCCAGGCCGCCGGCCGCACCATCGCTCCGATCAGCACGACGTCGCGGCATCCTTCGGCGCGCGCGAGGCGGAAGAAGCGGCCGGCCTGGCCGAGCGCGATCCAATGATGCGGATAGGTGGCGACGAAGTCGCCCCGCGCCCAGCCCCGTACCGGAAACAGGACGACGCGGCGGCCCTTGCGGACAGCCGCCTCGGCGACCGCCTGCGGAACGCTGCCGCCGCCGCAGACGATGGCCAGCGGGGCCTCGCTCGGCGGCGCGGCGGACCCGCCCGTCACGAAGCCTCGCCGCCTTCGGCGCGCCGCACCGCCATGGTGAGGGGCCGCGTGCCGCTGCGAACGAAGGCGATGACCTGCGCGACGAGCGGATCGTCGCCGCATTCGGCCGCGACCGCTTCGAGCCGCTCGCGGAACGTGCCCTCGCCGAAGAACATCGCCTGATAGGCCCGGCGCAGGCGATGAACCTTGTCCTTGGAAAATCCGCGCCGACGCATGCCGACGACGTTGAGGCCGACGAGGTTGGCGAGCGGCCCCTGCACCATGCCCCAGGGGATCACGTCGGCGCGCACCCCGCTCAGGCCGACGATCATCGCCCCGTCGCCGATGCGCACATGCTGCCGCACGGCGGACTGGCCGCCGAACACCACGCCGTCGCCGACCGTGACGTGGCCGCCGAGCACCGCGTTGTTGGCGAACGTCACGTCGTTGCCGACCTTGCAATCGTGCGCCACGTGCGCGCCGACCATCAGAAAGCACCGGTCGCCCACCTCGGTGACGCCGCGATCCTCTTCCGTGCCGGTATTCATCGTGACGCCTTCGCGGATGTCGCAGTCGGAACCGACCACGAGCCGCGTTGGACCGCCGCGATATTTGACCGACTGCGGCGGGCTGCCGAGCGACGCGAAGGGATGGATCACGGTGCGCGCGCCGATCGTCGTGTGCCCGGTGAGATGCACGTGGGCGACAAGCCGGCAGCCGTCGCCGACGGTCACGTTGGGCCCAATCACGCAGTAGGGTCCGATGACCACGTCCTTGCCGATCACCGCACCGGCGGCCACGCGTGCGGTCGGATCGATGTTCGACATACCGGCCCTCACGCGTCCGCGATCATCGCGCCAAGCTCGGCCTCCGCAACGATCTGGCCGGCGACCTTCGCTTCGCCGCGGTACCACCACATGTTCTTGCGGCGCGCGATCTTGGTCATGTGATACTCGATCGTGTCGCCCGGCCCCACCGGCCTGCGAAACTTGGCCTTGTCGATGGTGAGAAAGTAGACGAGCTTCGGCCCGTCCTGGGCCGCGCGCGAGATGATGCAGATCACGCCGGCGGTCTGCGCCATTCCCTCGATCATCAGCACGCCGGGAAACACGGGATTGCCCGGAAAATGTCCGAGAAACTGCGGCTCGTTCACGGTGACGTTCTTGATGCCGATGGCGAACTCGTCGCCTCGCATGTCGATGATGCGATCGACCATCAGGAACGGATAGCGGTGCGGCAGCGCCTTGATGATCGCGGCGATGTCGGCCGCCCCGACACTGGTCTGTGAATCGTTCATTCCCGGTCCTTAACGGTTCTGTGGCGCCCCGTCGGAGCCGGAAGGCTCCTCGCGCCCGGCCAGCCGCTCGACCATCATCATCTCGCGGAACCATTGCTTGACCGGCTTGGCGGGCGTGCCGCCCCAACGGGCTCCCGCCGGCACGTCGCCATGAACGATGCTGGTGGCTGCGATCTGGGCCCCCTCCCCGATCGTGACGTGATTGTTGACCCCGACCCGTGCCCCGAGAACCACGAAATCCTCGAGCGTCACGCTGCCGGAAATTCCCGTCTGGGCCACGAGCACGCAGTGCCGGCCGATCGTCACATTGTGGCCGATCTGCACCAGATTGTCGATCTTGGTGCCTTCGCCGATGACCGTATCGCGGTTGGCGCCGCGATCGATGGCGGTCCCGGCGCCGATCTCGGTATCGTCCTGGATGATGACGCGGCCGACCTGCGGCACCTTGAGATGCCCCCCGGACCCCATCACGAACCCGAACCCGTCCTGCCCGATGCGGCAGCCCGGATGGACGATCACCCGGTCCCCGATGAGCGCGTGAACCACCGAGCTGCCGGCGCCGATCAGGCTGTCCCGCCCGATGCGGACCCCCGGGCCGACGACCGCGTTGGCGGCGATCACCGTCCCGGCTCCGATCTCGGCCCCGGGACCGACGACCGCCCCGGGATCGATGGTCACGCCGCTCTCGAGCCGTGCCGATGCGTGCACGAACGCACCCGGCGCGACACCCTGGGCGGCGAACAGCGAAGACGGCCGCAAGGCGTCGGGAAACAACGTGCGGGCGACCTGCACGAAGGCGCGGTACGGCTCGCGCGCCCGCAGCACGTTGAGACTGCCCGGCGCCCGCGCCTCGAAACGGGCCGACAGGAGGCACGCGCCCGCCCGGGTGCCCGCAAGGTCATCGGCATACTTGGCGTTGTCGAGGAAGGCGAGTTCCGTGGGACCCGCGCGGTCGAGCGGGGCGATGCCGGTAATGCGGTGATCGAGCCGCGCGCCGGCGCGCGGCTCGGCGCCCGTCAACTGCGCGATCTCGCCGACGGTGAGCGACGACGCGCGTGCAAAGAAATGCGGCTCAGTCATGCCACCAGCGCCGTGGCCGGGACCCGCGCGGAGATCAGAACTTGGTCCCGCCGCCGAAGCGGAAGATCTGCGTCCTGTCGTACGGTTCCTTCGTCAGCGCGTACGCAAAGTCGAAGCGCAGCGGGCCGAACGGCGAGTCCCAGATCAGGCCGGCGCCGACGGACGAACGGACCATGCGCGAGTCGCCGACCGTGAGGGTCTCGCCGGTCACGTCCCAGAACGTCGGCCCGCGGTAGTCGAACAACTGGCCCGCATCGGCGAACACCGCCGCGCGCACGCCGAAATCCTTGGGCGCGAAGAACAGCGGCGTCTGCAGTTCGAGGCTCGCCGCCCAGTACATCGTGCCGCCGAGCGCGTCATTGTTGGTGCCCGGTGTCAGATCGCGCGGGCCGAAGCCGGCCGGCTCGAAGCCGCGGACCAGGTTCGGACCGCCCTGGAAGTGGTCGAGCATGCGCAGCTGGTCGCCGCCCCACCCGGTGGCATGGCCCGCCTGCAGGCGCGTCACGCTGACGACGTCCGGCATGACCTCGTAGTAGTAGCGGCTGTCGGCGATCGTCTTGATGAAGTTCACGTCGCCGCCGACGCCGGCGAAATCCTGCTTCACGTCGATCGCCCAGCCGCTGGTCGGGCTCTTGATGTTGTCGAGCGTGTTGTACGAGATGCCGTAGCCGACGAGCGACACCATCACGGGACCGGCGGCGAGTTCCTTGCGCACCGCGAGCGACGCCTCGCCGTCCTGGTAGCAGGTCGGCACCGGGAACGTGTTCACGTTGTCCGGGTTGAGGTTGTTACAATTGTTGAACTGCGGATCGAGCTGGATCTCCTGCCGGTACGCGGAGTAGCGCGGCGTGAAGGTCAGATTGTCGGTGATCGGAATGCCGAGCCGCACCGCGCCGCCCAGCATCTTCGACGTGAACGACACGTAGTTGGCCTGCGTCGTCTCCTTGTCGAAGACGTCGAGGCCGAGGGCGAGCCGGTAGCCGAGCAGGTAGGGTTCGACGAACGACAGATCGAAGCCGCGCGAGCGCTGGCCGAACTGCACGGCGGCGCGCGCCGCCTGCCCGCGGCCGAGCAGGTTGCGTTCGCCGATCGAGATTTCGCCGATGAAGCCGTCCGCCGTCGAGTAACCGCCGGCGATCGAGAATTCGCCGGTCGACTGCTCCTCGACGTCGACGTCGAGCACGATGCGGTCGGGCGCCGAGCCGGGCTCGTTGGTGATCTTCACCGTCTTGAAGTAGTTGAGGTTCTTCAGCCGGCGCTCGGCCCGATCGACGAGCGCCCGGTTGTAGGCGTCGCCCTCGACGATGTCGAATTCGCGACGAATGACGTAGTCGCGCGTGCGGGTGTTGCCCCGGATGTTGATCCGCTCGATGTAGAGTCGCTGCCCTTCCTCGACGACATAGACCAGATTGACGCGCTTGTGCTCGAAATCCCGGTCGCCGCGCGGCCGCACCGTGGCGAACGGATAGCCGCGCTTGGCGATGGCGATCGTCATGTCCTCGACGCTCTTCTGCACGGCGTCGGCGTTGTACACGGCGCCCGGGCTCGTGGTCATGATGCTGCGGAGCGAGGCCGGGGAGACGGCGGCCACGTTCGACTGGATGTCGACCGTGCCGAAACGGTATTGGCTGCCCTCGTCGATCGTGAAGGTGACGACGAAACCGCTCTTCGCCGGATCGTATTCGGCCACCGCCGAGACGATGCGGACGTCGGCAAAACCGTTCTTGAGATAGAAGCGACGCAGCAGGTCCCGGTCCGCCTCGACGCGGTCGGGATCGTAGATGTCGTTGTTCTTGAGCCAGCTCAGCCAGTTCGACTGGCCGGTCTTGATCACGTCCTTGAGGCGGAAGTCCGAAAAGGCGTGATTGCCGACGAAGACGATCTGCTTGACGCTCGTCTTCGGCCCCTCGTTGATCTCGAACACGAGGTCGACGCGGTTGTTCGGCAGCTCGATGATCTTCGGTTCGACGTGCACGTCGTAGCGGCCGCTGCGCTGGTAGATCTCGATGATTCGCTGCACGTCGGACTGGACGACGGCGCGCGAGAAGGTGCCGCGCGGCTTGGACTGGACCTCCGCCGCGAGCTGCTCGTCCTACGCCTTCTAGTTGCCCTCGAACGCGACCCGGTTGATGACCGGATTTTCCACCACCGAAACGACCAGGCGGCCGCCCGAGTGATTGATCTTCACGTCCTGGAACAGCCCCGTGGCATAGAGCGCCTTCAGGCCGGCGTCGATCTTGGCGGCGTCGAGACGCTCACCGGGCCCGAGATGGAAATAGGAACGAATCGTCTCCGCCTCGACCCGGCGGTTGCCTTCGACGACGATCTGCGACGCGGTCTGGGCCGCCACAGGCTGCGACGAGCCCACCGCAAGGGCAAGAGAGCCGAAAAAGACCCCACCGAGGACCAAGCCGACGACGCTGAGCCCCCGAAAAATCCCCACTCCCAGTCCCATGCGCGACGCGCCCTTATTTTCTATGCCTGCCCCAAGCAGCCGCCCACACGGGCGGGGTCGTCGTAGTCTACCTGCTTCTACCGTGTTTCGCCGACGGTGCAAACAGCCTTTGGCGCTTCATTTCCCTTTACACTCAGAAAGTTGCACGAAGGCTACAGTGTCGAAAAAGCATCAAGTTGCACAAAGGCGACACTGTCGAAAAGTGCCAAGTTCAGGAGGCGGTTAGTCGCGCGACGATGCCGCTGATGTCGTTGTAGGTGGCAAAAATCATGAGCATCAGCACGATCGCCAGGCCGATCCGAAACCCGAGCTCCTGGGCCCGCTCCGACAGCGGACGGCCGCGCGCCGCCTCGATGCCGTAGAACAGGAGATGCCCGCCGTCGAGCAGGGGAATCGGGAACAGGTTCAGGAGCCCGATCGAGACCGACAGGACGGCGGTGAGGTGCATCAGCGGCACGAAGCCGAATTCGGCCACCTGGCCGGAGACCTGGGCGATTCGGATCGGGCCGCCGAGCTGATCGGCCGATTCGCGTCCCACGATGACGCCGCCGATGTAGGAGAACGTCCGGTCGATGACGAACCATGTCTCCTGCACCCCCATCCAGAGGGCGGGGAGCGGCGCGACGCGCTGCGTCTTCACGTCATCCGGGGTCGTCTTGCGGGTGATGCCGAGCACCCCATGCCGGCTGACGTTTCCGAACGCGTCCTTGACCTCCTTGAGATCGGGAACGGCGGTGAGCGTCACCTGCCTTCCGCCGCGATCGACGACGATCTTCAGCGACTCGCCAGCGCTTTCCGACACCATGCGCTGCATGTCGAGGAAGCTCTCGACCTTTCGGCCGTTGATCGACAGCACCACGTCGCCAACCTGGAAGCCCGCCGTCGCCGCCGCGCTGCCGGGCTGGATCGAATCGACGCGGGCCGACGTCGTCTGCTTGCCGTAGAACGCGAAGATCGCCGCGAAAATCGCGATCGCGAGAATGAAGTTCGCGACCGGACCTGCCGCTACGACGGCCGCACGGGAGCGAATGGGCTGGTCGATGAAGCTCTGCCGCCGCTCGCTTTCGTCCATGGCGGCGAGCGCGGCGGTGTCGGGCGTGCTCGCGGCGGTGTCGTCGCCGAGAAATTTCACATAGCCGCCGAGCGGAATGGCCGACAGCTTCCAGCGTGTTCCGCGCCTGTCCGTGAAGCCGACGAGCTCCGGGCCGAAGCCGATCGAGAAGGCGAGCGCCTTGATTCCGCACCCGCGCGCGATCAGGAAATGCCCAAGCTCGTGGAAGAACACCACGACGGTGAGCACGAACAGGAAGGGAATGATGTAGGTGAGGAATCCGCCGCCCAAGATGTGCAGACTCCCGAAAAACGCGGCTTCCATCTGAACCTGACCTCGTCCCCCGGAGCGGCTGTCGCGCTCTTGCCCTCGTTACAGCCCTAGGATGCCTTTGCGGCGATTTGAGGCAAGAGGTCCCGGGCGACCCTTCTGGCGATATGGTCAATGGCCAGGGCCGTGTCGAGGTCCTCGGGTTCATGCAGCAGCCCGCGTCCGGATGTCGCGTCGAGCGTCGCCTCGACCAGCGCGGGAATACCGGTAAACCCGATCCGGCCCCCCATGAACGCCTCGACCGCGATCTCGTTGGCCGCATTGAGCGCCGTCGGCGCGCCGGCGCCGCGCTCGAGCGCCTGCCGTGCGAGGCCGAGCGCGGGAAAGCGCGCGAGATCCGGCTCCTCGAAGGTGAGCGTGGCGATCCGGGCGAGGTCGAGCCTTACGGCCGCACCGTCGATGCGTTCCGGCCAGGCCAGGCAATGGGCGATCGGCACGCGCATGTCGGTCGGACCGAGCTGGGCGAGAATCGAGCCGTCGCGGTACTCGACCAGCCCGTGCACGACCGACTGCGGATGCACCAGGACGTCGATCTGCGCCGGCGGCAGGGCGAAGAGATGATGCGCCTCGATCAGTTCGAGACCCTTGTTCATCAAGGTTGCCGAGTCGATCGTGACCTTCGGTCCCATCGACCAGTTGGGGTGGCGCAGCGCCTGTTCGAGCGTCGCCGCCCGGATCGCCTCGACCGTCCAGGTGCGGAACGGACCGCCGGACGCGGTCAGGATGATGCGGCTGACGTCGTGGCGACGCCCGCCGGCGAGCGCCTGGAAGATCGCGTTGTGCTCCGAGTCGACCGGCAGCACGATGGCGCCGGTGGCGGCGGCGCGGCGCATGAAGACGCCGCCGGCGCAAACGAGGCATTCCTTGTTGGCGAGCGCCACCATCGCGCCACGCTCGGCCGCGGCCAGCGCCGACTTCAGGCCGGCCGAGCCGGCGATCGCCGCCATGACCCAGTCGGCCGGGCGCGAGGCGGCTTCGACCACCGCCTCCTCTCCCGCGGCGACCTCGATCCCGCTCCCGGCAAGCGCCTCCTTCAACTCCGCATAGCGGCTCGGATCGGCGATCGCCGCGAAGCGGGCGTTCAGGTCGCGCGCCAGTTCGGCGAGCGCGGCGGCATTGCGGTTGGCGGCGACGGCCTCGACCCGGCAGCGGCCGCGATGGCGCCGCAACAGGTCGACGGTGCTGGCGCCGATCGAGCCGGTGGCGCCGAGGATCGTGACCGATCGTTCGACCGCCGACGCCGGCTCGGCGTCCGCGCGCGCGCGGGGCATTCGGAGTTCCAGGCGATCACCATACACGAAGGTTCTGCGCCGGGGTATCGAGTCCGCCGCGCGCGAGCGCCAGAATGGCGCCGGCGAGCGCCGCCGCCAGGAAGCCGTCGAGCCGGTCCATCAGGCCGCCGTGACCGGGAATGATATGACTGGCATCCTTGACTCCGAAGTGCCGTTTTACCGCCGATTCGAACAGATCGCCGAACTGGGCGATCACCGAAAGAACAAACGCCGCAATGCCCATCGGCAGCCATTGCCCGATGGCGAAAAAGGCCGCGAGCGCCGTGCCGACGCCGACGGCGCCCGCCGCTCCGCCGAGCGCGCCTGCCCAGGTCTTGTTCGGGCTGATGCCCGGGCACAATTTCGGCCCGCCCACCGCGCGACCGACGAAATAACCGAGAATGTCCGTCGCCCACACCACGGCGAACAGGAACACGATGGCGAAAAATCCGAGATTCGGGTCGCTGCGCAGGACGGCAGGCGCCCACAACGCGGCGCCGGCGTAGAGGAACCCGGCGACGATCCAGCCTCGTCCGCCGCTCGCGGACAAGACCCCCGCCGCCCCGGCGCCGACCAGCACGATGATGAGGGATGCGAGCAGCCGGCCCGACGCGGCGAGAATTCCCGCCAATCCCAGCGCCGGCACCGCGAGGAGCAGGATCGACCGTCGTTCCGCCGCCGCGGCGAGGCCGGTCCATTCCCACATGATGCCGGCGGCCGCGAGCGTCCAGAACGCCACGAACGGCCAGCCCCCGACATAGGCGAAGGTGATCGCCAAGGGCGCCATCACGAGCGTGGAGGCAATCCGCGCCGCAAGCTCGCTCGTGCGCGACCTCGCGGCCGGGGGCGCCTGGGTCGGCTGGCTCGCCGAATGCTCGCCGCTCACCAATCAAGACCCGGTGCGGGCGACGAGACCGCCGAAGCGGCGCTCGCGCCGATGATATTCGTCGATCGCGCCCTCCAGCGCCGCGCGATCGAAATCCGGCCAGTAGATGGGCACGAAGACGAGCTCGCTGTAGGCGGCCTGCCACAGCAGGAAGTTCGACAACCGCATCTCGCCGCTGGTGCGTATGATCAGATCCGGATCCGGCAGGTCGGGAGCGTCGAGGAACTGCCCGAACACATCGGCCGTGATGGCGTCGGGCTTGATGCGGCCGGCCGCGACTTCCGCGGCGATCCTGCGGGCGGCCCGGGCAATCTCCTGCCGCGCGCCGTAGTTGAAGGCAACGATCAGCACGAGGCCGCTGTTGTCCTGCGTGAGATCCTCGGCCTCCTGCAGCAGGCGCGCGATGTCGGGCGCAAGCCCCTCGCGCTCTCCGATCACGCGCACACGCACGTTGTTGCGATGCAGGTCGGCGAGATCGTGCCGGATGAACCGGCGCAGCAGCCCCATCAGCTCGCGCACTTCCGAGGGCGGACGCGACCAGTTCTCCGAGCTGAACGAAAAGATGGTGAGAATGCCGATCCCGAGCTCGCCCGCGGCGCGCACCGTCCGCCGCAGGGCCTCGACGCCGCGGCGGTGCCCCTCGCCGCGCGGAAGCCCGCGCTGCGCCGCCCAGCGACCGTTGCCGTCCATGATGATCGCGATGTGGTGAGGCGCGCCGAAGGCTGCGGTCGGCGTGGCAAGCGACACCTCGTTGCTGGGCATTGATCTCTCCGGGCTCGCGTCGTCCCCCCACCAGCGCGATCAGCAGAAGTGGATACCGCTTTTGCCTCTGCAATCAAGCTGCGCGGATGGCGTATGCCGATCCGCGCCCGCGCTCCAAAACTCTCGTCGCCTGAATGCCCTCGGCGATCCCCGCGCTCGCCGTTCACATGCCTTCGGGCACATCGCCGTCGCGGGCCCGTCATCCCGCTCCGGGTTTACGACGAGGGCACGATCCGAGATCGGTTGCGGCCCGGTCTCGTGCCCGGCCCTTCCGACCGTGAGGGAATCGAAGCGCGGGCTCGCCCTCGTGCGCACGCGTCTTGTTCGCGCCAACCGGTCACCCCTCGCTCGAAAACCGGCTAGACCGTCATGATCTCCTTTTCCTTCCCGGCAAGCGCCTGGTCGATCTCGCCGATCGTCTGATCGGTCGCCTTTTGCACCTCGCCCGCCATGCGGTCGTGGTCGTCGCGGCTGATCTTGCCGTCCTTCTCCGATTTCTTGAGCGCGTCGAGCCCGTCGCGCCGCACGTGGCGCACCGCGACCCGGGCCGTCTCGGCGTACTTGTGCGCGACCTTCACGAGCTCCTTGCGCCGCTCCTCGTTGAGCTCGGGGATGCGCAGACGCAGCACCTGTCCTTCGGTCGCCGGATTGAGGCCGAGGTTGGCGGCAATGATCGCCTTCTCCACCGCGTGCACCATCGACCTGTCCCACACCTGCACGCTGATCAGGCGCGGCTCCGGCACGCTCACGGTGGCGAGCTGGTTCAGCGGCATGTGGGTCCCGTAGGCCTCCACCTGCACGTGGTCGAGCAGGCTCGCCGACGCGCGGCCGGTGCGCAGACCTCCGAGCTCCTGCTTGAGGACCTGGACGGCGCCATGCATACGCCGCTTGAGTTCGTTGATGTCGAAAGTCGCGGATGTCATCGATGACTCCCCCGGCCGAATTCACACGTGCGCTGCTGGATCGGCACGACCGCCGCCCGTTCCGCCCGCCAGGGTGGCGACTGCCGCGTGTCGCTCAATCGTCGTGACATCACCCACCGACGACGGTTGCGCGCCCCTCGCCTCGCAACACGGCCTCGATCGCCCGAGGCTCGCGGATCGAGAACACGATGATAGGCATACGGTTTTCCCGGGCAAGCGCAAACGCGGTCGAATCCATGATCTTGAGATGGCGCTCGAGCGCATCCTGGTGGGTGAGGCGATCGAAGCGCTGCGCCCTGGGGTCGCGCTTCGGATCGGCGCTGTAGACGCCGTCGACGTCCGTCGCCTTGAGGACCGCGCCGCAATCCATCTCGGCGGCGCGCAGCACTGCGGTGGTATCGGTGGTGAAGAACGGATTGCCGGTTCCGCCGGCGAACAGCACCACCCGCCCGGCCGCGAAGTGCTTGGCGGCACGCTGGCGCGAATAGCTTTCGCAGACCTGCGGCATGACGAGCGCGGAGAGCGTACGTGCCGGCGCGCCCTCCCGCTCCAGCGCGGCTTCGAGCGCGAGCGCGTTCATCACGGTGGCGAGCATGCCCATGGCGTCGCCGGTCGTGCGCGAGACGCCGCGTCCCGACACCTCGATGCCGCGGAAGATATTGCCGCCCCCGACCACGAGGCCGATCTCGACGCCGAGCGCGCGCGCCGCGACCACATCGGCCGCGATGCGCTCGACCGTCGGCTGGTGCAGGCCGAATCCCTCGCTCCCGGCAAGCGCTTCGCCCGAGAGCTTGACGATCACTCGCTTGTACGCCGGATTCGTCATCCCGTCCCCCCGAGTCCCGGTCGCATCGCTCGTCCGCGGGACGACCGGCCGCGCGGACGTCGATCAGCGCTGGCCGGCGGCGGCGGCGACTTCCGCCGCGAAATCGCCTTCCTGCTTCTCGATCCCCTCGCCGAGGGCGAAACGCACGTAGCCGGCGACCTTGATGGCGGCGCCGACCCGGCCTTCGGCCTCCTTCACGGCCTGTGCGACAGACTTGCTGCTGTCGTGGATATACGCCTGATCGAGCAGACAGACCTCCTTGTAGAAGGTCTTGAGCCCGGATTCGACGATCTTGGCAATGACGTTTTCCGGCTTGCCCTGCTGCCGGAACTTGTCGGCGAGCACGTCGCGCTCGCGCGCCACCACCGCGGGATCGAGCCCGGCGGCGTCGAGCGCCTGCGGGCTGGAAGCCGCGACGTGCATGGCGATCATGCGTGCGAGCGTGGCAAGCTCGTCGGTCTTGCCTTCGGACTCCAGGCCGACGATCACGCCGATCTTGCCCAGCCCCTCGCCGACCGAATTGTGCACGTAGCTCGAAACCACGCCCTTGCCGACCGACAGGGCCGCGGCGCGGCGCAGCGTCATGTTCTCGCCGACGGTTGCCACCGCCGAGGCGAGCGCATCGGCGACCGTCGCGTCGCCCACCTTCGCGGCCTTGATAGCCTCGACGTGGGGGCCGCGGTCGCGGGCGACCTGCGCCACCATCTTGACGAGGCCCTGGAACAGGTCGTTGCGGGCGACGAAATCGGTCTCCGAATTGACCTCGACGAGGACGCCCTTGGGACCGGAGAGCGCCACGCCGATCAGGCCCTCGGCCGCCACGCGCCCGGCCTTCTTGGCCGCCTTGGCGAGGCCCTACTTGCGCAGCCAGTCGACGGCGCCTTCCATGTCGCCATCGGTCTCGGCGAGCGCGGCCTTGCAGTCCATCATGCCCGCGCCGGTCGTGTCGCGGAGTTCCTTGACCATCTGAGCGGTGATGTTCGCCATCGAGGTCGTCCGTTTGGTCCGTCTGTTCTTGCGCAATCCGGCCGGCGGCCGGAACGTTCCGGCCGGCTCGGGCCGGGATCAGGTGGTGGCTTCCTCGGCGCTCAGGTCCTTGGCCTGCACGATCCAGCGATCGACGCGGCCGGGCAAACCGACCTCCTCGCCCACCTTGTGGGCGGCCTCCGGGCCGAGAGCGGCGATCTGCCAGTAATGGAAGATGCCGAGGTCGTTGAGCTTATTCTCCACCGTGGGCGAGACGCCGGCGAGCTTCTTGAGGTCGTCGGCGACGCCGCGCGGACCCGAGAGCGCTTCGAATCCGAGACCACCGTCGGTTTCCGGCACCACCTCGGCCGGCGGCGCTTCGTCGGCGCCGATATCGATGCCGAGTTCGCCCTGGGCGCGCGAAATGCCGTCGATCGCCGCCTTGGCGACGAGATCGCAGTAGAGCGAGATGGCGCGCCCGGCGTCGTCATTGCCCGGCACCACGTAGGTGATGCCGTCGGGGTCGCAATTCGTGTCGACGATCGCCGCCACCGGAATGTTGAGGCGGCGCGCCTCCTTGATGGCGATGTCTTCCTTGTTGGTGTCGATCACGAACAGAAGGTCGGGAAGCCCGCCCATGTCCTTGATGCCGCCGAGTGCGCGATCGAGCTTGTCGCGCTCGCGGGTGAGCGTCAGGCGCTCCTTCTTGGTGTAGGCCTGCGCCTCGCCGGAGGTGAGCATCTCGTCGAGCTTGCGCAGCCGCTTGATCGATTCCGAGATGGTCTTCCAGTTGGTCAGCGTGCCGCCGAGCCAGCGCGAATTGACGTAGTACTGCGCGCAGCGCTTGGCGGCGTCCGCCACCGCGTCCTGCGCCTGGCGCTTGGTGCCGACGAACAGGATGCGTCCGCCCTTGGCGACCGTGTCGCTCACCGCCGAGAGCGCCTGGTGGAGCATCGGAACGGTCTGGGCGAGATTGATGATGTGGATGTTGTTGCGGGTGCCGAAGATGTAATCGCGCATCTTCGGATTCCAGCGATGGGCCTGGTGGCCGAAATGCACGCCAGCCTCGAGCAGCTGGCGCATCGAATATTCGGGGAGCGCCATGGTCTTTCTCCGGTTCTGCCGCCGCGGAGCCGTGAGCAAGCGCCGGCGTCGACGGCCGGCCGCAGGCCACCGGACGGCCCACGAGCGCGATCCGCAAAAGTGGGGCCGGCGTACCGGGCCCACTTCGCCGGACCATGCGCAAAGGCCAAGATCCGCGTGTGAGATGTGGGGCTTATATAGGGATGGCGGCGCCGATGCAAGGCACGCGCCGGGGCATCGGCCGCCTCAGAAGCACGCCTCGGCCTCGTGTCCCGGACGCAGCGCGGCGCGAGGTGGCGCGCCGCAGGGCCTGGGCCCCTTCGGCCGCCGCATGCTCACCGCACCCCGCATCTGCGGTCCACCGCGCGCGACGGCCACGGCGCAGAGCGG
The DNA here is from genome assembly GCA_964538565.1 of uncultured Hyphomicrobiales bacterium. Lineage (GTDB taxonomy): Bacteria > Pseudomonadota > Alphaproteobacteria > Rhizobiales > Xanthobacteraceae > CAYVBN01. Next base: position 1,871 of record CAZIGW010000061.1, on the reverse strand, counting down.
GGCCCGCGGTGCCTGTCGGACCGCGACCCGCCTCGCCCCGCTCAGACCGCCTGGACCTCGACCACGCCGGGCACCGCCTTGATGGCCCCGGCGATCTGCGGCGAGACCCTGAATCGGCCCGGAAGCTTCACCTCCACCTCGGTCCCGCCAGCCAGCATCAGCACCATGCTGACCTCCCCGTCCGCTCCGTTGGGGGCAACCGGGGCCGCGGTCTCGCGGGCGCCCTGCCGCGAACCGTTCGGTGCGGTCAGCCTGGTGACGGTTCGGCCGTTCGCCCCGACCGGCTCGAGCCGCTTGGCCAGCGCCTCGAGCGGCGCGGGATCACGCACGAAGACGCGCAGGCCCTTCTGGAGCTTGGCGGCCGCCGCGTCGAGCGGTTCGGCCGACTGGATGCGCGCGCGCACCTCCTCGCCCTGCGCCTCGGCGGTGAGAAAGAGCAGCACGGCCGAACCCGGCTCGAGCAGGTCGCGGTACTGCTGCAGGCCCTCGGAGAAGATCACCGCCTCGTAGTGGCCGGAAGGGTCCGACAGGCCGATGATGCCCATCTTGTTCCCCGTCTTGGTGCGCCGCTCGGCGCGCGAGACGACGGTCGCCGCGACCCGTCCGGCGGAAGCGCCCGCCTTCACGGCGCGCGCGAACTCGGCCCAAGACTGCACGCGCAGGCTCTTGAGCAAGGCGGCGTAGTCGTCGAGCGGATGGCCGGTGAGGAAGAAGCCGATCGCGTCGTATTCCTTCTGCAGGCGTTCGGCCGGCAGCCACGGCGTCACCGCCGGAATCGGCAGCGCCTCGCGCGCGGCCGGGCCGCCGAACAATTCGCTCTGCCCCATGCTGGCGGCCTCGTGGGCGCGCTGCGCCGCGGCGAGCACCGCGTCCATGGCGGCGCACGCGCGCGCGCGGTCGGGTTCGAGGCAGTCGAAGGCGCCGGCGGCAGCGAGGCTTTCGAGCACGCGCTTGTTGACGGCGCGCGGATTGATGCGGCCCGCGAAGTCGGCGAGATCGGCGAACGGCCGCTCGCCGCGTGCCTCGACGATCGCCTCGACCGCCTGACGACCGACTCCCTTGAGGGCGGCGAGCGCGTAGCGAATGGTGTTGCCCTCCACTTCGAAGGCGACGCCCGAGCGGTTGACCGACGGCGGATCGACCGTGATGCCGAGCCGCTCGGCCTCGCTGCGGAATTCGGCGAGCTTGTCGGTATTGCCCATGTCGAGCGTCATCGAGGCGGCGAGAAACTCGACCGGAAAATTCGCCTTCATGTAGGCGGTCTGATAGGCGACGAGCGCGTAGGCGGCGGCGTGGCTCTTGTTGAATCCGTAGTCGGCGAAGCGGGCGAGCAGTTCGAAGATCGCGTCCGCCTGGGAGCGCTCGACGCCGCGTTCGACCGCGCCGGAGATGAAACGCTCGCGCTGCTGTTCCATCTCCTTACGGATCTTCTTGCCCATCGCGCGGCGCAACAGGTCGGCTTCGCCGAGCGAATAGCCGGCGAGCACCTGCGCGATCTGCATCACCTGCTCCTGGTAGATGATGACCCCGAAGGTCTCGCGCAGGATCGGCTCGAGCTTGGGATGGATGTACTCCGGCTCCTCGATGCGGTGCTTGCGCGCGCAATAGGTCGGGATGTTGGCCATCGGGCCGGGCCGGTAGAGCGCGACCAGCGCAATGATGTCCTCGAAGCGGTCGGGCCGCATGTCGCGGAGCGCGCGCCGCATGCCCTGGCTTTCCACGTGGAACACGCCGACGGTTTCGCCGCGCCCGAGCATCTCGTAGGTCTTCGCGTCATCGAGCGGAATGCGCGACAGATCGAGTTCGATGCCGCGCCGGCGCACGAGCTTGGCGGCGACGTCGAGCACCGTGAGCGTCTTGAGGCCGAGGAA
>CAZIGW010000060.1:0-27194 GCA_964538565.1 uncultured Hyphomicrobiales bacterium | reverse complement strand
GCTGGCGATCGCCAGGGCCTATCTCTGAAGAACTGGTCCTCGCGCGGAGCAATGCGACCGCGCGCCGGCATACGCGCGGACGGTGGACGCCCATCGGATTTCCGATCGTCCGGCTGCTGCGGCGCCCATGCACTGCGGGCGGAACGTCCGTGCGCAGGAAGCGGGCTGCGTGTCGGGGCAAAGTAAGCTATTCTCAAAAAAAAACGTCGCATCCCCCGCGTGGGGCCGGGATGCGAACGACGCGCGCCGGCCACGGCGCGGAAAAATCGGGGAGGATCTCATGGTGGACGATACGCTGCCGCGTCGTCGATTCCTGCTCGGCGCGGGCCTGGCCGGGACCGCAGTGGCGGCCGGCTTGTCGCCGGCGCTGCCGACCGTGGCGGAGGAAGGCGCCGCTGCCGCACCGCCCGCCGCCGCGGCACCGGCGAACGCCGAACCGGAAACCTATCTGACGCTGACGGCGGCCGAAGCGGCGTTCATCTCCGCCGCGGTCGACACGCTCATTCCGGCCGACGATCTGTCGCCGTCGGGGACCGACTGCGGGATCGTGGCCTTCATCGATCGTCAGCTCGCGAGCGCCTGGGGCGGCGGCGCCAGGATGTACCGCGCCGGTCCCTACCTCAAAGGCAAGCCCGAACAGGGATACCAGCTTCCGCTGACGCCGCGTGAATACTTCGAGACCGGCATCGCCGCCGCCAACGCGTGGACGCGCAAGACCTACGGCCGGGAGTTCGACCGGCTGTCGCCGGCCGATCGCGTCGCCGCCCTCAAGGCCATGGAGGAGGGCAAGGCGCAATTCGATCACTTCTCTTCGCGGGCGTTCTTCAACCAGCTCCTCAACATCACGATGGAAGGCTTCTTCTCCGACCCGATGTACGGCGGCAATCGCAACAAGGCCGCCTGGAAGATGCTCGGCTTCCCGGGACTGCCGGCGACCTACACGCACGTGTACGAGGGCGCTCGCGACAAGCCCTATGTCGCGCCGCCGCAATCCATCGCCGACTTTTCCTGAGGGGAGGCGGACATGACGACGCGATTGAAGGACGTCGACGCGGTCATGGTCGGCATGGGCTGGACCGGCGCGATCATGGCGCGCGAACTGACCAAGGCCGGGCTCAACGTGGTCGGACTGGAGCGTGGTCCCGATCGCACGCCGGGCGAGAATTTCACCTTGCCGGGCGTGCGCGACGAGCTGCGCTACTCGCGCCGGCTCGAGCTGATGCAGGACAATTCGGTCGACACGATCACCTTCCGCAACGCCGCCGCCGAGACGGCGCTGCCGATCCGCCGCTTCGGCGCGTTTCTGCCGGGCGAGGGCGTCGGCGGTTCGGGCATTCACTGGGGCGGCCTGCACTGGCGCTTCCTGCCGACCGACTTCCGGGTCCGCAGCCATCTGACGGAGCGCTACGGTGCCAAGGCGATCCCGGAGGACATGACCATCCAGGATTGGCCGGTCAGCTTCGACGAGCTCGAGCCCTACTACGACCGGTTCGACAAGCTGTGCGGCGCCTCCGGCCAGGCCGGAAACCTGCGCGGGGCCAAGATCGACGGCGGCAATCCGTTCGAGGGGCCGCGCAGCGATCACTATCCAAACAAGCCGATCAAGTCCTCGGCGGGCGGCATGATGTTCGCGCAGGCGGCGCGCAGCCTCGGCTACCACCCGTTCCCGGCGCCGGTGGCGATCGCCAGCAGCCCCTACACGAATCCGGAAGGGGCGACGCTCGGCGAGTGCCAATACTGCGGCTTCTGCAACCGCACGGCGTGCGAGGCGAACTCCAAGGCGTCGGCCAACGTCACGCTGATGCCGTTGCTTCGCGCCGACCCGAAATTCGAGCTGCGCACGCGCGCGTTCGTCACCCGGCTGGTCTACGACAAGCCCGGCAAGAAGGTGACGGGCGTGGTCTACACCGACATGCAGACCGGCGAGGAATACGAGCAGCCGGCCGGGCTCGTCGTGCTCTCGGCCTATGTGTTCGGCAACACGCAGTTCATGCTGCTCGCCGGCATCGGCGAGCCCTACGATCGCGCCAGCGGCAAGGGCGTCGTCGGCAAGAATTACGGCTACCAGTTCGAGGCCGGCGCCGTGGCCTTCTTCGAGGACAAGCAGCTCACGCCCTACATGGGCTCGGCCGGCACCGGCGTGTGCATCGACGACTTCAACGGCGAGAACTTCGACCACGCCGGGCTCGGTTTCTTCGGCGGCGGCTATTTCTCCTGCAACCAGGCGGCCGCACCGCCGCTGGGCGGACGCGCGGTGCCGCACGGCACCCCGCGCTGGGGCTCGGAGTGGAAGCGGGCGACGGTCAAGTGGTATCAGCACTTCGTGCGTTTCAACACGCAGGGATCGGTCTACGCCAACCGCGAAAACTTCCTCGACATCGATCCGACCTATCGGGACGCGTTCGGTCGGCCGCTGCTGCGACTGACCTACAACGGCACCGAGAACGATCATCGGATGTCGCGCTATCTGCTGGGCAAGCTCGAGGGCATCATCAAGGCGATGAACCCGACGCACTACGAAATGCATCCGCGGCCGCGCACCTTCACGATCGTTCCCTATCAGTCGACGCACAACACCGGCGGCACGATGATGGGGAGCGATCCGAAATCGAGCGCGGTGAACCGCTATCTGCAGGCATGGGACGCGCACAATCTGTTCGTGATGGGCGCCTCCGTGTTTCCGCAGCAGCACGGCTACAACCCAACCGGCACCGTCGGCGCGCTCGCCTATTGGTCGGCGCACGCGATCACGACACAGTACCTGAAAGGTCCCGGTCCGCTGGTGCATGCATGAGGGCGGGGAGGGCAGAACCGATGAGATCGACCGGGTATTTGTCACTCGCCCTGCTGGTCGCCGTGGCCGCGACGGGAAGGCCCGCGGTCGCCGCGGACGTCGCGCACGGCGAAAAGGTGTTCCAGGCGTGCGCCGCCTGTCATACCGAGCGGCCGGACGCCATCGGCCCCAGCCTGAAAGGGGTGGTGGGCCGCCACGCGGCCGCGCTCGAGGACTATCGGTACTCGAACCCGATGCGGCGCGCGAACCTGGTGTGGGACGAGAACAACCTGCGCGAATACATCGCCAATCCACAGGAGAAGGTGCGGGGCAATCGCATGCCGTTCGGCGGTCTCACCGACCCGAAGGACGTCGAGGACGTGATCGCCTATCTCAAGACGCTGCGATAGCGCGGCGGCCCGCGGCTGCGCTCAGTCAGGCGGGGCCATCGCGCGGATGGCCCTTTTTTGCCGATCGTGTCAGATGGCGCGGATTCAGTTTCGGCGGAAGAGACTGAACTGGAAACGCTGGATGACGCCGCCGGGCGTGCGGTGATCCTGCCGCCGCGTCTCGATCCACGCGAGCGACGGTCCGAGTACCGCGCCGAGACCGGCGGCGTCATAGCGCACCACCGGAAGTCCGCTGCATCGCTCCGGCCCATCCGGCGCGAAGGTCGCGATGATGGCGTGCCCGCCCGGCCGGAGCGCCGCGAGCAGGCAGCGCACGTAGGCGTCGCGGTCGGCCGGCTCGGTGAGGAAGTGAAACGCCGCGCGATCGTGCCAGACGTCGTAGCTGCGCGGCGGTGTCCAGTCGGTCACGTCGGCGGCGACCCAGGCGGCCTCGGCGGCGCGCGCGCCGAGCCGGGCCTTCGCCCGGGACAGGGCCTCTTCGGAGAGGTCGAGCACGGTGACGGATCGGTAGCCCGCGTCGAAGAGGACGTCGACGAGACGCGATGCGCCGCCGCCGACGTCGAGAACGGCCGAGTTCGGCGAGGCGCCGGCGGTCCGCAGGAGCTCGAGGGAGATGGCCGGGCTCTCCTGGAACCAGCTCACCTCGTTCTCGCCCTTCGTGGCGTAGACGTTTTCCCAGTGGGCGCGACGGTCGGCGTGGGCCACGCGTTGCTCCTCGAAGCGGCGGTCGGTCACGGCGTAAGACCTCCGCCGCGCGATCCGCCTTGCTCGACGTCAAATCTAGCCGGACGGAACGGGCGCCGCGAGGGCTGGTGGCGCGTGAAGGGCCGCTCGCGGTTCGATGGACTGCGCGGCGGCAGACGGTCGCAGCCGCTCAGGCGACGCGCGGGAGCGCCTCGAGCACCTGGGCGTTGGGGCAGTAGTCCCGCCAGACCGGGTCCTGCGGATCATGCAGCAGATCCTGCTCGCAGCGCGCGCGGCAGTCGCAGGCGGCGCAGCGCCGCCGCAGCGCCTGCAGCAGCTTCGGATCGGCGCGGGCGAGGTCGTCGGCGTCGATGTGCAACGCCTCCATCCGGTGCGCCAGAAGCACCGCCATGTGGCGGGCGAGAAATTCGGCGAGGCCCGGGCTGCAGCTCAGCAGCAGCCGCAGCTGCATGGTGGACACGCGCATGTCCTCGGCAAGCTGCGCGAGTTCCGCCCGGTTGAGCGTATCGAGGACGGTGAGGTGCTCGCGGGCGTTCTCACCTCGGCACCAGCGGGCGATCCGGTCGAGGACGGGTTCGACGATCGGGTAGGTCGTGCTGCCTTGCCGGGTCATGTCTCTCTCCACAACGGCATCGCGAACGGGTATCGCGCATCGAGAAGAATGGTCGCCGATCGGGCGCGGCCCGCATTGTCCTGGATCAAACGGTTCCGGCGCTTGAGTTCGCGGACGCCGGTGCGCCCTGCGGCGTCCGCGCAGCGCCGTCTCGGCTTGCCCGCCGCTCGCTCGTTAACCAGATATCGTCGGTGTGGGATCAACGGGCTGCCGGCCGGGTAGCCTGGTAGCGAACGACAGGCCCGGAACGCCGCAATCTTCGGGGCCGGTGAGGCCTCCGGCCTGATGCCCCGGGCGGTAGCAAATCGGGTCGGGATCGTGTAGAGAGCCGGGCGACTTCCCATATGACGGCAGGTTCGACCGCGGCCGGCCGCGCGTATCCGCAGGGTTAGTAGGTTTAGATGCAAACCGTCATCATCGTCATCCATCTCATGGTGGTCGTCGCCATGATCGGCTTCGTGTTGTTGCAGCGCTCGGAAGGAGGCGGCCTCGGCATGGGTTCGAGCGCCGGCTTCCTGACGAGCCGCGGCACCTCGAACGTGCTCAGCCGCACCACGGCCATCCTGGCCGCTGTCTTCTTTGCCACGAGCCTGCTGCTCTCGCTCCTGGCCGGGTGGGAGCGCAAGCCGACGTCGATCATCCCGGATACCGGCGCTCCGGCCGGCCAGACCGCGCCGGCGGGCCAGAACGGACGGGGTCTGCTCGACACGCTGCGTGGGGGCGCCTCGGCCCAGCCGCCGCAGGGCCAGCCGGCGCCGCCACAGGGCGGTCAGCCGCCCGCGGGTCAGCAAGGTCCGCAGGTGCCCCAGTCGCAATGAGGGGACGTCGCAAGGGCCGGGTTCTCCGGCCCTTCGACTTTGCGCAGTTGTGGAGAAGACGCCGGCCGGGCCAGCCGCCGGATCTGCGAGAACGGGTGCAACCGATTGAAGATGCAGGATAGAATCTTGTCGGCCCATATTTCTGCAAGGCTGCCCGGCGCGCCGGAATCGGGAAAAGGCTCGGCGAATCGCGCGCGACGGACTAAAGGTTGAGTCCCATGGCGCGGTATATTTTCATCACCGGCGGCGTGGTCTCCTCACTTGGCAAGGGTCTCGCATCGGCGGCGCTCGGCGCGCTGCTGCAGGCGCGCGGCTATTCGGTGCGGCTGCGCAAGCTCGACCCGTACCTCAACGTCGATCCGGGAACGATGTCGCCCTATCAGCACGGCGAGGTGTTCGTCACCGACGACGGCGCGGAGACCGACCTCGACCTCGGCCACTATGAGCGCTTCACCGGCCGGCCATGCTCGCGGCAGGACAACATCACCACGGGGCGAATCTACCAGGAGATCCTCGCCAAGGAGCGGCGCGGCGACTATCTCGGCGCCACCATCCAGGTCATTCCGCACGTCACCAACGCCATCAAGGAATTCATCCGCGACGGCAACGAGGGCTTCGATTTCGTCCTGTGCGAGATCGGCGGCACTGTCGGCGACATCGAGGGGCTGCCGTTCTTCGAGGCGATCCGTCAGCTCGGAAACGAACTGCCGCGCGGGCACGCCGTGTACATTCATCTGACGCTTCTGCCGTTCATCCCCTCGGCCGGCGAGCTTAAGACCAAACCGACGCAGCACTCGGTCAAGGAGCTGCGCTCGATCGGCATCCAGCCCGACATCCTGCTGTGCCGAACCGACCGGCCGGTACCGAAGGAAGAGCGCCGCAAGCTCTCGTTGTTCTGCAATGTGCGCGAGTCGGCCGTCATCGAGGCGCGCGACGTCGACAACATCTACGCGGTGCCGGAGGCCTATCACGCCGCCGGTCTCGACACCGAGGTGCTCGCCGCCTTCGGGATCGAGCCGAACGCCCGGCCCGATCTCAGCACCTGGCGGCTCGTCAACGAACGCATCCGCAATCCCGAGGGCGCGGTCACCATCGCGGTGGTGGGCAAGTACACGGGGCTGAAGGACGCCTACAAGTCGCTCATCGAGGCGCTCTCGCACGGCGGCATCGCCAACAAGGTGCGGGTCAACCTCGACTGGATCGAGAGCGAAGTGTTCGAGCGCGAGGATCCGACGCCGTTCCTCGAGCATGTCGACGGCATCCTGGTGCCCGGTGGCTTCGGCCAGCGCGGCGCCGAGGGCAAGATCCGCGCCGCGCAGTTCGCGCGCGAGCGCAACGTGCCGTACTTCGGCATCTGCTTCGGCATGCAGATGGCTGTGGTCGAGGCGGCGCGCAACCTGTGCGGCATCGACGACGCGAATTCGACCGAGTTCGGGCCGACGCCCGATCCGGTGGTCGGGCTGATGACCGAATGGCTCAAGGGCAACGAATTGCAGAAGCGTACCGCCGGCGGCGATCTCGGCGGCACCATGCGGCTCGGCGCCTATCCGGCGATGCTCGCGCCCGGCAGCCGCGTGGCCGAAATCTACGGCACGACGGAAATCTCCGAGCGCCACCGGCACCGCTACGAAGTCAACACGGGCTACAAAGGGCGGCTCGAGCAGCGCGGCATGCGCTTCAGCGGCATGTCGCCCGACGGCATCTTGCCGGAGATCATCGAATACCCCGATCATCCATGGTTCATCGGGGTGCAATTCCATCCCGAATTGAAGTCGCGGCCGTTCGCGCCGCACCCGCTGTTCTCCTCCTTCATCGAAGCCGCGGTGGTGCAGAGCCGGCTCGTCTGACGGCCTCGCGCCGGTCCGCGACACCGACTCCGGCGGAGGCGGGACGGCTGGTGCCGGGCTCAAATCCGGGAAACGCTCCCGGCCCGATCACAGTTCATTCGGGTGTCCGTTGAAACGAAGCGGGACGGCCGCCGGGCAGCCATCCCGCTCCGGCCCTCCGGTTATTTGATCAGCGGCAGTTTCTCGAATTGATGGAACGGAGGCGGCGAGGGCAGCGTCCATTCGAGCGTCGTCGCGGCCGTGCCCCATGGATTGGCCCCGGCCTTCTCCTTGCGCAGGAACGCCCGCGCCATCGTGTAGAAGAACACGACGAGCCCGAAGGCGAACACGTAGGCGCCGAGCGAGGAGACATAGTTCCAGCCGGCGAACGCATCCGGATAGTCGGCATAGCGGCGCGGCATGCCGGCGAGACCGAGGAAGTGCTGCGGGAAGAAGATCATGTTGGCGCCCATGAAGGCGAGCCAGAAGTGGAGCTTTCCGAGGAACTCGGAGTAGGTGTAGCCCGTCATCTTCGGGAACCAGTAGTACCAGGCCGCGAAGATGCCGAAGGTGGCGCCGAGCGACATCGTGTAGTGGAAATGCGCCACCACGTAGTAGGTGTCCTGCAGCACGCGGTCGACGCTGGCGTTCGCGAGCACGACGCCGGTGACGCCGCCCAGGGTGAACAGGAAGATGAATCCGATCGCCCACACCATCGGGGTGCGGAATTCGATCGAGCCGCCCCACATGGTGGCGATCCACGAGAAGATCTTGATGCCGGTCGGCACCGCGATCACCATCGTGGCGGCCACGAAGTAGGCCTGCGCGCCACTCGACATGCCGACCGTGTACATGTGATGCGCCCACACGACGAAGCCGATCGCCCCGATTGCCACCATCGCGTAGGCCATGCCGAGATAGCCGAACACCGGCTTGCGGCTGAAGGTGGAGACGATCTGGCTGATGGCGCCGAAGGCCGGCAGGATCAGGATGTACACTTCGGGGTGACCGAAGAACCAGAACAGGTGCTGGAACAGCACCGGGTCGCCGCCGCCCTCCGGGCTGAAGAACGTGGTGCCGAAGTTCCGGTCGGTGAGCAGCATCGTAATGGCGCCGGCGAGCACCGGCAGCGAGAGGAGCAGCAGAAAGGCGGTCACGAGCACGGACCAGACGAACAACGGCATCTTGTGCATCGTCATGCCGGGCGCACGCATGTTGAAGATCGTCGTGATGAAGTTGATGGCGCCGAGTATCGAGGACGCGCCGGCGAGGTGCAGCGACAGGATGGCGAAATCCATGGCGGGCCCGGGATGACCGCTCGTCGACAGCGGCGCGTACACCGTCCAGCCGGCCCCGACGCCGTTCTCGCCCGGAGCGCCCTCGACGAACATCGATATGACGAGCAGGGAGATGGCGGCGGGCAGCAGCCAGAACGAGATGTTGTTCAGGCGCGGGAACGCCATATCGGGCGCGCCGATCATGATCGGGACGAACCAGTTGCCGAACCCGCCGATGAGCGCCGGCATGATCATGAAGAACACCATGATCAGCCCATGCGCGGTGACGAACACGTTGAACGTGTGCGCGCTGGCGAAGATCTGCATGCCCGGCTCCTGCAACTCGAGCCGCATGCCGAGCGATAGGGCGGCGCCGATGACGCCGGCCGTGATCGAGAACACGAGGTACATCGTCCCGATGTCCTTGTGGTTCGTCGACAGAAGATAGCGGCGCCATCCGGTCGGATGAGCGTGAGCGCCGTGCTGTGCGTGAACGTCCGCTGTCATGTTGGTTCCACCAGTGCTTGCCGGCCGTCAGATTCTGGCCGCCCGGAAGGTCGGACCGCACTTGCGGATTGGCCGAAAGCGCGGAAAAAGGGCGGTAAACTCTGGCGGAGGGGCGGCGTGGCCAACTTTGATCTGGATCAAGGCAGGGGACGAACCGGTGAGTCGCGGCCGGGAAATGGGAGCGGCCGGTGACGCCGCGCGGCCTCGATCACGTCGTGCACGCGGTGCACGATCTCGACGCGGCGGCCGACCTCTATTCCCGTCTCGGATTCACGGTCGGCGCGCGCAACCGGCATCCGTGGGGCACGCACAACCGCATCGTCCAGTTTCCGGGCTTCTTCGTCGAGATCCTCGCGGTCGCCGAGCCCGAGCGTCTCACGCCCGAGGGGCTCGCCGGGCAGTTCGGCGCCCGCAACAAGGCTTTCCTCGATCGCGGCGAGGGCCTGTCGTTTCTCATCGTCGAGAGCGCGGACGCGCAGCGCGACGCGGAGCGTTTCCGGGCGGCGGGAATTGCCGTCTCGGGCGCGCTCACCTTCCGGCGCGAAGGCCGGCGGCCGGACGGCGGCACGGTCGAGGTCGGCTTCTCGTTGGCCTTCGCGCGCGATGCGCGCGCGCCGGACATCGGCTTCGCCGCCTGCCAGCAGCACGATCCGGACGCATTCTGGAATCCGTCGCAGCAGCGGCACGCCAACACGGCGATCCGGGTCGCCGGCGTCGTGCTCGTCGCCGAAAACCCGAGCGAGCACCACGTCTTTCTCTCCACGTTGACTTGCGAGCGCGACCTCAAGGCGACGTCGAGCGGAGTGAGCCTGAGAACGCCGCGCGGCGAGATCCAGGTGATGGACCGGGCGGCGTTCCTCGCGCATTTCGGGGGCGAGCCGCCCGACATGGGGCGCGGCGCGCGCCTCGCGGCGCTGCGGTTCGCGGTTGCTGATCTTGCCGCGGCGATAGCGGCGATGCAGAAGGGCGAGGTCGACGGGCAGATGCGGATGGGCCGCCTGATCGTCGGTCCGACCTGGGCGAAAGGGGCGACCCTGGTGTTCGAGCCGGCGGGCGGCCATGAGAGTTGACCCCGGGCGGCCCCCCGGTCATGGTCGCCGCGAAGGGCTGCCCCGTGAACGCCAACGCTCAACCCGCTCCCAATCCCGTGGTCGCCGTCGGCTCGGTCCGGTTCGGCAATGCGCTGCCGCTTGCGCTGATCGCCGGCCCGTGCGCGCTCGAGAGCCGCGCCCACGCGCTCGAAATGGCCTCGGCGCTTGCCGAGATCGCCCGCATGCTGGGGCTCGGCCTCGTCTACAAGACCTCGTTCGACAAGGCGAACCGCACGAGCGCGGCGAGCGCGCGCGGCCTCGGGCTCGACGCCGCGCTGCCGATCTTCGCCGAGATCCGTGAGAAGCTCGGAATTCCGGTTCTCACCGACGTGCACGCGGCCGAGCAATGCGCGCGCGTCGCCGAAACGGTGGACGTGCTGCAGATCCCGGCATTTCTCTGCCGGCAGACCGACCTGATCGTCGCGGCGGCGGAGACCGGGCGCGTCGTCAACGTGAAGAAGGGCCAGTTCCTCGCGCCCTGGGACATGACGAACGTGGTCGCCAAGGTCACCGGCCGCGGTAACCGCAACGTGCTCGTCACCGAGCGCGGCGTCTCGTTCGGCTACAACACGCTCGTCTCCGACATGCGGGCGCTGCCGATCCTGGCGCGGACGGGCGCGCCGGTCGTGTTCGACGCCACGCATTCCGTGCAGCAGCCGGGCGGACAGGGCACCGCCTCGGGCGGCGAGCGCCAGTTCGTTCCGGTGCTCGCGCGCGCGGCGGTGGCGGTCGGCGTCGCCGCCGTGTTCATCGAGACCCATCAGGACCCGGACCGGGCGCCCTCCGACGGGCCCAACATGATGGTTCTGCGCGACCTTCCGGACCTCCTGCGCATCCTGCAGGAAATCGACCGGATCGCGAAATCGAACCCTCCGGCGGTTTGAGCGACCAATCTAGATCGGTGAATGGATCACACGCCTGACGGCCGGCCGTCGGGCCGTGGCAGGATTGCCGGACCGATTCGGCCGTCGGGCCGGAACGAGCCAGAGGAGGGGGGACATGGTGCTGCAATCGTTGCAGGGGTTGCCCGCGTTCTTTGCTTATTTCTGCCTGGCGTTGGTGGTCGTGGTCGTCTACCTGGCGATCTATACGCGGCTCACGCCCTATGACGAGTTCGAGCTCATCGGCAAGAACGTTCCGGGTCCGGCGGTCGCGCTCGGCCTGAGCCTGCTCGGCTTCGCGCTGCCGGTCGCGAGCGCGATCGCACACGCCGCGGACATCGTCGACTGCGCGATCTGGAGCATCGTGGCGCTCCTGGTGCAGCTCGCGGTGTTCTTCATCGCGCGCATCCCGGTTCCGGATCTGCCGCGGCGGGTCGCCGGCGGCGAGCTTGCGGCGGCGGTCTGGCTCGGGCTCGTGTCGGTCACCGCCGGTGTTCTCAGCGCGGCGTCGATGACCCTGTGAGGCGGCCATGAAACGCTCCTCGCAGGTCGCTCTGCTGCTGATGGGCGTCGGCGGCGTCGGAGCGACCGCCTACGCGGTGACGCCCGCCCGCGACTGCACGGCGCCCGCCCAGCAGAGCACGGTGGCATCCGGGCTGGCGGCGACCGACGTCGCAGCCCAGCCGCAGAAGCAGGCTCAGGACCCGTGCCCGTCGCGCCGCTCGTGGTCATCGTATTCCTCCAGCCATGGGGGCAGCCACTGGTCGCGGCCGATCTTCACCGGCCGGCACGGAACGACGACCACGTCGGCTGCGCCGGTCGCACGCGCATCGGGATCCTCGACGTTCGGTACGCTGCGCGGCGGCTTCGGTTCGATCGCGCATGCGTTCTCGGCGCGCGCCGGCGGGTGACGCGAACATGCAGCGCATCTCCTGCGAGGAGCGCGACGACTGGCGCGTGCGCGCCGCGGAGGCGGGATTCGAATTCCACACCATCGACGGAGAACGCTACTGGGACGAGCGCGCCTATTACGCGTTCACGCTGCAGGAGATCGAGCGGGACCTCGAGGCGCCGACCGGAGAGATCGACGCGATGGCGCGCGAGCTCGTCGCGCGCGCGGTCGCCGACGAGCGCATGATGCGCGTCCTGCGCATCCCCGAACGCCACTGGAACTTCATCGCGGCGAGCTGGAAGCGCGGCGATCCGAGCCTCTACGGCCGTCTCGATCTTCGCTACGACGGCCGCGGCCCGGCCAAATTGCTCGAATACAACGCCGACACGCCGACTTCGCTGTTCGAGACCGGCGTGTTTCAGTGGATGTGGCTGGAAGATGTGATCGCACGGCGGATCGTCCCGCGCGACGCCGACCAGTACAATTCCCTGCACGAGCGCCTGATCGCCACCTGGCAGACCATCGCCAACGGCGCGCATGTGCACTTGGCGGGCGCGACCGACGATCCGGAGGATGCCGGCACGCTCGCCTATCTGGAGGACACCGCGCGCCAGGCGGGTCTTGCCACCACCCTGCTGGCGATGGACGCGATCGGCCGGAAGCCGAACGGGGTGTTCGTCGATCTCGCCGACAGGCCGATCGACCTCGCCTTCAAGCTCTATCCCTGGGAATGGATGTTCCAGGAGCAGTTCGGCGCGTTCCTTGCCGGCGCGCCCACGCGCTGGATCGAGCCGCCCTGGAAGGCGATCCTCTCCAACAAGGGCATCCTGCCGCTGCTCTGGGCCATGTTTCCGCGCCATCCCAACCTCCTGCCGGCCTATTTCGAGGACGACGAGAAGGCGGCCGAGCTCGGCAGTTCCTACGTACGCAAGCCGCTCTATTCGCGCGAGGGCGCCAACGTGACGATCATGGTCGGCGGCGAGGAGGTCGACGCCGACGCCGGCCCTTACGGCGCGGAGGGCTACGTGCGGCAGGCGGTCTCTCCGCTGCCCGAGACCGGCGGCAACTTCGCGGTCCTCGGGTCGTGGATCGTCGGCGGGGTGCCGTGCGCGCTCTCGGTGCGGGAGGACGCGAGCCCGATCACCAAGAACACCTCGCGGTTCCTGCCCCACGCCATCGTCGGGTGAGGCATTCCGGGGCAGGGGGCCTCGCCGCGCGAAAATTGCGCTAAAGCATCATTTCGACCAATGGACACGGGTCGTTGCGGGCGGGATCATGCGGACATCCAATGGGGCCGAATGGCGCGAGGGCTAGAACGCGAGCCGTGCCCCTCCGAGCCCAACCAACGCCCGTTCCGGTGGCCCTCGCTGCAGCTTTCCCCATTCATTCCCATGCCGTTCGCTTCCCACGCTTCGCGATGTCGCGCGTCCTGACCCACGTCAGCCTGATCGGGTTCGCCACCGCGCTGGCCGCGCGGGCGGTCGATCCGATCATTCCGCAGATCGCCGGCGATCTCGCGGTCGCCCCCGAGAAGGTCGCGCTGCTGTCGAGCGCCTTCGCGCTGCCGTTCGCGATCGTTCAGCCGATCCTCGGACCGGCCGCCGACATGTTCGGCAAGATCCGGCTGATGTTCGTCTGCCTCATCGTGCTGCTCGCGGCCTCGCTGGCCTGCGCGGCGGCGAACGGGTTTTCGCTGCTCCTGGTGGCGCGGATCGTCGCCGGGATCGCGACCGGCGGAATCTTTCCGGTGGCGCTCGCGATCGCGGGTGACCTCGTGCCGGTCGGCGAGCGGCAGGTGGCGATCGGCCGGCTGCTCGCCGTCGTGATCACCGGCAACCTGCTCGGCGCCTCGATGGCGGGCGTGGTCGGCGACACGCTCGGGTGGCGCGCGGTGTTCCTGGCCGTCACCGGGGCCGGACTGCTGGCGCTCGCGAGCGCCCTCATCGGGCTGCGCGGCGTGGTCGTCGGCAAGCCGATCGGCTTCGATCTGCGCTCGATCGTCGCCGGCTACCGCGGGATCTTCGCCAACCCGCGCGCCAAGGTCTGCTACGGCGCGGTGTTCGCCGACGGCATCGCCGTGTTCGGCGCCTTTCCGTTCGTCGCGCTGCTGCTGCTCGCGAGCGGCGAGACGCGCGCCTCGATCGCCGGGCTCGTGCTCGCCGGGTTCTCGGTCGGCGGCGTGGTCTATTCGTTGGGGGTACCGATCCTGCTCGGCCGCTGGCGGCCGGAGCATCTCATGGTCGGCGGCGGGGTGCTGGCGGGCGTCGCGCTGACGATCGTCTCGCTGGGGCCGTCGTGGCCGTTTCAGGCGCTCGCCTTCGTGCTGCTCGGCATCGGCTTCTACACCTTCCACGCCTCGGTCCAGGTGGAAGCCACGGAACTGTCCACGACCGCGCGCGGGGCTGCGATGTCGCTGCACTCGCTGTTCTTCTTCCTCGGCCAGGCGACCGGCCCGGTCCTCTACGGGATCGGTTTCTCGAGCTTCGGCCCGGGCCCCTCGCTGGTGATCGGCGCGCTGACCATGCTGGCGCTGGGGCTCGTCTGCGCGCAGCTCCTGAAGCGACCGGCCGAGATCTGAAGGCCACCCCGCTTCGCCCGGGCTTGTGGCGACGGCGAAAATTTCCCATCATGGGGCTGACGGCCTGGGGTGCCGCGATAGCGGCTGAGATCAAACCCATCGAACCTGTCTGGGTCATGCCAGCGAAGGGAGCCGCCGAGTGAGCGCTCTTTCTGTTCAGCCGACCGTGGTGGTCATCGGGGCCGGTGTCGTCGGCCTCGGCATCGCCTGGCGGCTTGCCGCGCGCGGCGCCCGCGTCACGGTCTTCGACAAGGGCACGGCCGGCGGCGGCGCAAGCCACGCGGCGGCCGGCATGCTCGCCGCCTGCGCGGAGGCGGAGCCGGGCGAGGAGGCGCTGGTCGCCCTTGGCCGCGAAAGCCAGGCGCGCTGGCCCGCCTTCGCGGCCGAGCTCGCGGCCGCAAGCGGCATCGACGTGGAACTGCGCACCGAAGGAACCCTGGTGCTGGCGCTCACGGCCGACGACCAGGCGCGGCTTGCGCATCATCTCGCCTTCCAGCGCACGCTCGGCCTGCCGCTCGAATGGATCCCGGCCGCCGAGGTGCGCCGGCGCGAGCCGCATGTCGCCGCGAGGCTCGCCGGCGCGGTGTGGAGCCCGACGGATCACCAGGTCGACAATCGCAAGCTGTCGGCTGCGCTGCGGATCGCGGCCGAACGCGCCGGCGCGGTTGTTCATGAGCACCGCGCCGTGACTGAGATGTCCGTCGCGAACGACCGCGCGCGCGGGGTCGTCCTCGAGAATGGGGACAAGGTGGCGGCGGACGTGATCGTGCTCGCCGCCGGCGCGTGGTCGCGCGCCATCGGCGGCCTGGCGCCGGAGGCGCGGCCGCCGGTGCGCCCCGTCAAGGGACAGATGCTGGCGCTGCAGACGGATCCGGCGGCGCCCCTCCTCCGTCACGTCGTCTGGGCGCCCGGCGTCTATCTGGTGCCGCGGCGCGACGGTCGATTGATTCTCGGCGCCACGGTCGAGGAAAAGGGATTCGACGACACGCTGACCGCCGGCGGCGTGCTCAGCCTGCTGGAGGCGGCCTGGCGCGCGCTTCCCGCCATCGAGGAACTGCCGATCGCCGAGATGTGGGTCGGACACCGGCCGGGCAGCCGCGACGATGCGCCGATCCTCGGTCCGGCCCCGCTCGACGGCCTCATTTACGCGACCGGGCATCACCGCAACGGCATTCTGCTCACGCCGGTGACGGCCGATGCCGTCGCCCGCCTCGCGCTCCACGGCGAGACCGATCCGGCGATCCGCCCGTTCGGCATCGAGCGGTTCGCACCGGCGCGCGCCGCCGAATAGGGGAATGACTGATGCAAGCAGCCAGACAAGACGCAGACCAGGGCGCCGTGATCCGGGTGAACGGCGAACCGGAGCCCTACGCGCCAACCGATCTCGCGGCGCTGCTCGCGGCCAAGACCGTCGACATCGGCCAGCGCGGCATTGCGGTGGCGCTCAACGGAACCGTCGTGCCGCGCGCGGCCTGGCCGCAGACGCGGGTCAAGCCGGGCGACACGATCGAAATCGTCCGGGCCAGGCAGGGTGGATGACATGATGCAACAAGAAACCAAACGATCCGATCCGCTGGTCATCGCCGGCCGCGAATTCCGATCGCGGCTGTTCCTCGGCACAGCCGGCTATCCCAATCGCAAGGTGATGCTCGATTCGGTCGCGGCGAGCGGGACCGAGATGGTCACCGCCTCGATCCGCCGCATCAGTCTTGCGGGGGAGGAGGAGAGCCTCGTCGACCTGATCGGCGGCCGCGTGCATTTCCTGCCCAACACGGCCGGCTGCCAGACCGCGAAGGATGCCGTGCTCACCGCGGAGCTCGCCCGCGAGGCGCTCGACACCAACTGGATCAAGCTCGAGGTGATCGGCGACCGCGAACTGCTCTATCCGGACATCGAGGAGCTGGTGCGCGCGACCGAGACGCTCGTCGGCAAGGGGTTCGTCGTTCTGCCCTATTGCACCGAGGACCCGGTCGCCTGCCGCAAGCTCGCCGACGTCGGCGCCGCCGCCGTGATGCCGCTCGGCGCGCCGATCGGCTCCGGGCTCGGCATCTGCAATCCGCACCTGATCGAGCTTCTGGGTGCGCGCTCACCCGTTCCGGTCGTGCTCGACGCCGGCATCGGCACGGCGTCGGACGCCGCGCTGGCGATGGAGCTCGGCTGCTCCGCCGTGCTGCTCAACACAGCCGTCTCCAGGGCGGCCGATCCGGTGCGGATGGCGGCCGCCATGAAGGCGGCGGTCGAAGGCGGGCGGCTCGCGCGCCTGGCCGGGCGCATTCCCAAACGCGCCTACGCCGAGCCGTCCAGCCCGCAGTTCGGCCTCGTCGGGACGTGAGGCTTCCGGCGCCGCCGCTGCTGCTCGTCACGGACCGCAGACAGGCGCGGCGGCCGCTTGCGGAGGTGGTGGGCGCGGCGCTCGCGGCCGGCTGCCGTTTCGTGAGCCTGCGCGAAAAGGATCTGCCGGGGCTCGAGCAGGCGGCGCTCGCCGCCACGTTGAAACCCCTCGCACGCGAATTCGGCGCCCGCCTCGTGCTGCACGGCGAGGCAGAGCTTGCCCAGGCGTGCGGGACCGACGGGGTTCACCTGCCGGCCGGAGCCGACCCGGCGCAGGCGCGGGCGTTGCTCGGACCGGGCGTGTTGATCGGCATCTCGATCCATGCGGCGGCCGACGCGGCGGCGCTCGACCCGACCCTCGTCGATTACGCCATCGCCGGTCCTGCGTTCGCGACGGCGAGCAAGCCGGGATACGGGCCGGCGCTCGGTCCCGGCGGCCTCGCAGCGCTCGCGCGTTGCGCGCCCGTTCCGATCCTCGCCATCGGGGGCGTCGCGCCTGAGAATGTCTCCGACGTTCTGGCCGCAGGTGTCGCCGGCGTGGCGGTGATGGGCGGCGTCATGCGCGCGAGCGATCCGGGCGAGACCATGGAAGCGTTGGTCCGTGCATTGCGCAGCGTGGCTTAGGAAGTCGGTGCGCCAGGACGCGCCGCGCCCCGGCGTCCGCCTATCCGCGCGCCCGATAGGTCGCGACGCCCTGATCGGGCGCCCACGCGCCCGCGGGCAATCGGCCGGCCTGCCAGAACACGTCGATCGGCATCCCGCCGCGCGGATGAAAATAGCCGCCGATGCGCAGCCAGCGCGGCTGCAGCAGCTTCACCAGGCGCTTGCCGATGGTGACCGTGCAGTCCTCATGAAAGGCGCCGACGTTGCGGAAGCTGTTGAGGTAGAGCTTGAGCGACTTCGATTCCACGAGCCAGGCCTTGGGCACGTAGTCGATCACCATCGTGGCGAAGTCCGGCTGGCCGGTCACCGGGCACATCGTGGTGAATTCCGGGAAGGTGAAGCGCGCGACGTAAGCCGTGTCGCGGTGCGGGTTGCGCACGCGGTCGAGCACCGCCTCGTCGGGAGAGGCGGGGATCGGGCTCGGCTGCCCGAGCTGCAGGGGGCGTTTGGCCATCGGGTTCTCCGGCCGGCAACTTAGAGCATGAGAGCGGAACGTAAATACGGTTATTCGAAAGATCGCGTCCGGATCAAAGGGATAGAACCGGGACCGTGCCCGAAGGGTTAAGATGGGCGGCGCGCGTGTGCCTGAACGCCATCGCGCGCCCGCTCGCCGGTCTCGCCGCCTCTTTGCGCCGCGCGGCCCATCGGGTAGAAGCCGGGCCGAAACCTGCCAATTGCCGGAGACCCCATGACCGCCATCGTCGACATCATCGGCCGCGAAATTCTCGACAGCCGCGGCAATCCGACCGTCGAGGTGGACGTGGTGCTCGAGGACGGGACGCGCGGGCGCGCCGCGGTGCCATCGGGCGCATCGACCGGCGCGCACGAAGCGGTCGAATTGCGCGACGGCGACAAGAAGCGCTACGGCGGCAAGGGCGTGCGCAAGGCCGTGGAGGCGGTCACCGGCGAGATCTTCGACGCGGTGGGCGGCATGGACGCCGAGGCGCAGGCGAAGATCGACGAGACGCTGATCGCCCTCGACGGCACGCCCAACAAGAGCCGGCTCGGCGCCAACGCGATCCTCGGGGTCTCGCTCGCGGTCGCCAAGGCGGCGGCGGCGTCGAGCGGGCTGCCGCTCTACCGTTACGTGGGTGGCACCGCGGCGCGACTCCTTCCGGTGCCGATGATGAACATCGTCAACGGCGGGGTGCACGCCGACAATCCGATCGACTTCCAGGAATTCATGATCATGCCGGTCGGCGCGCCGACGTTCGCCGAGGCGCTGCGTATCGGTGTGGAGGTCTTCCAGACCCTGAAGGGCGCGCTCAAGGACGCCGGCCACAACACCAACGTCGGCGACGAGGGTGGCTTCGCCCCAAATCTGCCATCGGCTGACGCCGCGCTCGGCTTCGTCCTGAAGGCGATCGAGAAGGCGGGTTACCGGGCCGGAGAGGACGTGGTGCTGGCCCTCGACTGCGCCGCCACGGAATTCTTCAAGGACGGCGCCTATCGGTATGAAGGCGAGGGCAGGTCCCGCTCGCGCGACGAGCAGGCCAAGTACCTCGCCGATCTCGTAGCGCGCTACCCGATCGTCTCGATCGAGGACGGGATGGCGGAGGACGATTTCGAGGGCTGGAAAGCTCTCACCGATCTTCTCGGCCGAAAGTGCCAGCTCGTCGGCGACGACCTGTTCGTGACCAACGTCACGCGGCTCGCCGACGGCATCACGCGCGGGCTTGCGAATTCGATCCTCGTCAAGGTCAACCAGATCGGCTCGCTGACAGAGACGCTGGCGGCGGTCGAAATGGCCCATAAGGCCGGATACACGGCGGTGATGTCGCACCGTTCGGGCGAGACCGAGGATGCGACCATTGCGGATCTCGCCGTCGCCACGAACTGCGGACAGATCAAGACGGGCTCGCTCGCGCGCTCCGATCGCACTGCAAAATACAATCAGCTGCTGCGTATCGAGGAAGAACTGGGCGCGCAGGCGCGCTACGCCGGCCGCGCGGCGCTCGCGCGGCATCTGCGCTGAGGTTCTTCCCCAAACGCCCGCAAATGCCGAAGGCCGAGGAATTGTCGCGGTTCGGTCCTATTTTCTCCACGCGCGGTTGCTAGCATCCTGCTCGATCGAGATGCCGTCGGCGCGCGGTCCGCACGAGGGGGACGACGCGAAGCGGCCGGTGAAATCTCGCCCACACGGAAATTGCGCATACCTTTCGCGGTTGCACTTGCAGCCGGCTCCGATCACCGCCAGACTTGGATCCCGTATCGTCCGGGCGGGTCTGAACTCGGTCTCGCGACCAAGCAGGACTCGCTTGCCTGCCCCCGGGGCTTCCCCGGGGGATTTTTTTGCGCCGGCGCGGCTTCCCACAGCGGTCCTGCCAATTAAAGCTGCCTTAACGCGATCGCTGCATGTTCGGCGAATGGTCACGCGCACCCGTCTGCGGTCGTTTTTCGCGGCGCTCGGTCTCTACACCATGGCCGGGCTGCTGATCGCCTATTTCGGGATCAACGCCTACACGGGAAATCATGGCCTCAAGGCCCGCCAAGACCTGGAGAAGCAGATCGCGGCGCTCTCCACGGAACTGGCGCACGTGAAGGCCGAACGCGCGCTGTGGGACCGGCGCGTCGCGCTGCTCAGATCGGATCGCCTCGATCCCGACATGCTCGAGGAGCGGGCGCGCGCCTTGCTCAATGACGCGGATCCTCGCGACCTCGTTTTGCTGCTTGACCGCCGCTGATCCCGGGCGTGCGGGCGACCGCAGCCCCTGCCGCAACGCATGGCGGCCACGACCAGGACGGGCACTTCGCCAATCCGCAATTTTGGTTTCATCCCATGGAGTTGTGGCCGCCTGCGACAATCATTTGAGCAGGTCTTGCGCTTCCGCAGCGGCGGGTTATGCGTTATGGGAGTGCCGGAACCGAAACCGTCCTTGCAGGGAGTCCCAATGGCCGTGACCGACAGGAAACAGACGGCGCAGGCCGCAGGAATTCAGGTTGCTTCCGACTCCCAGGGCCGGCCCGGTGCCATTCGCGAATTCACCAAGGAACAGGAGCTTTTCGCCTACCGGCAGATGCTGCTGATCCGCCGCTTCGAGGAGAAGGCCGGCCAGATGTACGGCATGGGCCTGATCGGCGGCTTCTGTCATCTCTACATCGGCCAGGAAGCGGTCGTCGTCGGCATGCAGATGGCGATCCGCGAGGGCGATCAGGTGATCACCGGCTACCGCGATCACGGCCACATGCTGGCCTGCGGCATGGACCCGAAAGGCGTGATGGCCGAGCTCACCGGCCGGCGCGGCGGCTATTCCAAAGGCAAGGGCGGCTCGATGCACATGTTCAGCATCGAGAAGAACTTCTATGGAGGTCACGGCATCGTCGGCGCGCAGGTCTCGCTCGGCACGGGCATCGCCTTTTCCAACCGATATCGCAAGAACGGCAGCGTCTGCCTGACCTACTTCGGCGACGGCGCCGCCAACCAGGGCCAGGTGTACGAAAGCTTCAACATGGCGGAGCTGTGGAAGCTCCCGGTCGTCTACATCATCGAGAACAATCGCTACGCGATGGGCACGTCCGTGACCCGCGCCTCGGCGCAGCCGGATTTCTCGAAACGCGGGCTCTCCTTCAACATCCCGGGCGAGCAGATCGACGGAATGGACGTGCGCGCGGTGCTGGCGGCCGGCGAGAAGGCCGTCCAATGGTGCCGCGACGGCAGGGGTCCCTACATCCTGGAGATGCTGACGTATCGGTATCGCGGCCACTCGATGTCGGATCCGGCGAAGTATCGGACGCGCGAGGAAGTTCAGAGGATTCGCACCGAGCAGGACCCGATCGAGCAGGTGAGGGCACGTCTTCTCAAGAAGGGCATGGCGACCGAGGACGAGATCAAGTCCATCGACCAGCAGGTGCGCGACATCATCAACGAAGCCGCCGAATTCGCCACCAACGACCGCGAGCCGGATCCCGCCGAGTTGTGGACCGACGTGGTGCGCTGACGTGCGAAGGATCGGCAATGGCGACATTCGCGACCGTTCTGGCTCTCGTGGGGATCGCCGGAGCCATCGCGAGCTGGATCGCGGGCGCCGTCTTCTGTGCGCGCATCCTGGCGCCGACGGGCCGCAGGGGCGCCGCCGCGTGGCTCGCCGTCGCGCTGTGGCCGCTGGCCTTCGGTCGTGTTCGGGACCAATCGCCGGAACGGGCGGCCGACATGAACAAGGCGCTCGTCGCTTTCATCGCTTGCACACTGGTGGCCGCAGCCGCCGGGGCGGCTGCCACCAATCTTCACCGTATTTCGAAGTAACGGGTCGAGGACGCTGATGCCGGTCCAGGTTTTGATGCCCGCACTCTCACCCACCATGGAGAAGGGCAATCTCGCCAAGTGGGTGAAGAACGAGGGCGACAAGGTGAAGCCCGGCGACGTCATCGCCGAGATCGAGACCGACAAGGCCACCATGGAGGTGGAAGCGGTCGACGAAGGCACGCTCGGGCGCATCCTCGTGCCCGCCGGCACCGCCGACGTCGCGGTGAACACGCCGATCGCGGTCATTCTCGGCGAGGGCGAGGACGCCGCGGCCATTCCGGCGGCCGCGCCGCCGCGCCAGGAGAAGGCGGCCGAGTCCGCGCCGCCCGCGGCGCCCAAGCCCGAGATGCCGATGTCGCCCGCGGTCGCCGCTCCGCCCGTGCCCGAGGTCGGGGCCGAGCCCGACGTCCCCCCCGGCACCGAGATGGTGACCATGACGGTGCGCGAAGCGTTGCGCGACGCCATGGCGGAGGAAATGCGTCGCGACCCTGACGTGTTCGTGATCGGCGAGGAGGTCGCTGAATATCAAGGTGCCTACAAGGTGACGCAGGGACTGCTGCAGGAGTTCGGTGCCGACCGGGTGGTCGACACGCCGATCACCGAGCACGGATTCGCCGGATTGGGTGTCGGCACCGCGCTCGCCGGGCTCAAGCCGATCGTCGAGTTCATGACCTTCAACTTCGCCATGCAGGCGATGGACCAGATCATCAACTCGGCGGCGAAGACGCGCTACATGTCGGGCGGGCAGGTCGGGCCCTCGATCGTTTTCCGCGGCCCGAACGGCCCGGCCGCGCGCGTCGCCGCCCAGCACAGCCAGGACTATTCGGCCTGGTACTCGCACATCCCGGGCCTGACGGTGATCGCGCCTTACGCGGCCGCCGATGCCAAGGGGCTGCTCAAGGCCGCCATCCGCAGCGGCAATCCGGTGATCTTCCTGGAGAACGAGATCCTCTACGGCCATTCGTTCCCGGTGCCGAAGCTCGAGGATTACGTGCTGCCGATCGGCAAGGCCAAGGTGGTGCGCCCCGGCAACAACGTGACGATCGTCTCCTGGTCGATGGGCATGACGTACGCGCTCGCGGCCGCCGAGGAGCTCGCCAAGAAGCACATCATGGCGGAGGTCATCGATCTGCGGACCTTGCGTCCGATGGACACCGACACGATCGTCGCGTCGGTGATGAAGACCGGGCGCTGTGTCGTCGTCGAGGAGGGCTGGCAGCAGTCGGGTGTCGGTGCCGAGGTTGCCGCCCGGCTGATGGAGCACGCCTTCGACTATCTCGATGCGCCGGTGGCGCGTGTGTCGGGCAAGGACGTGCCGATGCCCTACGCGGCGAACCTGGAGAAGCTGGCGCTGCCGTCGGTGGCCGAGGTCGTCGATGCGGCCAAGGCCGTTTGTTACCGGTGAGGGACGAGACGTCTGCACGACTGCGCCAAGCTGACACGAGCACGAAATCATGCCGATCAACATCCTGATGCCTGCGCTGTCGCCCACGATGGACAAGGGCAACCTCGCCAAGTGGCTCAAGAAGGAAGGCGACAAGGTCAAGCCGGGCGACATCCTGGCCGAGATCGAGACCGACAAGGCGACGATGGAATACGAGGCGGTCGATGAGGGTGTGCTCGCCAGGATCCTGGTTCCGGAGGGCACCGCCGACGTGCCGGTCAACCAGCCGATCGCGGTGCTCGCCGGCGAAGGCGAGGATGTCACAGCGGCGGCGTCGGCCGCCCCGAAGGTTGCGGCGCGGCCGGCGCCCGCGCCGGCGCCTGCGCCGAAACCCGCGGCTTCAGCCGGCGACGGCGGCGCGGCGCCACGCGCAGAGGCCCGACAGGCTCCCGGCGCGCCGATGCGCGCGGACCTGTACGAGGCGCCCGCACCGGCCCGGCCGACAGGGACCGGCGAAGGCGGGCGCACCTTCTCCTCGCCGCTTGCGCGGCGGCTCGCGCGCGAAGCCGGCATCGATATCGGTCGGGTCCAGGGCACGGGGCCGCACGGTCGCGTCGTCGCGCGCGACGTGGAAGCGGTCCGCGCCGGCGGCGCTGCGCTGCGCGCCCCGGGCGGAGCGCCTGCCATGCCGCCGATCCAGGCCCCGTCCGACGAGAAGATCCGCGCGCTGTACGAGCCGGGTTCGTACGAATTCGCGCCGCACGACAACATGCGCCGGATCATCGCGCGACGCCTCGTCGAGGCGAAGCTGACGATTCCGCATTTCTATCTGACCATCACCTGCACCATCGACAAGCTGCTGGCCGCGCGCGAGGACATCAACGCGACCGCGCCGAAGGGCGAGGATGGCAAGCCGGCCTACAAGATTTCGGTCAACGACTTCGTCATCAAGGCGATGGCGATGGCCTTGATGAAGGTCCCGGATGCAAACGTCACCTGGACCGAAGGCGGCATGCTCAAGCACAAGCACGCCGACGTCGGCGTAGCGGTGGCGATTCCGGGCGGACTGATGACCCCGGTCGTGCGCCAGGCGGATGCCAAGTCGCTGATCGAGATCTCGAACGAGATGAAGGACTTTGCCGCCCGTGCCCGCACCCGCCGGCTCAAGCCGGAAGAATATCAGGGCGGCTCGACGGCCATCTCCAATCTCGGGATGTACGGCATCGAAGAGTTCGCCGCAGTGATCAATCCGCCGCACGCGACCATCCTGGCGGTCGGCGTCGGCGAGCCGCGGCCGGTGGTGCGCGAAGGCCGCATCGAGATCGCCACGCAGATGAAATGCACGCTCTCGACCGACCACCGGGCGGTCGACGGTGCGCTCGGCGCGGAGCTGATGGCGGCGTTCAAGACTTACATCGAGAGCCCGGTCGGGATGCTGGTGTGATTGCGGAACCGCGCCGCCCGGGCGGCGTTACGCTGGCTTTGCCCGGAGGTGAACTCTTCGGCGTCCTTGAGTAAGTTGCGCAACGGTCCTCCCCCACGCCGCCCGGCCTTCGGGTCGTCCGGCGGCCTTCCCGGTCGGGAAGGCAAGTCACAGCGGACAACGAATGCCCGACATGTCCTTCGATATCCTCATCATCGGCTCGGGTCCCGGCGGTTACATCGCGGCGATCCGTGCGTCGCAACTCGGGTTCAAGACCGCGATCGTCGAGCGGTCCTATCTCGGCGGCATCTGCCTCAACTGGGGATGCATCCCGACCAAGGCGCTGCTGCGCTCCGCCGAGGTCTTTCACTATTTCCAGCGCGCCAAGGACTACGGGCTGTCGGCCGAGAAGATCGGATACGACGGCGGCGCCGTGGTTCAGCGCTCCCGCGCCGTCGCCAAGCGGCTCAACGACGGCGTCGGCTTCCTGATGCGCAAGAACAAGGTTGAGGTGATCTGGGGCGAGGCGACGATCGAGGCGCCGGGCAAGATCACGGTCAAGACGTCGAACGAGCCGGGCCCGAAGGGCGCGCTTGGGCCCGGCAACTACACGGCCAAGCACATCATCATCGCGACCGGCGCGCGTCCGCGCGTGCTGCCGGGTCTCGAGCCCGACAAGAAGCTGGTCTGGACCTACTTCGAGGCGATGGCCCCGGAGCGGTTGCCGAAGTCGCTGCTCGTGGTCGGTTCGGGCGCGATCGGCGTCGAGTTCGCCTCGTTCTACCGCACGCTCGGCGCAGAGGTGACGATCGTCGAGGTCCTGCCGCAGATCCTGCCGGTCGAGGACGCCGAGATCGCCGCCGCCGCGCGCAAGAGCTTCGAGAAGCAGGGGATCAAGATTCTCACCGGCGCGAAGGTGACGAAGCTCGAGAAGAAGGCCGACCAGGTGACGGCGACGATCGACGACGGCAAGGGCGGCACGCAGACGCTCACGGTGGAGCGCGTCATTTCGGCGGTCGGGGTCGTCGGCAACGTCGAGAACCTCGGGCTCGAGAAGCTCGGGGTGAAGACCGATCGCGGCACGATCGTGATCGACGGTTACGGCCGCACCAACGTGCCCGGGATCTACGCCATCGGCGACGTCGCCGGGCCGCCGATGCTGGCGCATAAGGCCGAGCACGAGGGCGTCGTCTGCGTCGAGGCGATCAAGGGGCTCAAGCCGCATCCGCTCGACAAGCGGCTGGTTCCCGGCTGCACCTACTGCAGCCCGCAGATCGCCTCGGTCGGCCTGACGGAAGCCGCCGCCAGGGAGAAGAAGCTCGACGTCCGGGTCGGCCGCTTTCCCTTCATCGGCAACGGCAAGGCGATCGCGCTCGGCGAGCCGGAGGGTTTCGTCAAGGTGATCTTCGACAAGAAGACCGGGCAGTTGCTCGGCGCGCACATGATCGGCGCCGAAGTGACGGAATTGATCCAGGGCTATGTGGTCGCCATGAACCTGGAGACCACCGAGGCGGAATTGATGCACACGATCTTCCCGCATCCGACGCTGTCGGAGGCGATGAAGGAAGCCGTGCTCGACGCTTACGGACAGGTGCTGAACATCTGAGCGGGGTCCCGCGGCCGGCGAGACTCCCGCGAAATGACCTCGCCAAGAAGCGTCAGCGCCGTTTCGACCGCTCGATAGCGCGCCTCGCCGCGGCCGATGTCGCCGAAATCGCGTCTGACATGCAGCAGCGCAGATCCGCGGCGCGCGGCGGCGAAATGCATCAGCCCCACCGGATTGCCGTCGGCGTCCGGTGCGGGTCCGGCGACCCCGGTCACCGCCACGGCGAGGTCGGCTGGAGAACTGGCGAGCGCGCCTTCCACCATGGCCGAAGCCACCTCGCGGCAGACGGCGCCGTGCTCCGCCAGGAGATCGGCAGAGACGCCGAGCACCGCCGTCTTCTGCGACTTGGTGTAGACGACGAAGCCGCCCTGCAGGCGATCTCCGGCGCCGGGCGCTTCCGACAGGACCGACGCGAGCAGGCCTCCGGTGCAGCTTTCCGCCGTCACGATCGAAGAGCCGTGGCGTTCGGCGAGCGCCATGACCTCGCATGCGCGCCGCACCAGCGCCTCGTCAACGCGCGCGAACTCGAGCTTGCCTTCCACCTTCGACCTCTCCTGGCGCGGGCGGCCCCATCGCCGGCGAGGGTCAATGATCGACGCGAGGCCCGAGTTCCGCCTCTCCCTGACGTCTGGCGGGGGCCGGCTTCGCGCCTTCACCGCCACGATGAAAGCTGTGGTGGCCGCCCATCGGCCGCATGCGCCTGTGCTATCTTCGCTCCGAGACCAACCCAAGGCTGGGACACTCATGGGCGTCGTCGTCTGGATCCTCATCGGGTTGATTGCCGGCTGGCTCGCCTCGAAGATCATCGGGGCGCCGTCCGGGCTCGTCCGCAACCTCATCGTCGGGCTGATCGGCTCGCTTGTCGGCGGCTTCCTGTTCGCCAAGCTCGGACTGCACGTGGTGCCTGATTTCCGGGGCGAATTGATCACCGCGGTGATCGGCGCCGTCGTCTTCCTGTTCGTCTGGCGCGCCATCAGGCACGCCTGAGCGGCTTGCGATGCCGGGCGGGGGTGCGTAAGTAACGGACGAACCGATCGGGAATCCCCTATGGTCGTCGTGCTCGATACAACCGGCGGGCCGAAGCCCCTCCGGCACCCGGAAAAGGCGCATCGTCCGGACGCGCCGCAACCGCCCAAGCCGGCCTGGATCCGGGTGAAGGCGCCCGTATCCCGC
>CAZIGW010000059.1:0-10308 GCA_964538565.1 uncultured Hyphomicrobiales bacterium | reverse complement strand
ATCCGAGGCGCACGCGCCTCGGCCTCATTGAAGCGTCTCCCAGTCGACGGCGCCGCCCGCGATTTTCCAGGCACATCCGAGGCGCACGCGCCTCGGCCTCATCGAAGCTTGATCTTCGCCGTCGTCGGGATGCAAACAAGCTTGTGCATCCGAGGCATAGGAATGTATTCTCGCGATCGCCGGACCGGCCAATTCTAGGCCGCGTTGATGTCTCTAGAAAACGCGAGCGCTCTGCCAACGCGCCCGCCGCCGAGCCGCGCACAAGCCTCGACCTTCACGATCCCGAGCCCGGGCCCGGCGAATCCGGGAACGGCGAGGCGGCGATCAGGTCGCAGGCGTTGGGGTTCTTGTAGCCCGGGATGAACCGCTCGCAGAATCCGGCGTTGACGGTGCCGTAGGTGGTCGCGGGCTTGTGCGCGAAGCCCGCGAAGTATTCCTCGATGAAGCCGTTCTTGAAATTCGTGCGCGGATACCTGGCGACGATTTGCTCGCGCAGCTCCGCGGGAAACTGATCGAACCCGACCCCCAGCACGTCGAGAAGAACGCCCGAATTGAGCAGCGCCACCTCGGGGCGCATGTACTTGGGGATGCCCGGGGTGGTATGCAGCGCGATCGCTTCCCAGACGGCCTGCACCTGGTCCTCTGGAATATCGTGGGCGGTGAGAAACTGCCGCGCCGCGTTGGCGCCGTCGACCTCGAAGCGTTCGTCCGGGCTCGAGAATCGTCTGATCAGGCCGAGATCGTGAAACGCGGCGGCGACGTAGAGGAGCTCGGGATCGAAGCGCAGCGTCCTGCGGCGGCCCTGCTCGGCCGCGAACAGGTAGACGCGGATCGAATGATTGTAGAGCAGGTCGGTCGAATGCTCGCGCAGGATCGCCGTCGCCTCCCTGGCGAGCAGGGAATCCGGAATGGCGAGGGCGGAAGCGGGATCTGGCGTGGCCATGCCTGGCTCCTTTGAGGGTCATCTGTGTTGCGCAGCGCGCATCGCACGCGGGCGCTACCGGGCGGTTTGCCCGGCTCAGCGTGCGCCCACGGAGAGCACGATCTTTCCCTTCGGCGGCGGCCGCACGCGCTCCAGCATGAAATGAGCCTCGCGTGCGTCCGCGAGCGGCAGGACGGCGCCCACGTTCGTTTTCAGTCTGCCGCCGTCGATGAGCCGGGCGATCTCGGCGAGCGCGCGGCTGGTGACGTCGACCAGGAAGAAGGCGGCCTCGACGCCGTGGCTTTCGGCCAGATGCGGATCGGGACGCGACACCGCCGAAATCAGCCGGCCGCCTCGGCGAAGGACCGCAAACGAGCGGCTCTGCGTTTCGCCGCCGACGAGATCGATGACGGCGTCGGCGTCGCGGACGTGGTCTTCGAATCGCTCGCTCCGGTAGTCGATCGCGGTGTCGGCGCCGAGGTCGCGCACGCGGGCAACATCGTCGGCCGCGGCGGTCGCGATCGCCCGCACACCCGCGTCACGGGCGAGCTGCACCGCGTACGCTCCGACGTTTCCGGCCGCCCCGTGAATGAGCACGGTCTGGCCGGTCCGGAGCTTCGCCTGGTCGAACAGCGCCTGCCATGCGGTCACCGCGACGACCGGGACGGAAGCGGCCTCGACGGGGGGCAGCGAGGACGGCTTGTGCGAGACCATCGCGGCGGACGCCACGGCATACTCGGCATAGGCCCCGACAAACCGGGGGTTGGTCACGCCGTAGACCGAGTCTCCGGGCCGCAGCCCGGACACGCCGGGCCCGGTGGCGACGACTTCGCCGGAGAGATCCGAGCCCAGCGTGAGCGGGAGCGGTTGCGGCAACGCGCTCTTCCCGGCCCTGATCCAGCCGTCCCACGGACCAACCCCGGCGGCTTCGACCTTGACGAGGATCTCGCCGGGGCCGGGCCCGGGCCGGGAGACGCGCTCGAACTGCATGACGTCGGGCGGCCCGAACGCATGCACGCGCCAGGCCATCATGGCGAACGACTCGGCTCGTCGGCTCGAGGAACGATGCTGCCGGCGGTCATTCCATGCTCCTTGCTGTTCCCGTGCGGTCGATCGCGCTGCGAGGTCCGGCCCCGGTGTCGCAGGGAATGATTTGCGATCGGCAAAAGGAATCACAAGAAACGAACGAAAAAGATGGCAACGGTTCGGTTCAATCTCTCGTCGTCTTATCCGCGCGTTGGAAATGTCCCGATGAAAGAACCGGCGGTCGACATGGTTTCGAAGACCGCGAGCGCCCCGGCGATGCGCGCTGGAGACGTGTCACCCGCATGTGCGTCTGCCATCGGGGTGACGTCGGGCCTTGGCGGCGGGGTTTGAGCGGCCTTTGCCGTGATCGATGAAGGCACGCAGTTTCGGCATCATTTGATGGCGGCCCGGATAGTGGACGCAGGTTCTCGATGCGCTCCGGTTCTCCCGCCGGCGCAGATACTCGGGGCTGCCCACGACCGGAAACGGCGGCATCAGCCGCACCGCGATCATGTCGACGGCGACGAACTGGCCGAGCCGGATGCCGGCGTCGAATCCCCGGCCGCGACATCGGCCAGTTCCTGATCTACGTGCCACTGCTGATGATCACGCACGCCGCCGCGCTCGCCGGCGATGCCGCCGCGACGTGGAGCGGATCGGAAGCAGCGGGCTCACATCGTCTTCATCGGAATGGCCCCGAGGAAATCGCGCTTGCCGAGCTCGACCCCGCCGTGGCGAAGAATGTCGTACGCCGTGGTGAGGTGGAAGTAGAAATTCGGCAGCACGAAGTGGTGCAGATAGTCCGCCCCCTTCATTTGGCCCTTGTTGTCGCGGCCGAGCGGAAAGGTGATCTCGCGTTCGACCGACTGGTCGATCTTCTGCGCGTCGGCCGTCTTCAGGAAGGCGAGCGTCTTGGCGACGCGCTCGCGCAGCTCCGCGAGCGTCTTTTCGGTGTCCTCGTGGCGTGGCGGGTCGATGCCGGCGAGCCGCGCGCAGCCGTTCTTGACCAGGTCGCAGGCGATCTGGACCTGGCGGGTGAACGGGAACATGTCGGGGTAGAGGCGCATGTTGAGAAGCACCGCGGGATCGATCGACTTCGCCTGCGCATGGGCCTCCGCCTTGTCGAGCAGGCTCGAGAGCACGTTGAGGCCGATCTCGAATGCGGGAAGGGACGCACGGGATAGCGACATGACGAGAACCTCTTTTCTTCCAGGGGCGGATTTCGTGGCAAGCAAGCGAGGCCGTTGTCAAGCGTGCGTGGAGAATCCCGCCATATTTGTCACTCCGTCCGTCGGTGCGGCGCGTGTAGGCTCCCCGGGGCAAGGGTCCGGTTGCTCCGGGCACGCAAGGCGATGAGGGGATCGTCATGGATTCCAGAATTCGAGCCACGTTGTTCGCCGCGGCCATCGCGATCTCGCTTCCAGTCGCCGCGCAGGCGGCCTGCGATCCCGCGGCGGGCCTGGCGTTCGTCTGCGGATTGACCAACGCCGAGGACCTGGTGTCCGTGCCGGGCACCCCGTGGATCCTCGCCAGCGGGCTGGCGGATGGCGAGCAGGCGCAAGGCCACATCTATCTGGTGAATACGCGCGACCGCGCGGTTCGCGTCGCGCTCCCGGGCCACGTCGCCTATCGGCAGGACACGAAGTCGTTCGGCACTTGCCCGGGCGCGCCCGACGAGACGAAGTTCTCGGCGCATGGTCTGAGCCTGCGCGTCGGCGCCGCGACGGAGCACACGCTCTATGTCGTGCATCACGGCGAGCGGGAGTCGGTCGAGGTCTTCCGGCTGGATGCGGCCGGAGCCCTGCCGAGCCTGACCTGGGTGGGCTGTGTCGTCGATCCGGCTGGCGTGTTCGGCAACGGCGTGGCGGCGTTGCCCGGCGGCGCCTTCGCGGCGAGCATCTTCCTGCGAACCGACGACCCGAAGGCGATGGACAAACTGGCGGCGGGGGAGCCCGAGGGCGGCCTGCTGATCTGGCGGCCCGGAACCGGGTGGGAGGAGGTCGCGGCGGCGGCGACGATTTCCGCCGACAACGGTGTCGCGGCCTCGCCGGACGGCAGACATCTCTTCGTCGCAGGATCGGGAGACGAGACCGTGGTGCGCCTGCCGCTCGACGGCACACGGGAGCGCGCCGTCGTCAGGACCGGGTTCCACACGGACAATCTGAGCTGGGGACCGGATGGGTTCCTCTATGCTGCCGGACAGCGCGACACCGTGCAGAACTTGCTGGCCTGCGCCCCCAACACGAAGCAGCGCTGCACCGGCCCGTTTTCCGTGCTGAGGATCGATCCCGAGACGCTCGAGGCCCGCGAGGTCGTTCGTCATCCGGGAGCGCCGGCCTTTGGCGCCGCGTCGACCGCGCTGCGGGTCGGCGACCAATACTGGCTCGGCACGCCTCACGGCGACAGGATCGCGATCGCGCCCGCCGAGTAGGATCGCCCGGCTGTGAAACCGCCGCCGGACCGTCGTCGCGCCTGCAGGAATTCCGGGTTCCCGTGTCGGCTTGCCCAAGCCTCGTTCGTCGTTGAGGTATGAACTGGCAATCCATCGGGGAGATCGGCATGCCCAATACAATCCGCCTGCACCGTGTTCTGGCCACCAGCCCGGAGAAGGTCTATCGCGCGTTCCTCGAAGCGGACGCGCTCGCGAAATGGCTTCCGCCCAACGGCTTTGCCTGCACGGTGCACCATCTGGAGACGAAGGTCGGCGGCACGTTCAAGATGTCGTTCCGGAACTTCACCACGGGGCAGAGTCACACGTTCGGCGGCGAATATGTCGAGCTCGCGCCGGGTGAACGCCTGCGCTACACTGACAAGTTCGAGGATCCGAATCTGCCCGGCGAGATGCAGGTGACCGTGACGTTGAAGAAAGTATCGGTCGGCACCGAATTGGACATCGTGCAGGCGGGCGTGCCGGACGCCATTCCGCCCGAGGCCTGCTATCTCGGCTGGCAGGAGTCGCTGCGAAATCTGGCACGGCTCGTCGAGCCGGAGATCAACCAATAGCGTGATCCCGGCCGGGCAGGGGTGCCGATCCACGCCGTTGTCGAGCGGCGCGCGTGGATCAGCGCAGAAATCGACGCTTGACCTTGGGTCGCTCAGACCGGGTCCTAGGCAGCCGGGCGCATCGGCGGGCCGGAACAGGCGCGTCCTCGCTGCGATGGAATCACAGGGAGATCGACGATGGCCACCGACGTCACCGCAAGGGAACCGTTCGTTCGCGCGCCGGCGGCCGGGCCGACGCACAACGTGCTCGGCGTCATCCACACCTACAAGGCAACGGGCGCGGAGACCGGGGGCTCGTTCTCGCTCTGGGAAGCCGTGTTTCCGCCGGGCGCGGGCGCGCCGCCGCATACGCATGCGCGCGAGGACGAGGCCTTCTATGTGCTCAGCGGCGAGCTCATGATCGACTTCGAAGGCGACCCCGCGCCGCGCCGCGTCGGACCCGGCGGCTTCTTTTTCGGTCCCCGCGGCCGGCGCCACGCCCTGCGCAACGCCGGCGATCAGCCGGCGCGCGTCCTGATTCTGTGCGCGCCGGGCGTCGGCCTCGACCGGATGTTCGCCGAGCTCGACGCCGCCACGGCCAACGGCATGCCGGACGTCGGCACGCTCGCGGCGATCACGGCGAAATTCGGCGTCATCATAGAGCCGCCGGCCGCGTGAGCTGCCGCGCAGAACGCGAGTTCCGTTCAACAGGACCCAGCGCACGTCGAGGAGAAAACGCGCTGGGGCTGAACGCCGTCGAGCCCTAAGCCGCGCGGTGCTCCGCTTCCTCGGCAATGAACGAGAGCAGGTCGGCGTTGACTTGATCCTGATGAGTTGCCGTGAGCCCGTGGGGAGCGCCAGGGTAATAGATTTCCTTGGCGCCCTTGATGAGCCTGGCAGACTTCTTCGCCGAGTTCTTGACCGGAACGATCTGGTCGTCCTCTCCATGCAGGACGAGGGTCGGCACGTCGATCTTCTTCAGGTCCGCGGTGAAGTCGGTCTCGGAAAAGGCCTTGACGCTTTCGTAGGCGTTCTTGGCGCCGGCCTGCATGCTCCAGAGCCAGAACTGATCCAGTGTGCCCTGGGAGACCTTCGCTCCCGGCCGGTTCGCACCGTAGAAGGCGACAGCTAGCTCCTTGTAGTACTGCGAGCGATCTCCGGCGACGCCTGCGCGAATCGCGTCGAACACTTCGATCGGCAAGCCTTCCGGATTGGACGGCGTCCGCAGCATGATCGGAGGCACGGCCGCGACGAGGACAGCCTTGCTCACCCGCTCGGTGCCGTGACGGCCGATGTAGCGGGCCACCTCGCCGCCGCCGGTGGAGTGGCCGACCAGCGTGGCGTCCCTCAGGTCGAGCGCTTCGATCACGGCCGCGAGGTCGTCGGCATAGCCGTCCATGTCGTTGTGGTCAGACGCCTGGCTGGAGCGGCCGTGCCCCCGACGATCATGCGCGATGCAGCGGAAGCCGTGCTGCACGAGGAACAGCATCTGGCCATCCCACGCATCGGCGTTGAGTGGCCAGCCGTGCGAGAAGGTGACGACCGGACCCGTGCCCCAGTCCTTGTAGTAGATCTCCGTTCCGTCTTTGGTCGTAATGGTGCCCATGACATGAGTTCCTTTCCGGCGCTCGCATTGGAATTTGCGAGAATGCCTTCTGCTGGCGCGGCAATGGCCTGCGTCATCGTTGCGGTGGTGTGCGGAACATCACGCGGGCTCCGGCGTTTGAGCGTAGCAGGACGTCACGCGGTTCCGGCGCATATTCGTAACGTCCCCCGGCTTTGCGCGTTCCGAGGACGCGCATAATTTTCGACCGCGCGAATTGTTTTAGAACGCGCGAATCATTTTTTCGAAATCCGCGTTGCTTCCTTTCGGGTCGCGACAACGGAGGGTAGACCATGAAGATCGTCGTCATCGGCGGCACGGGCCTGATCGGCTCGAAAACCGTCGCCATTCTGCGGCAGCGCGGCCACGACGTGCTCGCCGCCTCGCCCAACAACGGCGTGAACACGATCACGGGCGAGGGGCTCGAGGAGGCGCTCGCCGGAGCCCAGGTGGTGATCGACCTCGCCAATTCGCCTTCATTTGAAGACAAGGCTGTGATGCAATTCTTCGAGACGTCCGGCCGTCACCTTCTGGCGGCGGAGGCCGCGGCGGGCGTGCGACATCACGTGGCGCTGTCCATCGTCGGAACCGATCGGTCGCCGGACAACGGCTACTTCCGCGCCAAGGTCGCGCAGGAGAAACTGATCGTGGCCTCCGGAATTCCCTACACCATCATCCGCTCGACCCAGTTCATGGAATTCTTCCCCACCATCGCCAATTCAAGCGCGGATGGAAACGTGATCAGGATTTCCCCGGGCCTGTTCCAGCCCATCGCGTCGGACGATGTCGCGGCCAATGTTGCCGACGTGGCGCTCGCGGCGCCGCGCAACGGCATCGTCGAGATCGCCGGCCCGGAGCGGGCGCCGTTCGACGAGTTCGTCGCCCGCTATCTGAAGGCGCTTGGCGACCCGCGTGAGGTCGTGGGCGATCCCGAGGCGCGATACTGGGGCGGGCGGGTCGAGGAGCGCTCGCTCGTGCCGTTGAGCGAGGCGCGCCTCGGCCGCATCGGTTTCGACGAGTGGCTCCGCCGCTCGCAGGCGGCGGCCTGATCCCGCATCCGCCAACCGAGTGAGGGCCTCATGAAATACGTCCTCTGTTCGCTGCTTCTCGCCGCGCTGCCGTTCGGCGGCGCTCTTGCGGATGCGCCGCAATCGAAGAACGCCAAGGTGACTCTCGTCTACCAGCACGAACTGCCGAACGTTCCCGGCAAGAGCATCAAGGGCGTGCTCGTCGAATACGGCCCGGGCGGCTACTCGCCCGGCCACACGCATCCCAAGTCCGCCTTCATCTACGCGACCGTCCTCGAGGGGGCGATCCGCAGCCAGGTCAATGACGGGCCGGTGACGGTCTACAAGGCGGGACAAAGCTTTTCCGAGATGCCCGGCGACCGCCACGGCGTCAGCGCCAACGCCAGCGAGACGGAGCCCGCCAAGCTCCTGGCGGTCTTCGTGGTGGACACGGACGTGACGGAACTGACGACGCCGTTCGGCAACTGAAGTTGATCCGGTATTCGGGCCGGACACAGGCGAACGCCGACCGGTTCAGGCGGCTGCCGGAAATGCGATCCTTGCGCGCAGCTCTTCTGGAGAGTCTCCCGGACGATTTGAAGGCGAAGGAGCGAGGAGGCCGAGATGCTCCGCTCGGCCGTCGACCACGAGGTCTACAACGTCGTGCCTCATCTGCCGCCCGAGACACTACGAAGGTCACTCCGAGGACTACGAGTTCCCGCGGCTCCATGGAGGATCACCAGTGGGGGCTACACCGATGCGGTGCGCACCTTGCGTCGTCCCGAGGTGCTTGAACGGCGGAACCGTATCGAAGGGGCGTTCACGTTCGATCTCGCCCAGGCCGGCCGTGAATGAAACGAGGGCCGCTCATTGGGAAACTCGGCACGCCCGGCGGGAAACCCGCTGGAAGATGAGGCGGCGGCGCCATGGCCAGAACCTACCGTGACATTGCCATCGAGGAAATGCTGCGAACCACCGAACAAGCGATGAGTGACGTGATCGACTGGTGGGGAGAACTGCCGGCGCCGATGAACGACGCGATCGAGCAGTTTCGCGTCCGGCTCGGAACGGCAATCGATTCGGTGGAATTCGTCAAAAGGGCGCTCGACCGGGAAGTTCCCGAAACGGGCCGGCCGGAAGGCCCGCAGTGAGCTGGCTGCGGCGCCTTGCTCAACTCCACGCCCTTGCCACCATCTCCACGCCGAGCAGCAGCAGGCAGATCAGAAAGCCCCGCCGGAAGGCGGCTGGGCTGACCGTCTGGCGCACCCATTGGCCGGCCCACATGCCGGCAAGCGACGGCGCGATGGCGAGCGTGGAGAGGGTCAGGTTGCCGGCGTGAAACTGTCCGCGCCAGCCAAGGCCGGCGGCGAGCGCCACGGTCGAGACGGTGAAGGACAGGCCGAGGGCCTGCACGAGATCGTCCTTCTCCAGTCCGAGCGCCTGCAGATAGGGCACGGCGGGAACGACGAACACGCCGGTCCCGCCCGTCACCACGCCGGTCGTGAGGCCGACGAGCGGAGAGAGCCACGGCTCGAACCGCTCCGGCACGCGAAGCCGACGCGCGAGCAACGTGTAGGCGGCGTAGACCATGAGCGTCCCGCCGAGCGCCGCCGCGGTGAGGCGCGTGTCGCCGCTCGTCAGCAGCGATGTGCCGGCGACGGTCGCCGTCGCGGTCATCGCCATCATGAGCCAGAGCCGACGCACGATCGCGGCAAGCTTCGGCCCGGCCAGGAGCTGCCAGACGTTGGTGACGAACGACGGCACGACCAGCAGCGCGGCGGCGGATGCCGGAGTGAACAACGCGCCGAGAACCGCCATCGAGACCGTCGGCAGTCCCATGCCGGCCGCGCCCTTGACGATCCCGGCGAGGAAGAAGGTGGCCGCGATCGCGGCGAGGGTGGTTGGCTGATCCATGCCGACCAGTTCGCCGCCGTGCGCGCCCGTGCGCAAGGCGGAAGATCGGGCGCGAGCCTTCGGCTATGCCGAAGGCTCGCCGTCCCCTAACATCGCCCGCATGCGTTTCGACCTTACCGACCTGCGGCTCTTTCTCGCCGTCGTCGAGACCGGGAGCATCACGCGCGGCGCCGAGCGCGCCCATCTGTCGCTTGGGGCCGCCAGCGAGCGGCTGCGCGACATGGAGGCGGCGGGCGGCGTGAGGCTGCTCGAGCGCGGGCGCCGCGGCACGACGCCGACACGGGCCGGGGAGGCGCTCGTCCACCACGCGCGCCTGATCTTCCGCCAGATGGCGCACCTGCAGGGCGAGCTCGGTGAATACGCCAAGGGCATCCGGACGACGGTCCGGCTGCTCGCGAACACGGCGGCGATGACCGAGTATCTGCCGGACCGGCTCGGCGCCTGGCTGGTATCGCATCCGCGCGTCGACGTCGACCTGCAGGAGCGGCAGAGCGCGGACATCGTCAAGGCCGTGTCGGGCGGTCTCGCCGACGTCGGCATCGTCTCCGACGCGGTCGACGCGGCCGGCCTGCAGTGTCTTCCCTTCTGCGTGGACACGCTGGTCGTCGTCGGCTCGCGCGACCACCCGCTCGCCGGCAAGAAGGAGGTGTCGTTCGCGCACGTGCTGGCGCACGAGCTGGTCGGCCTCGCGGAGGGTGCTTTGCAGGACTATGTCGAGGGCCACGCCGCGCGCCGCGGCAGGAGCCTGAAGGTGCGCGTGCGGGTGCGCACTCTCGAAGGCATCTGCCGGATGGCGGCGCAGGGCGTCGGACTCGGCATCGTGCCCGAGCCTGCCGCGCGACGGTGCCGCAAGT
>CAZIGW010000058.1:0-2735 GCA_964538565.1 uncultured Hyphomicrobiales bacterium | reverse complement strand
CCCGGCCACGCGCGTGATGAGTTTGCGCGACGGCACCAAGAAAATGTCGAAATCCGACGAAAGCGACAATTCACGCATCAACATGACAGATGGCGCCGATGCCATTGCACAGAAAATCCGCAAGGCCAAAACCGATCCGCATCCTTTGCCTACCTCGAAAAAGGAACTTGAAGGCCGGCCGGAAGCGGAAAATCTGATCAACATCTATGCCGCGCTCGCCGATGTGTCCCAGGAGAACGTGATCGCGCAATTCGCCGGACAACA
This sequence comes from uncultured Hyphomicrobiales bacterium, assembly GCA_964538565.1. Lineage (GTDB taxonomy): Bacteria > Pseudomonadota > Alphaproteobacteria > Rhizobiales > Xanthobacteraceae > CAYVBN01. Next base: position 2,471 of record CAZIGW010000058.1, on the reverse strand, counting down.
GTTTTCAGCCTTCAAGAACGCGCTGGCCGATCTCGCGGTGGAGAAGCTTTCGCCAATCCAGTCCGAGATGCGCCGGTTGATGAGCGACAAGGCCGAGATCGACCGTATCCTTCGCGGCGGCAGCGAGAAGGCGCGCACGATCGCCGAACCGATCATGCGCGAGGTGAAACACCTCGTCGGCTTCGTGAGCTAAAAGGTCGCGCGCTTTTGGCAACCGTAAGGCGTAGGATGGCCGGGCCTTCCTTCGGGGTCGGGCCATGGATCTTGATCCGGTTTTTCTGTCGCGGCTTCAGTTCGCGTGGGTGATCGCGTTTCACATCCTGCTGCCTGCCTTCACCGTGGGGCTTGCTTCTTACATTGCGCTGCTTGAAGGCATCCACTTCTTCACAGGACGCGAAGTGTGGCTGCGCATTTCGGCGTTCTGGACCAAGATATTTGCGATCTCGTTCGGCATGGGCGTGGTCTCCGGCATCATTATGCCGTTCCAGTTCGGTACGAATTGGAGCCGCTTTTCCGACGCCACCGCGAATGTGCTGTCGCCGTTGTTCGCTTATGAAGGGCTGACGGCTTTCTTTCTCGAATCCGCGTTTCTCGGCGTGCTGCTGTTCGGGCGCAAGCTGGTGCCGCGCTGGGCGCATTTCGCTGCCGCCGTCATCGTGGCGTCAGGCACGCTGCTTTCGTCGTTCTGGATTCTGGCCGCCAACAGCTGGATGCAGACGCCAGCGGGCTACAAGGTTGTCGACGGACGTTTCTTTCCGACCGATTGGGCCGCGATCATCTTCAATCCGTCCTTCCCCTATCGGCTGGCGCACACGGTTGTCGGCTTCTACGTCACCACCGCCTTTGTCGTGGTGGCGGTTGGAGCATGGCTGATCCGACGCGGCAATTTTCCGGAGGAAGGACGGCGCATGCTTTCCATGACATTGTGGCTTCTCACCGTTCTGGTACCGCTGCAAGTCATCCTGGGCGACCTGCACGGTTTGAACACGCTGGAATATCAACCGGCGAAACTTGCCGCCATCGAGGCCCACTGGAATCGCGAAGCGCATGCGCCGCTTGCCTTGTTCGCCATCCCCGATGAGCAGGCCCAGACCAATCACGCGGTCATCGAAGTGCCGGAACTCGGCAGCCTTATCCTCACGCACAGCGCCAGCGGCGAAGTGCCTGGCCTCAAGGAATGGCCGCGCGATCAGATACCGCCGGTCGCCATACCGTTCTTCGCGTTCCGCATCATGGTGGGATTGGGACTCATAATGTTCGGGATGGTGGCGCTCAGCCTCATCTTGCGGCTGATGCGCCTGCTGACGGCGGATTGGTATCTCAGACTTTGCGAATGGGTGGGGCCGATCGGATTCGTCGCGGTGCTCGCGGGCTGGACGACCACGGAAGTCGGACGTCAGCCTTGGACGGTTTACGGCCTGATGCGCACGGCAAACTCCGTTTCGCCCTCGCTTACCGGCTGGGACGTGTTGCTCTCGCTTCTGGGATACATGGCCGTCTATCTCATCATGTTCCCATCTGGTGCCTATCTGATGTGGCGCGTCATCAAGAAGGGACCGGTACAAGCCGATGAGCACGGCCCCGTTGAAAGCGGCGTTCCCAAACACCCCGTGACCGGCGTGCCGGAGGGACAGCGATGATCATCGATCTTGTGCCGATATGGGCGGCGATCGTCGGCGTGGCCGTTTTCCTTTACGTACTGCTTGACGGCTTCGATCTGGGCGTCGGCATCCTCTATCGTTATGCGCCCGATCTTGCGTCCCGCAATCTGGTGATGAATTCCATCGCACCCATATGGGACGGCAACGAGACCTGGCTGGTGATGGGCGGCATCGGATTGCTGGCGGCGTTTCCGCTGGCCTTCGCGATCATCATCCCCGCCGTCTACTTCCCCATTCTGGTGATGTTGCTGGCACTGGTGTTTCGCGGCGTGGCGTTCGAATTCCGCTTCCGCGATGCGGAACACGTCACCTTCTGGGATCACGCATTCCATTACGGCTCGCTGGTGGCGACGTTCGCGCAAGGCATTGTGTTGGGCGCGTTCATTCAGGGCTTCAAGGTCGACGGGCGCCATTTCGTCGGCTCCAGCTTCGATTGCTTCACGCCGTTTTCACTTCTGACCGGCGTCGCATTGGTATTCGGTTATGGCCTTCTCGGCGCCTGCTGGTTGATTCTGAAGACGGAAGGCGAATTGCAGGCCCGTGCGCGATTGCAGGCACGCTTTTGTTTCCTGGGCGTCATCGCCTGCATCGGTATCGTCAGCCTTTGGACGCCGTTGTCCAACGCTGGCATTTCCGAGCGCTGGTTTTCCTGGCCGAACATCGGGTTTCTGGCACCCGTGCCGATTGTCACCGCACTTCTCGCCTTGCTGGGATGGCGCGCTATCGGACGGGGAGAGATGTCGCCGTTCTTTTACGCGGTGGGCCTATTCGCCATGTCGTATATCGGTATCGGCATCAGCCTTTATCCAA
>CAZIGW010000057.1:0-18178 GCA_964538565.1 uncultured Hyphomicrobiales bacterium | reverse complement strand
ACCGAGCACATGCGCCGCATCATCGAGGCGGCGATCGAGGGGAAAACCATCCTCGATTTCCCGGTCTACGACGGGTCGGAGAGCGGCGAGAAGATCTACAACACGCTCACCGTCATCGGGCACGAGATCCCGCCGGGCGACAAGAAGCCGACCGATGCGGCCGCCGGCAAGCCGGAGCTCGAGCATCTCCGGCGCTGGCCGGTGACCATCAGCTATTTCGACAAGGCCTCCAAGGCGGGCGAGCAGACGCCCGTCTATGCGATCAGCTTCGAGCTCTACGAGAACGGAATCTCGCGCGCGCTCTCGCTCGACTACGGCGACTTCGTCGTCGCCGGCGAGATGACCGAGCTCGACATGAAGCAGGCCAAGCCCTGTCAATAGCGGCGCCGCGCGGTCGCGGTCGCATCCGAACCGTTCCGACCCGGCCGGCGCGAACTACGCCTCGTCGTCGAACGCCAACCCCTTGACCACCGCACCGCGGCCGAACCTGGCGCGCAGGCGGTCGACGGCCTGTTCGGCGGCGGCCGTGCGCTTGATCTCGAAATCGACGAGATCCGCCGGATCGGCCGCTTCGCTGTCCGTGAGCGCCGACACACCGATGCCGATGAGGCGAAAGCGCGTGCCGTCGGTCTCGCGCGCAAGCAGCTCGCGTCCGGCGGCGAAGATCTTGGCGGCGAGCTGCGTCGGGGCGCCGAGCGAGCGCGCCCGCGTGCGCAGCTTGAAATCGGCGGTCTTGAGCTTGAGGGTGACGGTCGCTCCGGCAAGCTCCTTGGCCTTCAGCCGCGCCGAGACTTTCTCGCTCAGGGCCCACAGGCGGCGCTCGAGCGGACGGAAGAGGGCGATGTCCTCCTCGAGCGTCGTCTCCGCCGAAACGCTCTTGGTCTCGCGCTCGGGGTCGACGGCGCGCTCATCGATGCCGTGCGCGAGGCGCGAGAGCCGCAGGCCTTCGGCGCCGAAACGGCGCATCAGCTCGGTGGAATCGGCGCGTTGCAGGTCGGCGATGGTGCGGAAGCCTTCGCGGGCGAGGTGCTCGCCCATCGCCTTGCCGACGCCCCAGATGAACGTCACCGGCCGCGGCGCCAGAAACGCCCGGGCCTCTGTCCGGCTCAGCACCGAGAAGCCGCGCGGCTTGTCGAGATCGGAGGCGATCTTGGCGAGAAACTTGTTCTCCGACAGGCCGACCGACACGGTGATGCCGAGCGTCTCCTCGACCCGGCGGGCGAAACGCGCCAACGACCGGGCGGGCGAGCGGCCGTGCAGCCGGTCGGTTCCAGAGAGATCCATGAAGGCTTCGTCGATCGAGACCGGTTCGACGAGCGGCGTGAGCTCCAGCATCAGCGCCCGCACCTCGCGTCCGACCCGCGCGTATTTCGTCATGTCGGGCGGAAGGACGACCGCGTGCGGGCACAGCCGCCGTGCCTGGAACATCGGCATGGCGGAGCGCACCCCGTAGGTGCGGGCGATGTAGCAGGCGGTGGCGACGACGCCGCGTTTGCCGCCGCCGACGATCAGCGGCTTGTCGGCAAGCGAGGGATCGTCGCGCTTCTCGATCGTGGCGTAGAACGCGTCGCAATCGACGTGCGCGATCGCCAGCCGGTCGATTTCGGCATGATGCACGACGCGCGGGGAGGCGCAGGCCGCGCAGCGGCGCACGCCGGTCGCAACGTCGGCCAGGCAGTCGCGGCAGAATCCCATCGCCGACTCGGATGAAGGGTACGTCGGGGCATGGTCGGCGGGGTTTTCGCCGGCGTCAATCGGCCGCCCCAAGGGCGAGGATTTCAGGGCACGTCGCGTTCCCACCGCCGGCCGGCGAGGGCGGCGCGTGCGCGATCGACGGTTTCGGGCGCGATGTCGGCGGAGTCCGCGAACGCGGTGAGCAGGCGCTCGTCGGATGCGATGTGCTCCAGAACGCCGGCCAGAAAGCGCGGTTCGCGCGCGGCGGCGCGGATCGACGCCGGATCGATGCCGGAGAGGTCGAGGAAGCGCGCCAGCCGTTCGGGCTCGCCCGCCAGATAGGTGAGCGCCTCGACCGCCAGGGCCTCCGCCGCGTCCCGCGCCATCGACGACGACCGATCCATTTCCGTGCGCCTCGCCTCGCCAGGGTCCCGCGCGGCGCGCCGGCGGGCGGCACGCGCCGAACGAAGGTTTACCAAGTTTTTTCTCTCTCGTGGCAACCCTCATGGCCTGTGTAAGGGAGTACAGCCATGGCGCGCGTCCACGAGGCTGTTCGTCCGTGCGAGCCGGACGAACAGAGGGCGCCAAAGTGCCCGGATCCGCATCGCGTTCGCGGATCGATCGAGGCGGTGTGCAGGCCGGTGGTTCTGGCGCTCGCCATGTCATTGGTCTTGTTCGCCGCATCGAGCGGGATCGCCAGGGAACGCATCACGTTCGACGAAGGCGGTCTCGTTCAGCCGCGGCTGAAATGGGTGGCGACGGCGGAGGGCCCGATCATCATCGACGGCCTTTGCCTCAGCGCCTGCACCCTGGTGCTGGCGCGCCACGACGTATGCGTGACACGCCGCGCCATCCTCGGCTTCCACCAGGCGTTCCATCGCACGACCGGCAAGCCGGCGCCGGAGGCGACCGCCGGCATGTACGCGCTCTATCCCCCGGCCATCCGCGCCTGGATCGACCGCCACGGCGGCCTGACGAATCGCCCGCTGCTCCTCTCCGGGGAGGAACTGCGCGCGATGGTAAAGCCCTGCGAGGAGACGCCAATCCGCGCGAATTGACCGGCCGCGCGCCGGCGCGCCAGGATCTCGCCGAGAACATTTAAGGTCCTGGCAACCTTATTGATTAGAATAGAGATTTGTACTTCTGTAAGAATTGCCGTCTACCGTGCGTGTGCCCGCCGGAATGGTAGCGGGGCGCGGGTACGATGAATTCGACGTCGGGCGCTCCGACCGGTTCGGGCGCGGTCGCAGGCCGCAAGAGGAATGGAATGGCCAAGACCGTCCTGATCGTGGAGGACAACGAGCTCAACATGAAGCTCTTCCACGATCTGCTGGAGGCGCACGGGTATCAGACGGTGGGCACGCGAAACGGCATCGAGGCGATCGATCTCGCGCGCCGGCATCACCCCGATCTGATCCTGATGGACATCCAGCTTCCCGAGGTGTCCGGTCTCGAAGTGACCAAGTGGCTGAAGGATGATCCCGAGTTGAAGACGATTCCCGTGGTCGCCGTCACCGCGTTCGCCATGAAGGGCGACGAAGAGCGGATTCGACAGGGAGGCTGCGAGGCCTATCTGTCCAAGCCGATCTCGGTGGGAAAGTTCATCGAAACCATCAGACACTTCCTCGGGAACGTCTAAGGGGACGGCGATGACCGCGCGTATTCTCGTCGTCGACGACGTCGCAGCCAACCTGAAGCTGCTCGAGGCGCGACTGTCGGCCGAATATTTCGACGTGATGACCGCCATGCGCGGTGACGAGGCGCTGGCGCTGTGCGAGCGCACGCAGTGCGACATCGTCCTGCTCGACGTGATGATGCCGGAGATGGACGGCTTCGAAGTCTGCCGCCGGCTCAAGGCCAATCCGGCCACCCATCACATCCCGGTCATCATGGTGACGGCGCTCGACCAGGCGGCGGACCGCGTGAAGGGCCTGGAAGCCGGCGCCGACGACTTCCTCACCAAGCCGGTCAGCGACATCGCGCTGCTGTCGCGGGTCCGTTCGCTCGTGCGCATCAAGATGATGAGCGACGAGCTGCGCATGCGCGCGATGACGTCGAAGGAAATCGGCATCCGCAATCCGGCCGTGGAATCGATCGCCGATTCCGGGCGCGGCGGTCGCGTGCTGATCGTCGACGACCGGCCGGCCTCCTACGAGCGTGTCGCCTCGACGCTCGCCGCCGAGCATGCGGTCGATGTCGAACCCGACCCGGGCAAGGCGTTGTTCCACGTCGCGGAGGGCGCCTACGATCTCGTCATCGTCTCGCTCGGCCTCGCCGATTTCGACGGCCTGCGCCTGTGCAGCCAGATCCGTTCGCTCGAACGCACGCGGGCCCTTCCGATTCTCCTCATCTCCGAGGGGGAAGACACCCAGCGACTGATCCGCGGCCTGGAGATCGGCGTGAACGACTACGTGACCCGGCCGATCGACAGGAACGAGCTCCTGGCGCGCGCGCGCTCACAGGTGCGCAAGAGGCGCTACACCGAGCGCCTGCGCGACAACATGCAGTTGTCGCTCGAGCTCGCGATCACCGACCCGCTGACCGGTCTGCACAATCGCCGCTACATGGAAAGCCATCTGGGGACGCTGGTGGCCCAGTCCGCCGCGCGCGGCAAGCCGCTTACCGTCCTGGTGCTCGACATCGACTACTTCAAGTCGGTGAACGACACCTACGGGCACGACGGCGGCGACGACGTGCTGCGCGAATTCGCGCTGCGCCTGAAGAAGCTGATTCGCGGCATCGATCTCGCGTGCCGCTACGGCGGGGAGGAATTCGTCGTCGTGATGCCGGAGACCGACATGGGGGTCGCCACCATCGTGGCCGAACGCCTGCGTCGGCGGATCGCCGGCGAACCGTTCCCGGTCGCGCAGGGGACGCGCTCGCTCAACCTGACGATCTCGATCGGTCTCGCCGCGCTCGACGCCCCCTCGGACACGGCCGCGACCCTGCTCAAGCGCGCCGACCAGGCGCTCTATCGCGCCAAGCGCGACGGCCGCAATCGCGTGGTGGCGGACGCGGCCTGAACCGGCGCCTCCCGCCGGCGCGGCCCCGGCCAATTGCCGTAAACCCTGACGCTTAAGGTTGACGTTTGAAGGCGCTGCAAACGGGCGGTTGACTGGTTGATTTCCCCACCGCTTGGGGTAGCCTTCCATCCCGACAGGTGGGGTGACTTGGGTCACGGTGGGGACGGCGACGTCCCGCGCCCAGATGTCTACCATCCTACTGATAACCCTACGGAATGCTCAGGTCCGCCGCATCTCCTGGGTCCGTGGGGTTCGGCCGGTTCGGGAGCGGTGCGAGTGGCCTCCTCATGACGCCGCTCCCGACCGGCCACCTTCCTGACCTCGATCCCACCGCCGTCCGGCGCGAGTTGCATAAGATATTACCGTCGCAGCTGCGACTGAAAACGCTCGCGAAACCCCCCGGCTGTGGACAGGTGACCCACAGTCGCGCGGGCCGTGACGCGTTCGCAACGGCGCTCGGCTCGTCTCCGGCCTCGCGACGTGCTTTTTCGAAATCTGCGTGCCATCCCGGCGCAGGGCGGGCGCAAAGAGACCGGCGCGAACGGAGCGCACAAAATCAAAGGGGCGCCGAAGCGCCCCGCCGACGGCGCGATTCGCGGCCGCCTACTTGATCTTCGTTTCGCGGAATTCGACGTGCTTGCGCGCGACCGGATCGTATTTCTTCAGCACCAGCTTGTCGGTCTTGGTGCGCGAGTTCTTCTTGGTCACATAGTAGAAGCCGGTGTCGGCGCTCGACACGAGCTTGATCTTGACGGACGCGGCCTTGGCCATGGCGAGTTCCTCGATGGGCGGGGCGCCGGTCCCCGCAATGCTGCCCGGAACGTAGCGGCCGACCGCGAAATGTCAACCAACGGGGCGCGGGGAGCCGGTCAGGGGACACCGGGCACGGTATAGAGCGCCTCGCCGGTCAGAATGCCGTCGATCCGGCCGTCGACGAGCGATTTCAGGGCCTGCTCGGGCCGGTCGACGATCGGCTCCTCGTGCACGTTGAAGCTCGTGTTGACCAGCACCGGCAGGCCCGTGCGCTGGTGGAACAGGTCGAGCACCCGGTGGTAGAGCGGGTTGTGGTGCGCCGTGATGGTTTGCGGCCGAGCCGACCCGTCGATGTGAACGACGGCCGGAATGCGTTCGCGCCATTGCGGGCGCACGTCGCACGTGATGGTCATGAAACGCGCCGCATGGGCGTTGCCGGCATGGATGTCGAAGACCTCGGCGGCGTGCTCGGCGAGCACGACCGGCGCGAACGGCATGAATTCCGAGCGTTCGAGCCGCTTGTTGATGGTGTCGTTCACCTCGCGCCGCACCGGCGAGGCGAGGATCGAGCGGGCGCCGAGCGCGCGCGGTCCGAACTCCATCCGACCCGTGTAGATCGCGATCACGCGGCCGGCCACCAGGGCGTCGACGGTCTTTTCGACCGCGCGCTGCGCATCGGCCGCAACCTGCGGAAATTTCCGTGCCGCGGCCGCGAATGAATGCCCGTGGTCGCGCCCGAGATAGAGACTGTCGAGGCCGCGGCGGTTGCGCTGCCACGTCCCGGCGCCGTCGCGCGCGTGCAGATAGGCAAGACAGCCGCCGACCGGCAGCCCTTCGTCGCCCATCGCCGGATAGACGAAGATCCGCTCGGCGACGGTCGTCTCGAGCAGCGCGCGGTTGAGCCGCACGTTGGCGAACAAGCCGCCGCCGACCGCGAGCGAGCGCTGCTCGGTTCTTCGCAGCAGCGTTTCCGCCGCCCGGCAGACGAGCGTTTCGACGGCCGCCTGCACGGAGGCGGCTGCGTCCTCGCGGGTGTGCCGGCGGCAGAGCGCGCGCGCATACTCGCGCATCGCCTCGTAGGAGGGAAAATCGGAGACGATCCAGCCGCGGTCGTCGACCGCAAAGTGACGCACGATGTCCTCGGCAGCGAGCGGCGTGCCGAACGCGGCGAGCCCCGTCACCTTTCCTTCGTGGCGGTTCCAGATGAAACCGAGCGCGTCGGTGAAGTAGCAGTAGAGCAGACCGAGGCTGTTGACGGCGTAGGGCACGCCGAGATTCTCGTCGCCGCCGAACAGGAGGTCGATGGTGCCGCTCCGCGCGCTTCTCGCGCTGTAGGAGACATTGTCGCCGACGCCGTCGGCCGTGTAGATCAGCGCGTCCTCGAACTCGGAATAGAAATAGGCCGGCAGTCCGTGCGCGGCGTGGTGGTTGTAGAAGGAGATCTCGGCCTTCTCGAATCCGTAGCGGCGGCGGAATCGCGCGGCATCGAAGATCTTCATCGCATCTTCGGTGCCCTGCTTGCGCATCATGTCGGTCATCAGTCGCATGCGCTCGATGCCGAGCCAGCGGTAGGAGCGCTGCTTGAGGCCCCAGCGGCCCGCAAGCCGGTACGACTGGACGTTCCAATGCGCGCGCGAGGCGCACACGACGTCCACGTCGGCGCGCGAGAGGCCGGCGATCGCCAGGCACTCGTCGATGGCGGGCAGGGGAAGTTCCGCCGCCGCGCTCACGCCGTCGTTCTTGCGGCGTGTCAGCCGCTCGAGCGATACCGCCGCGAGGAGCTCGTAATCGCGGAACAGGCACGCGGCTGCGTCGTGGCCGCCGTTGTGGATGCCCAGGATGTGCACCGTCCTTCGTCCCCGGAGATGAACGCGGTCTTCCGGAGTCCGGAGAACTGATTTGCGGCGAATTTATAGCGTCTCGCGGACGAAGCGACCATGCCGCATGCGATAGAAGGGAACCTGCGCGGCGTGGTCGAAGCCGCAGGCGAGGCGCGCCTCGAGTTCCGCCAGCATGGCCTGCGTGATGACCGGCGTGTCGAGTCTCTTGGCCTCGGCGATCGTCAGCCAGACGAGCTCGACCAGTTCGGCATCCGGGCCGACGACGCCGTCGATCCGATGCACGATCGCGCGGGCGTCGGTCGCGAAGAATCGTGTGTCGAAGCGCCGCGGCCGCCCCGGCGGTGTGATGGCGCGGCCGATCAGGTGAAGAGCGGCGAGATCGGGCTGCACGCCGGCCTGCGCGAACGGCGCCCAGTGCGCGCCCGGCGCCCGCGATGTTGGCGAGGCTTTCACGCCGACCATGAAGCCGGTCTCCTCGAAGGTCTCGCGAATGGCGGTGAGCGCCATGGCTCGCGCGCGTTCGGGGCTGGGGCGCCCGACCTTGCGCATGAGCTGGCGCTCGATCCGTTCGGAGATTGGGGTGGCCGACGACATCCGGCGGTCGGCCGGCTCGACCCGTCCGCCGGGAAAGACGAATTTGCCCGGCATGAAGGCGTGGCCCCGGTGGCGGCGGCCGAGCAGCACCTTGGGGGAGCGGCCTGAGCGGTCGACCAGGATCAGCGTGGCCGCATCCTTCGGGCGGCAGTACGGAAACGATTGTTCGCGCGCCGCCGCCGTCAGGCGCTCGGTCAGAAGCGCGGCAAGTTCGCTCATCACTCGGGCGTGCGCGCGGCGCTCCAGCTGCGGGTCTGCACCGCCGGTTGCAGGCGCTCCTGCGGCTCGTCGTCCGCTTCGCCGCCGAAGCCATGCATGTAGTGCGCCCATTGCCAGCCGACGATCGCGCCTTTCACCGGCTGCAGCAGGCCGAGCGCCAGTCCGAGCGTGAGCGGCAGCCATATCGCGGCGTGCAGCCAGTAGGACGGCGAATATGCCGTCTCGACCGCCAGCGACAGCGGCACCACGATGTGCCCGGTGATCAGGATGACGAAATAGGCCGGCGCATCGTCGGCGCGGTGGTGATGCAGCGCCTCGCCGCACACCGGGCAGGTGTCCGTGACTTTCAGGAATGCACGGAAAAGCCGACCCTTGCCGCACTTCGGACATCGCCCCCGAAAGCCGCGAAAGAGAGCCGCCATCGTGTCGCGCGGCGCATGCTCGGGGAAACGATCCAACTCGTGTTCCGTCATCTCTTGCTCCAGTTCCCGGTCCGTTTCCGGCGCCCTTCGCCGCGCGGCCGGGCAGACCGGCCGGTTCTCTCCGGTCTTGCCGCGCGTCCGGTTCTCCCGCGTCGCCCGGCGGCCTTCTCATAGCGCCCTTCGGACAGAAGTTCGAATCGAAGCGCGCCGGCAACCGGCGCCGCCTCGACGAGGCGCACCGTGACACGGTCACCGAGCCGATAGGTCTGGCCGCTGTCGTCGCCGACCAGCGCGTGCTGGCGCTCGTTGTAGCGAAAGTACTCGCTGCCCATCGTGGCGGCGGGCACGAAACCGTCGGCGCCGGTGTCGTCGAGCTTCACGAAAAGTCCGGCCCGGACGGTGCCGGAGATCCGGCCCTCGAATGTGGCTCCGACGCGGTCGGCGAGGAAATGCGCGATCAGGCGATCGACCGTCTCGCGCTCCGCGGTCATCGCGCGGCGTTCGGCGGCCGAGATGCGCGCGGCGATCTCGCCGAGCGCCGCCGTGTCCTGCGTCTCCGGCAGGCCGTCGCGGCCGAGCTTGAGCGCGCGGATCAGGGCGCGATGGACGACGAGATCGGCGTAGCGCCGGATCGGCGAGGTGAAGTGCGCGTAGCGGCGCAGGTTGAGACCGAAGTGCCCGTAGTTCTCGGCGGAATATTCGGCCTGCGCCTGCGTGCGCAGGACCACTTCATTGACGAGGGCCTCGACGTCCCGCCCTTTCACGCGCGCGAGAATGTGGTTGAACGCGGCCGGGCGCAGCGCGCCGCCGCGCGGAAAAGAAATGTCGAGGCTCGCCAGAAACTCGCGCAGCGCCTCGAGCTTCTCGGGACTCGGCTCCTCATGCACGCGATAGACCAGGGGAACGCGCGCGCGCTCGAGCGTCTCGGCGGCGGCGACGTTGGCGAGGATCATGAACTCCTCGATCAGCCGATGTGCGTCGAGGCGCTGCGGCGTGATCACCCGGTCGACGGTGCCGTCCGGCTTGAGAACGATCTTGCGTTCGGGAAGGTCGAGATCGAGCGGTCCGCGCGCCGCGCGCGCGATCGTCAGCGCCCGGTAGGCGGCATAGAGCGGCTCGATCACCATCGGGACGAGCGGCTCGACCGCCTCGTCGGGGCGGCCCTCGATGGCGGATTGCGCCTGCGCGTAATTCAGGCGGGCGACCGAGCGCATCAGCACGCGATGGAAGGTGTGCGAGCGCTTGCGTCCGTCGGCCCCGATGATCATGCGCACGGCGAGCGCCGCGCGATCCTCGCCGGGGCGCAGCGAGCACAGGTCGTTGGAGATGCGCTCGGGCAGCATCGGGACGACGCGGTCGGGGAAATAGACCGAATTGCCGCGCAGCAGGGCCTCGCGGTCGAGCGCCGAGCCCGGCCGCACGTAGTGCGCGACATCGGCGATCGCCACGTCGATGATGAATCCGCCCTTGTTGGCCGGGTCCGTGTCGGGCCGGGCGAACACCGCGTCGTCGTGGTCCTTGGCGTCGGCCGGATCGATGGTGACCAGGGGAACTTCGCGCCAGTCCTCGCGGCCTTCGAGCGTGGTCGGGCGCGCGCTCTCGGCTTCGTGCAGCGGCTCGCGTCCGAACTCGTTCGGAATGCCGTGCGCGTGGATCGCGATCAGGCTCACGGCGCGCTCGCTGGCGAGCGAGCCGAGGCGTTCCATGATCCGGGCCGACGGCCGGCCGTAGCCGGTGTGGCGGGTGACCTCGGCGGCGACGAGGTCACCGTCCCGGGCGTCGTGGGTGGCACCCGGCGCGATGGCGAGCTCGCGTCCGAGGCTCTTCTTGTCGACCGGCACGAGACGGCCGCCGCCGCCCGGCAAAGCACGAAAGATGCCGAGCACGCGGTGCTTGGCGCGGTCGATGATCTTGATGGCGCGCCCGCGGTAACGGACCGGGTCGTCTTCCTCGCCCGTCTCCTCGACGCGCAGCAGCGCACGGTCGCCCACACCCGGGACCTCGCCCGGGCGCGCGCGGCGCGGAACATGGAGGCGGATCTTCGGCGGCGGGCCGTTCGCCTCCTCGTCCCATTCGGTCGGCAGCGCGATCAGCTCGCCGTCGGGGTCGCGCAGGGCGACGTCCGCGAGCACCACGGACGGGAGCCCGCCGGCGCGATGCAGCTTCTTGCGCCGGCGCTCGATCCGGCCTTCGTCGGCGAGTTCGCGCAGCATCGCCTTCAGGGCGGCGCGGTCGGCGTTCTTGAGGCCGAAGGCGCGGGCGATCTCGCGCGTGCCGACCTTGCCCGACTGCTCACCGATGAAGCCGAGGATCTCCTCCTTCGAGGGGACGGCGGTGAGTCTGTGCGGCTTGTCCAAGTGCTATCCGGGGATCAAGACAGTCCTCGCCGGCCCACAGCCCCTTGGCCGCGATGGCAAGGAGCCGGCCGGCGGCATCTCCGCCCCGGATATAAGCACGAACCGCCAGGTTGTTGAGTGGGGCGCGCCGCGCGCTGGCAGGCCGCGCTCACTTTCCGGCCGCGGCCCGGGCCTTTCCCGGCGGCTTCTTGGCCGACTTCGCCGCCGGCTTCTTCGCCGGTTTCTTCGCTGGCGCCGGCATCGCCCTGAGGGGCGGCACCTTTTCCGGCTTGGGGGCTTCCGGCCTGGCTGACGTCTTCTCGGGCTTCCTGGCCGCCTTGCGCGGCTTCGTTTCCGCCGCGGCGGCCGGCGGGACCGCCTGCGGCGCGGCTTCGGCCGGCTTCGCGGCGGCGCGCCGGCGGCCCGTCGCCTTGCCCTTCTTGGAACCCGCCTTGGCGTCGATCAGCGCCACCGCCTCCGGCAACGTGATCTGGTCGGGGTCGCTGTCGCGCGGCAGCGTGACGTTGACGCCGTCGTGGCTGACATAGGGTCCGTAGCGGCCCTTCTTCACCACCACGGGTCCGCCGCGCTCGGGGTGCTCGCCGAGCGGACGGCCGGGATCGCCGAAGCGCCGCGCGCGCGGTCCCTTGGCGATCTTCTCGGCGATCAGCGTCACCGCGCGGTTGAGGCCGACGGTGAAGACTTCCTCGGTCGATTCGAGATTGGCGTAGGTCTTGCCGTGCTGGACGTAGGGTCCGAACCGGCCGATGCCGGCGAGGATCGGTTCGCCATCCTCCGGATGCCGGCCGACCTCGCGCGGCAGCGAGAGCAGCTTGAGCGCAAATTCGAGATCGACCTTTTCAGGGTCGGTGCCCTTCGGCAGGCCGGCGCGTTTCGGCTTCTCGCCCTCCTGGGCTTCGCCGAGCTGGATGTAGGGACCAAAGCGTCCGGTGCGCAGCGTCACGTCGAGGCCGGTGACCGGATCCTCGCCGAGCTTCTTCGGGCCGGTATCGGTCGCGCCGTCGGCGCCGGGCACCGCGAACTGCCGCGTGTAACGGCATTCCGGGTAGTTCGAGCAGCCGATGAAGGCGCCGAACTTTCCGAGCTTGAGCGACAGACGGCCGCTGCCGCAGCCCGGACACTGGCGCGGATCGGTGCCGTCGGCGCGCGGCGGGAACACGTGCGGCGCCAGCATCTCGTCGAGCGCGTCGAGGACGGCGCCGATGCGCAGGTCCTTGATGCCCTCGACCGAGCCGATGAAATCGCGCCAGAAGTCGCGCAGCAGATCGCGCCACTCCACCTCGTTGTTGGACACGCGGTCGAGCTGCTCTTCGAGGTCCGCCGTGAAGTCGTACTCGACGTATTTGGTGAAGAAGCTCTCGAGGAAGGCGACGACGATGCGCCCGCGATCCTCGGGAATGAGCCGGCGCTTGTCGAGGCGGACGTACTTGCGGTCCTTGAGCACCTGCAGGATCGACGCGTAGGTCGAGGGCCGGCCGATGCCGAGCTCCTCCATGCGCTTGACGAGGGAGGCTTCCGAATAGCGCGGCGGCGGCTCGGTGAAGTGCCGCGTCGCCGAGATCGAGCGCCGCTCCAGGCGTTCGTGGGCGCTCATCACCGGCAGGCGGCGCGACTCCTCGTCGTCCTCCCCGTCGTCGTGGCCCTCCTGGTAGAGCGTCAGGAAGCCGTCGAACTTCACGACGGTGCCGGTCGCGCGCAGATCGAGATTGCGCCCGCCGGCCTTGGCGGCGATGTCGACGGTCGTGCGCTCGATCTCGGCGGATTCCATCTGGCTCGCCACCGCGCGCAGCCAGATCAGCTCGTAGAGCTTCGCCTGCTCCGGTTCGAGCACGCGCGCGAGCTCGCGCGGGCGTGCGGCGACGTCGGTCGGACGGATCGCCTCGTGCGCCTCCTGCGCATTCTTGGCCTTTGTCTGATAGCGGCGCGGCGTGTCCGGCAGATAGCGGGCGCCGTAGTCGGACTCGATGACGTTGCGGATCGCCGGCAGTGCCTCTTCGGCCATCTGCACGCCGTCGGTTCGCATGTAGGTGATGAGGCCGACGGTCTCGCCGCCGATGTCGATGCCCTCGTAGAGACGCTGCGCGATCCGCATGGTGTGGGCGGGCGCAAAGCCGAGCTTGCGGCTCGCCTCCTGCTGGAGCGTCGACGTCGTGAAGGGCGGCGGCGGGTTGCGCCGCGCCGGCTTGGCCTCGACCGATGTCACCGTGAAGGTGGCGGCTTCGAGCGCTCTCTTGAAGTCCTCCGCCTCGGCGCCCGTGCCGACGTCGAGGCGCTGGATCTTGCGGCCGTCGGCGCCGACGAGGCGCGCCTCGAAGGTCTCGCCGCGCGGCGTGGCGAGCGTCGCCAGGAGCGACCAGTACTCGCGCGGGACGAACTTCTCGATTTCGAGCTCGCGGTCGCAGACGAGTCGCAGCGCCACCGACTGCACGCGGCCGGCGGAGCGTGAACCGGGCAGCTTGCGCCAGAGCACCGGGGAAAGGGTGAAGCCGACGAGGTAATCGAGGGCGCGCCGGGCCAGATAGGCGTCGACCAGGGCCTTGTCGATCGTGCGGGGGTGCTTCATCGCCTCCGCCACGGCCTGCTTGGTGATGGCGTTGAAGACGACGCGTTCGACCTGCTGGTCCTTGAGGGCGTGCTTCTCCTTGAGCACCTCGAGCACGTGCCAGGAGATCGCCTCGCCTTCGCGATCCGGGTCGGTTGCCAGAATGAGCTTGTCGGCGCCCTTGACCGCCCGGGCGATGTCGTTGAGGCGCTTCTGCGCCTTCGCGTCGACTTCCCAGATCATGCGGAAATCGGCGTTGGGATCGACCGACCCGTCCTTGGCCGGGAGATCCCGGACATGGCCAAACGACGCCAGGACCTCATAGCCGCGGCCAAGGTACTTGTTGATCGTCTTGGCCTTGGCCGGGGATTCGACAACGACTATGTTCATGAAAATCCAATGGTTTTTTCGGATCGCGCGGCGTCCGGACGATCCGTCGGCCGCAATTGCCGGGCATAGATGGGTAACCCATCCCCGCCTGTCAAATCGTTACGCTGAGCCCCGGCCTGATTCGCCAGCAATCAGTGCGGAAAATATTGATCAAACACAACCAATGCGAGCATAGAGGGGAGGTAAAACAAGGCCGCCCCAGCGTTACAGCAGGGCAACGAGCCCGCCCGCCTGGCGCTCGAGCCGGCCGGCCACCTCCAGTTCGAGCAGCGTCGTGCGCACCAGCGCCGGCGAGGCGCCCGACAGCCGGATCAGATCGTCGACCGCGACCGGCGTCGGCCCGAGCAGTTCCATCACACGCCGGCGGGCATGGTCGTCACCGCCCGATACATTATCTTCCGCCCCGTCTGCGCCGTTGGCCGCGCCCGCCCGGGACTGCGGGAATTCGTCGCGCAGGTCGACCGGGCGTCCGACGATGGGTTGGAGCGCCGCGACCACGTCGGCGGCCTGCGTCACCAGCGTGGCCCCTTGCTTGAGAAGTCCGTTGGTCCCCTCGGCGCGCGGATCGAGCGGGGAGCCCGGCACGGCGAATACCTCGCGTCCCTGTTCGAGCGCCAACCGGGCGGTGATCAACGAACCCGAGCGCTTCGCCGCCTCCACGACGATGACGCCGGCAGACAGTCCGGAGATCAGCCGGTTGCGGCGGGGAAAATCGCGTCCGCGCGGCTCCCAGCCGAACGGCATTTCGCTCACCGCCGCCCCTTCGGCCAGCAAGGCGTCCACCAGTCCGACGTGCTCGGGCGGATAGATCCGGTCGTGGCCGCCCGCCAGAGCCGCGATCGTCCCGCTGGCGGCGCTCGCCCGGTGGGCCGCCGCGTCGATCCCGCGCGCGAGGCCGGAGACGATGACGAAGCCCGCCCCGGCGAGATCGCGCGCGATCGTCTGCGCGAACTTGACCCCGGCAGCCGAGGCGTTGCGCGACCCGACGATGGCGACCGAGGGCCGCGCGAAGACGCCGGGATTTCCCCGCACGGCAAGGATCGGCGGCGGATCGTCGATCATCCGCAGCCGCAGCGGATACTCGGGCTCGCACAGCGCGACGAGGGTGACGCCGAGCCGCGCGGCCTTCTCCAATTCGCGTTCGGCCCGCTCGCGCGCGCAGACGCCGACCGAACGCGCGCCGCCGCGTCGCGCAAGATCCGGCAAAGCCTTGAGCGCGGCCGCCGCGCTACCGAAATGCTCGATGAGACCGAGGAACGTGCGCGGACCGACGTGCTCGCTGCGGATGAGCCGCAGCCAGGCGATCCGTTCTTCGTCGCTCAGACGGTTTTCGTCGCGTGGGTTCACGTCGCTCCCTTTTGTCCCGGGCGCCAGTCAGCCTGTTTGATGGAAGGTCGTCAACCGTCAGTTGCAGGGCGCGGACGTTCTGTCTCAGCGCTGGGAATTCGGCTGTGGATCGGCCTTGCCCGCACCGATCCTGCCTTCGGTGCCCGCCGCCAGCCGGGCGATGTTGCCCCGGTGCATGATCCACACCACGAGCGTGAGCGCCAGGAAGAGAAGCGCTTCCCGTGGCTCGCCGAGAAGCCACAGCAGGAGCGGTGTCGCGGCGCTCGCGACCAGGCCGGAGAGCGAGGAGTAGCGCGTGAGCGCGGCGACCGCGAGCCAGACCGCGCAGAAGGCGAGCGCGACGCGCCAGTCGAACGCAAGGAGAAGCCCGATGTAGGTGGCGACCCCCTTGCCGCCACGGAATCCGAGCCAGACCGGAAACAGATGACCGAGAAAGGCGCCGAGGCCCGCGGCGATCGCGGCCTCTGCGCCGAGCCAGTGCGAGGCCGGGAGCACCGCGAGCGTGCCCTTGAGGGCGTCGCCCACGAGCGTGGCGGTGGCGAGCGACTTGCGCCCGGTGCGCAGGACGTTGGTCGCCCCGATGTTGCCCGACCCGATCGTGCGAATGTCGGCGAGGCCCGCCATGCGGGTGAGGATCAGGCCGCAGGGGATCGATCCAAGCAGATAGCCGAACGCCAACGCGATGGCGTCGGTGGGCACAAGCGACCAGTCGAGCAGGTGCGGCATGCGGATCGTGCCCGTCGGGATTGCGGAACGCCGGGGGTGGTCCCGCCGGCAGCCGGCACGCGTCCGGCTACGGCGTCCATACCGCCATGCCCGGCGCGGCGCAACGCGACGGCGCGGACCGCGCACAGGGGCGCTGCGAGCGTTTCGCCGCGGGCCGCCCAATGGGAAGAGACAATGATGAGCACAGAGAACGGCGCCGGACGACCCTGGGGGTGTGCGGTCCCGACGCCCGGGCGTCGTGTGCTTGCGGCAAGAGAAGAGGCGATGCGGAACCTTGCGAAGGCGAACGGCGTGGCCGTGCCGACGGTTCGGATGCAGCGGTTCAAGGGCTCGATGCGCTGCCGGCGCGCGGCGCGGTGCCCGATGCGAACCGCGTCATTGTCGGCGTGAACGAGGCTTGGAAACAGTTCGCCCGCAAATCGACAGAGGTTAGATCAGACGTATTCGTAGGCCGTGCGCCCGGCGACGATCGTGCGCGCCACCCGTCCGGTGAACTTCGCCTCGTCGAACGGCGTGTTCTTGCATTTGGACTTGAGGTCGGCCGGGTCGAGGACCCAGGGCACGTCCAGGTCGACCACGATCACGTCGGCGGGCGCGCCCGGGCGCAAGGTGCCGGCCGGAAGGCCCAGCAGTTCGGCCGGCCGTGTAGACATCGCCTTGAGCAGGACGCTGAGCTCGACCTCGCCGTTGTGGACGAGGCGCAAGCCGGCCGTGAGCATCGTCTCGATACCGATCGCGCCGGCGGCGGCCTCGGCGAACGGCAGGCGCTTGGTCTCGACGTCCTGCGGGTTGTGGTCGGACATGACCACGTCGATCAACCCCGAAGCGAGCGCGGCCACGAGCGCGGCGCGATCGGACTCGGCGCGTAACGGCGGGGAGAGCTTGCAGAAGGTGCGGTAGGAACCGACGTCGATCTCGTTGAGCGTCAAGTGATTGATCGAAGCGGCGGCGGTCACCGTCTCGCCCGCTTCCTTGGCCCGGCGCAGCACGTCGAGCGATTCCTCGCAGGTGAGGGAGGCTGCGTGATAACGCGCGCCTGACAGCGCCACGAGGCGTATGTCGCGCTCGAGCATGATGGCTTCCGCCGCTTTCGGCACACCGATGAGGCCGAGCCGGGCGGCGAATTCGCCCTCGTTCATCACGCCTTCGCCGACGAGGTTCGGGTCCTCGGTGTGATGCACGATGAGCGCATCGAAATCGCGTGCGTAGGTGAGGGCACGCCGCATGACCTGCGCGTTGGTGACGCTTTGCGCGCCGTCCGTGAACGCGACGGCGCCCGCCGCCTTCAGGAGGCCGATCTCTGTCATCTCCGCGCCCTTGAGCCCCTTGGTGAGCGCCGCCATCGGATGCACGTGGACGATCGCCGTGTCGCGCGCGCGCCGCAAGACGAAGTCGACCATGGCGGGCTCGTCGATGACGGGGCTCGTGTCGGGCTGGCACACGATGGTGGTGACGCCGCCGGCCGCCGCCGCCTGGCTCGCCGAGGCGAAGGTCTCGCGATACTCGGCACCCGGCTCGCCGATGAATGCCCGCATGTCGACGAGCCCGGGGGCGACGAGCTTGCCCTTGCAGTCGACCACCTCGGTTCCTTCCGGCACTCCGCCCGCGCCGATGCCGCGCTCGGCGCCGCGGATCACGCCGTCGGCGATGAGCAGGTCGCCGTTGAGATCGAGGTCGCGCGACGGATCGACGATCCGGGCGTTGGCGAGCAGGATCGGGCGGCGTTCGGTCAGCATGGATCAGGCATTGGGAAAGTTGCGCGAGAGGGCTTCGAGAACCGCCATGCGCACGGCGACCCCCATTTCGACCTGCTCGCGGATGAGCGATTGCGCGCCGTCGGCGACGCCCGAGTCGATCTCCACGCCGCGGTTCATCGGTCCGGGATGCATGACGAGCGCGTCCGGCTTGGCATAGGCGAGCTTCTTCTCGTCGAGCCCGTAGTAATGGAAATACTCCTGCGTCGAAGGCACGAACGATCCGTTCATGCGCTCGCGCTGCAGGCGCAGCATCATGACGATGTCGGCGTCGCGCAGGCCCTGGCGCATGTCGCGGCAGACTTCGACGCCGAAGCGCTCGATCCCGGGCGGCAGCAGCGTCGAAGGTGCGACCACGCGCACGCGCGCGCCGAGCGTGTTGAGCAGGATGATGTTGGAGCGCGCGACCCGCGAGTGCAGGATGTCGCCGCAGATCGCGACCACGAGGTGCTCGATGCGGCCCTTGTTGCGGCGGATCGTCAGCGCGTCGAGCAGCGCCTGGGTGGGGTGCTCGTGCGCGCCGTCGCCGGCGTTGA